>NZ_CP108036.1:5988750-6292500 GCF_036170895.1 Streptomyces erythrochromogenes | reverse complement strand
ACACGATCATCACCGAGCCGAACGTCGTTCCGGGCGGGATCGTCCAGGGCGAGGTACGGATCCAGGGCGGCTCCGTGGAGCAGCAGATCGAGGGTCTGTCCGTCGGGCTGCAGGCGCGGGTCGAGGTCGAGGGCGGTGACCAGGAGTACAAGCAGGACGTCGTCTTCACCAAGCAGCGCCTCGGCGGTGCCTTCCAGGTGCAGGCCGGCGCACTGCACGTAGTGCCGTTCGCGCTGGAGATCCCCTGGGAGACGCCGATCACCCACTTCGCGGGTCAGCACCTGCACGGCATGAACATCGGGGTCAGCACCGAGCTGGAGATCGCGCGCGCGGTGGACGCGGGCGACCTGGACGCGATCAACGTGCACCCTGTGCCGGCGCAGCAGGCGATCCTGGACGCCTTCCGCCAGCTCGGCTTCACCTTCCGCAGCGCGGACATGGAGCGGGGGCACATCCGCGGGACGCGGCAGACGCTGCCCTTCTACCAGGAGATCGAGTTCCTGCCGCCGTCGCAGTACCGGGGGCTGAACCAGGTCGAGCTGACCTTCGTCTCGGACGGCCGGGAGATGGACGTCGTCCTGGAGATGGACAAGAAGCCCGGGCTGTTCAGCGAGGGCAGCGACACCTACCGCTGCTTCCAGGTGGGTCTGCAGTCGTACCAGGGGACGGACTGGGCCGCGTACCTGAACCAGTGGATCGCCTCGGTGGGCTCACAGCGCAACTGGTTCTGACCTGCGGGGAACTGCGACGACAGGGACGGGCCCACGACGCCGGTGGCGTCGGGGGCCCGTCCTCGTCCGCGGGTGCGGGACTACATGCGGGCGTAGCCCGTGGTGGTGATCTTCTCGAAGGAGAGGTGGGCCACCGTGGCGCGGTCGGTCGCGGGAAGGGTGTCGCCGGCCCGCAGGGCCGTGGTCTCGGTGTCCGAGAGGGCTCGGCGGACGAGGGTGAACTCGTCGAGCGAGCCCTTGAAGCGGGACGGTCCGTAGCCGTCGGGGCGGGCGCCGAGGTGGAAGCCCGTCAGCTTGAAGGCGTCGCCGTGCGTGAGCGAGCCGGGGCGGCAGGTACCGGGGCCGGCGGGCAGGACAGGGGTTCGGTTCCGTCGACGGCGTTCGCCCGGGAGCCGTCGATGCTCAGCGACAGCCTGCCCGCCTCCCGCTTGAGCACCACGTGGTGGAACTGCTCCTTGGCGGTGCGGAACGGGCTGTCGGGGATGCTCGCCACGGTGGTGGCGTTCTCGGTCTGGATGAGGCCGACGAGCCGGCCGGTGCGCGGGTCGGCGCGCAGCCACAGCTGGCGTTCGGTCGGGCCGACGCCGTACGCCCAGGCGATGACGGGGGTGGGGTCGGCCCGGCCGGATCCGGGTGCGGGGAGGGGAGGGGGAGGGCCGCGGGGTCGAAGCGGACCCAGGTGGCCAGGGTGAAGTCTGCGGTGCCGAGGGCTTCGGAGTCGGTCGGGGGGAGCTCGACGCTGTCGTCGCCGTCGAGGTCGAGGGCTCCGCCGCACTTCCCTCCGGTGCCGGTGATGCCGGGGGTCCCCCGTACGTAGGCGTTGTTGCCGTGGACGGTGCCGTCCGGGGTGGCCGGGCCGTTCCGGGGACGGTTGTACATGTCGTGGATCTGGACGGTGCCGTGCTCCATGTTCCACCACACGGATGCGCCGGCCGGGTAGCTGCCGGTGCCCGAAACGGCCGCGCGGATCTTGTCCAGCTCGTCGTTCGGTGCGGTCGGGTCGTCGGTCAGGGCCCGCTTGTAGATGCGGAAGTCGTCGAGGGAGCCGGTCAGCGGGTCCTGGGCCGTGTCGTTGGGCTTGGCTCCCAGGCGGATGCCCCGGTGGGCGGTGGAGAGGGCGCCGGTGAGGGTGCCCGTGGTGGTGGCGCGCGCGTCGTCGACCGTGAGGCGGACGGCGTTGCCCTCGCGGACGAGGCTCAGGAAATGCCACTCGCCGTCGGCGAAGGCTGCCGGGGTCTCGACGGTGGCGGTCACCGCGTGGCCGTTCTCCCCCTCGACCCTGGCGACGATCTTGTTGTCCTTGGGGTGGGCGCGGATCCAGACCTGCGGGTTGACGGCGTCGTGGCCGTAGGCCCACATCAGGACGCGGGGTGCGTTGGCCGGGTCCTGATGGTGCTTGAAGTGGAAGGAGTACGTGGCGTCGGCCGTGCCCGGGTCGATGGCCGGGGTGTACGGGATGTCCGCGTAGGAGCCGGGTCCGGTGAGCTTCAGGGCCTGGCGGAACCTGCCCGGTTCGAGGGTGGTGTTCCCGGTGAGGTAGGCGTCGTTGGCCTGGGGGGTGTTGTCGGGGGTGGTCCGGCCGGGGAGCGGTGCCTGTTGGGTGTTCCCGGGGCCGCCCCGGGTCTGGCCGGGGATCCCGAGGTCGGCCGGGTGGAAGCGCTTGAAGTAGATGTGCGCGGCGGAGAAGGTGGCGCCGCCCTCGTAGACCATGCCGATCTCGCGGTCGGCGAGTTCGGGGCGGTCGCCACGGTCGCCGTGCAGGCGGCTGCAGCGACCGGCCTGGAAGTAGATGATCTTGTACGTTTCACGCCTCGCAGGGTAAATAACGATCTTGTCGGAGGCCTAGGCTCCGTGTTTACAGCGATTCCCGATTCCGACCAGGAGGTTTCGACGTGACCGAACGTGACAGGCCGCCGCTCCCCCACGATTTCCACCCTGAGGTGCACGGGTTCACCGTGACGAGCGAGGACGTCTCCCACGGCGGCGACCTGCACGCCGCCCAGGTCCTGACGGGGAAGAACGTCTCGCCGCAGCTGCGCTGGGAGGGCTTCCCCGAGGGGACGAAGAGCTTCGCCGTCACCTGCTTCGACCCGGACGCGCCGACGGGCAGCGGGTTCTGGCACTGGGTCCTCTTCGACCTGCCCGTTTCCGTGACGGAGCTGCCGGCCGGGGCGGGCACCGGGGACTTCCCCGGTCTGCCGGAGGGCGCCGTGCACGCACGGAACGACTACGGGACGCGGGACTTCGGCGGTGCGGCTCCGCCGCGCGGGGAGCGGCACCGCTACGTGTTCACCGTGTACGCGGTGGACCGCGAGCAGCTCGGCCCGGACGAGGACTCGTCTCCGGCGGTCGTCGGTTTCCATCTGCGGTTCCACGCGCTGGGGCGTGCGCAGCTCGTCGCCGAGTACGAGGCGCCCGCCGCGCGCTGATCGTTCGCCCGGCGTTTGCCCGGTCCTGGTCTAAAGAAGGCCGGGACCGGGCATTTTTATTGCGTTGTCCCGCGTGGCGCGCGCGGCCAGAGTGGTGCCGGGCCCTGCCGCCATGGTGGTCGCGGGCCTGCACACGGGAGGTGGGCGAGATGCGGGACACGCTGGTGCTGAATGCGAGCTTCGAGCCGCTGTCGACGGTGACGCTGAACCGGGCCGTGGTCCTGGTGCTCCAGGACAAGGCCGTCGTCGAACAGTCGCACCCCGATCTGCGTGTCCGCGCCGCCACCATGGATCTCCCGATGCCCCGGGTGATCAGGCTCTGCCGGTACGTCAGGGTGCCGTTTCGAAGACATGCTCCCTGGTCGCGGAGGGGGGTGCTGGTCCGGGACCAGCACCGGTGCGCGTACTGCGGCCGGCGCGCGACCACGGTGGACCACGTACTGCCGAGGGCCCAGGGCGGTGGGGACACCTGGCTGAACACGGTGGCTTCCTGCGCCGAGGACAACCACCGCAAAGCGGCCCGGACTCCGGAGGAGGCGGGGATGCCGCTCCTGCGGAAGCCCTTCGTACCGTCGCCGGCGGACGCCATGCTCCTCGCGCTGGGGGTGGCCGGGCAGGAGGGGCTCCCGGAGTGGCTGGAGCGTTCCGCCTAGACGTCTGCGCTGAGTGACGTAGATCCGCTACGTCACTCAGCGGAGCAGCAGTTGGACGATCGCGAGGATGCCGACCGTCACGATGACTCCGCGCAGGACGGTCGGCGGGAGACGGCGGCCGACCTTGGCGCCGATCTGGCCGCCGATCGTCGAGCCGACGGCGATGAGGAGCACGGCCGTCCAGTCGAACTCGGCGACGAAGAGGAAGAAGACGGCCGCGATGCCGTTCACGAGGGCGGCGATGACGTTCTTGACGGCGTTGATGCGTTGCAGGTCGTCGTGGAGCAGCAGGCCCATCAGGCCGAGGTAGAGCACGCCCTGGGCCGCGCCGAAGTAGCCGCCGTAGGCACTGGAGAACAGCATGCCGCCGAGCAGGAGCGGGCCGCCGTCGGGGTGGCCGGTGTCGCCTCCGGCGGCTTCCTGGCGTCGGCGCAGGGCCGCGGCGAGCCGGGGCTGCAGGACGACGAGGACGAGCGCCAGCCCGATCAGTACGGGCACGATCGTGTCGAAGGAGTCCGACGGCAGGGCGAGGAGCAGGGCCGCGCCCGCGAGTCCTCCGACCAGGGAGACCGAGCCGAGTCGCAGGATGCGGGCGCGCTGCCCCTGGAGTTCCTTGCGGTAGCCGATGGCCCCGCTGATGGAACCGGGCACCAGGCCGAGGGTGTTGGACACGTTGGCGGTCACCGGCGGCAGGCCGGTGGCCAGCAGCACCGGGAAGGTGATGAGGGTGCCGGAGCCGACGATGGTGTTGATCGTGCCCGCGCCGACACCGGCGGCGAGGACCGCGAGTGATTCCCAGATGGACATGGACTGTGCCATCCCCTTTGCATGAGTGAGTCGCCTCCCCGCCATGAAGGTCGAGGGGCCTCACTGATCATGCATCAGGGGCGTACGGGGTCAGTCGATGGGGGGCTGCTCGCGGCGCTCGGCGCCGTCCTTGTCCCGTGCCGCCGGGATGCCGCCGCCGTCCTTGCCGGAGCCCTGCGGGTTGAAGCCCGAACCGCCGCCCAGGGGGCCGAAGTTGCCCATGGCGCCGGAGAGGCCCTTGAGCGCGTCGCCGATCTCGCTGGGCACGATCCAGAGCTTGTTGGCGTCGCCTTCGGCGATCTTCGGGAGCATCTGCAGGTACTGGTAGGCGAGGAGCTTCTGGTCGGCGTCGCCGGCGTGGATGGACTCGAAGACCGTACGGATGGCCTGTGCTTCACCCTCGGCCTTGAGCGCGGCGGCCTTGGCCTCGCCCTCGGCGCGGAGGATGGAGGACTGCTTCTCGCCCTCGGCGCGCAGGATCTCGGACTGCCGGACGCCCTCGGCCTGCAGGATCGCGGCGCGCTTGTCGCGGTCGGCGCGCATCTGCTTCTCCATCGAGTCCTGGATGGAGGTCGGCGGCTCGATGGCCTTGAGCTCGACGCGGTTGACGCGGATGCCCCACTTGCCGGTGGCCTCGTCGAGGACTCCGCGCAGGGCGGCGTTGATCTCCTCGCGGGAGGTGAGGGTCCGCTCCAGGTCCATGCCGCCGATGATGTTGCGCAGCGTGGTGACGGTGAGCTGCTCGATGGCCTGGATGTAGCTGGCCACCTCGTACGTCGCCGCCCGGGCGTCGGTCACCTGGTAGTAGATGACGGTGTCGATGTTGACGACGAGGTTGTCCTGGGTGATGACGGGCTGCGGCGGGAAGGGGACGACCTGTTCGCGCAGGTCGATCCGGTTGCGGATCGAGTCGATGAACGGGACGACGATGTTGAGGCCCGCGTTGAGGGTGCGGGTGTAGCGGCCGAACCGCTCGACGATGGCGGCGCTGGCCTGCGGGATCACCTGGATCGTCTTGACCAGTGCGATGAAGACCAGAACCACCAGAATGATCAGGACGATGATGATCGGTTGCATGCGGTTCCCCGTGCCCTTCCGGCTGTCTGTGCTGCCCCGTTGATCGGAGTCTCGCAGACCTGGGGGCCGCGAGCAGGCTGGTTGTTCACATCACGACGGCGGTCGCCCCGTCGATCTCCACCACGTCGACGGACTGGCCGGGTTCGAAGCTGGTGTCCGTGTCGAGGGCGCGGGCGGACCAGACTTCGCCGGCGAGCTTGATACGGCCGCCGCTGCCGTCGACGCGTTCGAGGACGACGGCGGTCCTGCCCCTCAACGCGTCGATGCCGCTGCGGTGTTGGGGGCGCTGGTCGCGGTGCCGGTTGGCGATGGGCCGGACGACGGCGATGAGCGCGACCGACACGACCACGAAGACCAGGACTTGGGCCACCGCTCCCCCGCCGAGGGCCGCCGTGACGGCTGCCGCCACCGCCCCGACGGCGAACATGCCGAACTCCGGCATGGCGGTCAGGACCAGGGGGATGCCCAGTCCGACCGCGCCGATGAGCCACCACACCCACGCGTCGATGTCCACGTGGTCATGGTAGGTCGGGTGGGCGCGGTCGGGACAGGGTGCGGGGGCCCGTACCCGGAGGGTGACCGGGGCCGGTTGCCCGGATCAGGGGCTGTCAGCCGAGCGGGAGGCCCTGGGCGGTCCAGCGGTCGGCCCCGTTGCGCGCCACGACCAGGGGCAGGCCGAAGCAGAGCGAGAGGTTGCGGGAGGTCAGTTCGAGGTCGATGGGACCGGCGGTGACGACCTTGCCCTGGCGGATCATCAGGACGTGGGTGAAGCCGGGGGCGATCTCCTCGACGTGGTGCGTGACCATGACCATGGAGGGGGCGAGCGGGTCGCGGGCGAGGCGGCCGAGGCGGCGTACGAGGTCCTCGCGGCCGCCGAGGTCGAGGCCCGCGGCGGGCTCGTCGAGGAGGAGCAGCTCGGGGTCGGTCATCAGCGCGCGGGCGATCAGCGTGCGCTTGCGCTCGCCCTCGGAGAGGGTGCCGAACTTCCGGTCGAGGTACTCGGTCATGCCGAGCCGGTCCAGGAAGGCGCGGGCGCGCTGCTCGTCGACCGCCTCGTACTCCTCCTGCCAGGTCGCCGTCATGCCGTAGGCGGCGGTGAGGACGGTCTGCAGGACGGTCTGCCGCTTCGGGAGCTTGTCGGCCATCGCGATGCCGGCCATGCCGATGCGGGGGCGCAGCTCGAAGACGTCGACCTTGCCGAGGGTGCTGCCGAGGATGGTGGCGGAGCCCTTGGTGGGGAAGAGGTAGCTGGAGGCGAGGTTCAGCAGTGTGGTCTTGCCGGCGCCGTTGGGGCCGAGGATCACCCAGCGCTCGCCCTCCTTCACCGACCAGGAGACCTGGTCCACCAGAGCCCGGCCCTCGCGGACCACGGATACGTCCACCAGCTCCAGAACATCGCTCATGAGCGTGTTGTCACCCCTTGCAGTCACGGTTCACTGTGCGCCGGTAGACGCAGCCCCAGGGGAAAACCTACGCCACTCGGGATGGGGTCCGGGGCCGGGGCCCGGTGCGGGTGGTGATCCGTAAAGTGGGGGGATGCTTTTCGAACCACGTTCAGGGCGGCTGGCCGCCTGGGGGAACGCGCTGCTGGCAGGTCTGGTCTCGCCCGACGAGGCCGCGATGTCGATCGTGGGCGAGGACGCCGTGCACCGGGTGGAGGGTCTGCCGGGCGAGTCGGGTCCGGTGGGACTCACGCTGGCGCTCGGCCGGCTCCGCGCGCTGGGGGTGAGCGGGCTGCGGGTGGCGCTGCCGGCGCCGGGGCACCCGCTGGGGCTGAGCGGCCCGCCGGAGTTCAACGCGCGGGCGCTGGAGGCCGAGGAGGCCGTCGTCGCGGTGGGGGCGGCGGTGGGGCTGGTGCCGGAGGTGGCCGAGGCAGGGCCGGCCGGGGACGTGCACGTGTCGGTGACCTGGCACTGCCTGCCGGTACGGGAGGCACCGCCGGCCGACGTGCCGTCGCTCGGCGAGGCGGAGCGGGAGCTGGCGGAGGCGCTGCGCGAGGCGACCGTGCTACTGACCCGGCTGGACGTGGCGGGGTCGGGTCCGGTGGCGGATGCGGCGCTGTCGGCGTACCGGGCGCGGGCCGAGGCGGGACAGGACGCGCTGGCGCCGGGGTATCCGCCCCGGGCGGTGCGGGTGCTGGCGCTGGCGCAGCGGGTGGACCTGATGGTGTCGCTGGCGTACGAGAGCGGGCACGGGGGTGCGGTGGCCGCCTCCGAGATGGCGGCGCGGGCCGAGGCCCTGCGGCCGGTGGAGCGGGTTGCGCGGCGGGCGCTGGTGGCGGCGTACAACGCGGCGGTGGAGCGGCACTAGGCCGTCGCCTTCCGGGCTGCTCCCGGCCTTGGTGGGGCTCCGTCCCGCGCCCCGCGCCTCGAGCTCACCCGGCTACCGCGGGGAGGTGCCCCCCGGCGGGGCTCGATGTGCGACGCCGGTCGGGCCGTCGCCGACCCGGATGGTGGCCGTGGTCCGGGATGTTCCGGTGTCGATCACCGAAAGGGTGTCCGAGTCGAAGTTGCTGACGTGGACGGTGCGGCCGTCCGGGGCGACGGCGAGGCCGTTGGGGCCGTCGCCCACGGCGACGGTGTCCGTGACGGTGCGGCTGCGGGTGCTGATCACCGATACGTCGTCCGACCCGAGGTCGGCCACGTAGACGCGGCTGCCGTCCGGTAGGACTGCGATGCCCGCGGGCTGGTCCCCGACCGGGATGCGGTCCGTCTCCGTTCGGGCCCGGGTGTCGACCACCGACACGTCGTCCGAGATCAGGTTGGAGACGTAGAGGTGACGGCCGTCGGGGGTGAGGACGAGGGCGGTGGGTCCGCCGCCGACGGGGACTGCGCCGGTGACCGTTGCGCTGTCGGTGCGGATCACCGAGACGCTGTCGGAGCCGGCATCGGCGACGTACAGCGTGCGTCCGTCGGGTGTCACCGCCATGCCCAGGGGTGCTTCGCCGACGGCGATGGTGTCCGTGACGGCGAGGGTGCGGGTGCTGATCACCGACACGGTGCCCGCGCCGACGTTGGCCACGTAGACGTTCCTGTTGTCCGGGGAGACCGTCACCCTGCTCGGTTCGTGCCCGACTCCGACGGTTTCGACGACCGTCCTGGTGCGGGTGTCGACCACGGACACGCTGTCCGCCGCGGAGTTGGTGACGTAGAGGCGGGAGCCGTCGGGGGCGAGGGCAGCGCTGTCGGGTCCGTCCCCGACGGGAACGCTGTCCACAACCGTGTTGGAACGGGTGTCGACGACCGAGACGGTGTCGGAGTGGAGGTTCGCGACGTGGACGAAGCGGCCGGGCCGCTCGGACGGTGCGGCCGTCAGTCCCGTCAGGGCCGCCGCCGCGCAGAGCACGGCGGCGGTTCGTCCGGCGATGTCCCGGTTCCTCGTCATGCGGGTCACGCTAGGACTGCCCGCGGGGCGGCGAGGTGAGGCTCGCGCGGGGGTCGCCCGACCGACATGCCGGTACGGCCCCGCTTCCAGGGGAGAGGGGGGAAGCGGGGCCGCAGGTCCGGGCGGGTCAGGCGTTGACGCCGCTGTTGCCGAACGCGCCGTTGAGCAGGCCGATCACGTTGACCGTGTTGCCCACGACGTTCACGGGGACGTGCACCGGGGCCTGGATCAGGTTCCCGGAGGCCACGCCGGGCGAGTTCAGGGCCTCGCCCTCCGCCGACGCACCGCCGTGCGCCGAGGAGACACCCGCGCCGGCGGCGAGGAGGCCGCCCGCGATCATGGTGACGGCTGCGGCCTTCTTGAAGTTCTTCACGTTCTCGTCCTCCAGTACGTCTGCCGCGACCAGCCGCCGCGGCACGCCATGGAGAACGGCCGCCCCGTTCCCGGGGATACGCCATGTGGGCTACATACACCCGACCGTATGAATCTCAGCCCGGAAGGAGACGGTCCGATTCGGGCTCGCTACTCGGCGATTCCGTGCCTGACCGCCCACAATGCGGCCTGGGTCCGGTCGGAAAGGTCCAACTTCATCAGGATGTTCGAGACGTGGGTCTTGACCGTCTTCTCGGACAGCACCAGGGCGCGGGCGATCTCGCGGTTGGAGCGGCCGTCCGCGATGAGGCCGAGGACCTCGCGCTCGCGGTCGGTCAGCGAGCCGGGCCGGCCCGCCGTGGAGCCCTGGCCGTCCTGGGAGAGCAGGGCCTGCGCCACCTCCGGCTGGAGCAGGACGTGGCCGGCGTGGACGGAGCGGATGGCTCCGGCCAGGGCGTCGGGGTCGATGTCCTTGTAGACGTATCCCGCCGCGCCGGCGCGCAGGGCGGGCACCACGGTCCGCTGTTCCGTGAAGCTGGTGACGACCAGCACCCGCGCGGGGTTCGCCAGCTCGCGCAGCCTGCGCAGGGCCTCGATGCCGTCGGTGCCCGGCATCTTCACGTCCATGAGGATCACGTCGGGCCGCAGCTCCTCGGCGCGGGCGATGCCCTCGTCGCCGTCGGAGGCCTCCCCGACCACCTCGATGTCCTCCTGGACCTCCAGGAAGGTGCGCAGGCCCCGCCGGACCACCTGGTGGTCGTCCACCAGCAGGACACGGATACGGCTGCCGCTTCGGCCGGTGCTGTCAGCCACCGGGAACCTCCATCTCGATCGTGGTGCCCCGACCGGGCTCCGAGTGCACGGCGAGGCTGCCTCCGACGCCGCTCGCGCGGTCCCGCATGGAGACCAGGCCCAGATGGCGGCCCGCCCGGCGGACGGCCCGGGGGTCAAAGCCCCTGCCGGAGTCGACGACCTTGAGGACCGCGCCCCCGGTGGGCGTGCGGGCCAGGGTGACCTCGACGCGGTCCCCGTCCGAGTGGCGCAGGGCGTTGTGGAGGGCCTCCTGGGCGACGCGGAGCACCGCTTCCTCCTGGGCCGCGGGAAGGACCCGTACGCCGTCACAGGTGAAGGTGACGTGTGCGGTGTGCGCGCGGTCGAGTACGTGGACGTGGGTGCGCAAGGTGGCCACCAGGCCGTCCTCGTCCAGGGCCGCCGGGCGCAGCTCGGTCACGGCGGCGCGCAGTTCGTCGGCGGCCTCCGCGGCGAGGGCGGCCACCTGCTGGAGCTCGTCCTTGGCCCGGGCCGGGTCGCGGTCGACGAGGGTCGCGGCGGCCTGGGCGGTGAGGCGCAGGGAGAAGAGCTTCTGGCTGACGGCGTCGTGCAGCTCGTGCGCGAGGCGGGAGCGCTCCTCGGCGATGGTGAGCTCGCGGCTGCGTTCGTAGAGCCGGGCGTTGGTGAGGGCGATCGCCGCGTGCTGCGCGAGGAGGGAGAGGAGTTCCTGGTCCTCGTCGGTGAAGACGCGGTCGGCGCCGTCGGGGGCGCTGCGCTTGTTCGCGAGGAAGATCGCTCCGAGGATCTCGTCGCCGTCGCGGACAGGCATGCCCAGGAAGTCGGACATCTCGGGGTGGGCGGAGGGCCAGCCGCCGAAGCGGGGGTCCTTGCGTACGTCGGCCAGTCGCTCGGGGCCGTTCTCGTGGAGCATCGCGGCGAGGATGCCGTGCTGCCGGGGCAGCGGGCCGATCTGCCGCCACTGTTCGGCGCTGATGCCGTCGACGACGAACTGGGCGAAGCCGCCGTGGTCGTCCGGGACGCCCAGGGCCGCGTACTCGGCGTCCAGCAGCTCGCGGGCCGATGCCACGATCGTGCGCAGGACGTCGCGGACCTCCAGGCGGCGGCTCATGGCCAGCAGTGCGGTGCTCACGGCGGCCAGGCCGCTGCGGGGTCCGCCCTGTAGGGGGCTTGCGGTCATGGCCTCACCGTACCGGCGGCCGTGACCTGCGGGATCGGGCGGTGGGGGGAGCCGGGGCACCCCGCAGGGCGTAGGTCCAAGGGACCTGTACGGGTGGGGCCGGCGGCCGACGCGGCGGGGGGCCGCCCCTTCCTAGGTTGAGGGCATCTGCTGGAGCGGGACGAAGGCGAGGGTGCTGTCATGTCGGTGGCGATCGTGACGGGGGCGTCCAGGGGGCTCGGCCGGGCGCTGGCCGGGGAGCTGGCCGCGCGGGGCTGGGACCTGGCGCTGGGCGCGCGGGGTGCGGCGGCGCTGGAGGAGGCGGCGGCCGGGCTGGAGCGGGCCGAGGGGGTGCGGGTCGTGGCGGTGGCCGGGGACGTGTCCTCGGAGGCGCACCGGGCGGCGCTGGTGGCGGCCGCGCGGGGGCTGGGCGGGCTGGACCTGCTGGTGAACAACGCGGGGGTGCTCGGGGCCGAGCCGCTGGTGCCGCTGGCGGTGCAGCCGCCGGCCGGGCTGCGCGAGGCCTTCGAGGTCAATGTGCTGGGGCCGCTGGGGCTGGTCCAGGAGGGGCTGCCGCTGCTGCGGTTCTCGGCGGCGGGTGCGGTGCTGAACATCAGCTCGGACGCCGGGGTGGTTCCGTACGCCACGTGGGGTGCGTACGGGGCGACCAAGGCGGCGGTGGACCTGCTGTCGGCCGTGCTGGCGGTGGAGGAGCCGGGGCTGCGGGTGTGGTGGGCGGATCCGGGCTCGATGCGGACGCGGATGATGGCGGCGGCCGAGCCGGAGGAGGACCTGGCGGGGCTGCCGGCTCCGGAGGAGGTGGCTCCGGTGCTGCTGCGGCTGCTGGAGCGGGGCCTGCCGAGCGGGCGGTACACGGCCGCGGGGCTGGCCGCGGCCTCGGCGGACGGCGGGGCGCGGCGATGAGCGGGGGCGGTGGCGGAAGCCGGGCCGGGATGCCGAGTCGGGTGGCGGTGTCGGGTGGCGGTGTCGATGGGAAGTGAGAGCTCGATTTCGGGACTGTATATAACGGACATACCTCGCGAACTACTGGCTAGGGTTCCGGCCGAGCAGCGGGGTCCGGGGCTGGGGCGGGACTCGGTGAGGCTGCTGGTGTCGCAGGGCAGCACCCAGGTGTCGCTGCACGCCTTCCCGGAGCTGCCGCACCTGCTGCGGGCCGGAGACGTGCTGGTGGTGAACACCTCGGCCACCCTCGCGGCGGCCGTGGACGCCCGGCTGGGCGGCGAGGACCTGGTGGTGCACTTCTCGACCCGGGGGGACGACGGCCGCTGGGCGGTGGAGCTGCGCACCCCGGCGGGCCGCGGGACGACCCGGCCGCACCCCGGCGGCCCGGCCGGCGCGGCGGTGGAGCTGCCGGGCGGCCGCCGCCTGGTCCTGGAGGAGCCCCTCGCCGCGGACGCGGACCGGCTGTGGTGGGCGCGGCCCTCCCCCGCGCGGTACGCGGTTGCGGAGCTGTTGCGGGAGCACGGGCGGCCGATCCGGTACGCCTACACGGAGCGGGACCAGCCGCTGTCGGCGTACCAGACGGTGTTCGCGGTGCCGGCGGCCGACGGGTCGGGGTCGGCGGAGATGCCGAGCGCGGGCCGGCCCTTCACGGCGGAGCTGGTGGCGCGGCTGGTGAGCCGGGGGGTGCAGTTCGCGCCGCTGACCCTGCACACGGGGGTGGCCTCGCAGGAGGCGCACGAGCCGCCGTACCCGGAGCGGTACGCGGTGCCGGCCGCCACGGCGGCGCTGGTGAACGCCGCGCGGGCCGGGGGCGGGCGGGTGATCGCGGTGGGGACCACCGCGGTACGGGCCCTGGAGTCGGCGGCAGACTCGCGCGGGGTGGTCCGCGCGGCGGGCGGGTGGACCGATCTGGTGGTGACGCCGGAGCGCGGGGTGCGGGTGGTGGACGGCCTGCTGACCGGGCTGCACGAGCCCGAGGCCTCCCACCTCCTGATGCTGGAGGCGGTGGCGGGGCGTGCCGCCGTACGGCTCGGGTATGCGCAGGCGCTGGCCCGGCTCTGCCTCTGGCACGAGTTCGGCGACGTCCACCTCCTCCTCAAGGATGACAACCGTCACGGAACGCATTGCTGAAGCAACGCATGGTGAGAACGACGTAAGGGCGGTGTGAGCCCCGGCATAGGACCCACATCACTTACGAAGCTCCCTAGTGGAAGTGCGCAGGTCCCGTCAGGGCGGGCAGGGCCGGAGCCGAGGCCGGAAATCGACCGTCGGCGCCCGCCCCTGATCCACTAAGCGGGATCGTACGTCACACCTTTGCCACAGGATTTTGCCGCCGCTAAGAATTGCTCCCGTCGCCAGGCGCCGCGGATCCCGGATCCGCAAGGCGCCTTCCTGCGGCCCCCGCTATTCGAAGAGGTTGCCCCGCCATGTCTGCTTCCCGCACCCCCGGTCACAGTCGTCTGACGAAGGCACACAAGCTGTCCATCGCCGGAGTCGCCACGCTGAGCGCCGCCGCCGTCGCCTTCTCCCTCGTCCCCGCCGGCGCCGCCGAGGCCGAGACCATCTCGGCCGCCCCCGTCGCCTGGACCCAGGCCGTGAACGGCACGCAGACCCAGGCTCTGTACGGTCACCTCTCCACGCAGCAGGTCATCGCCAACGCCAACGCCAAGGCCGCTGCCGTCGCCGCCAAGGCGAAGGCCGACGCCGACGCCAAGGCCAAGGCCGAGGCCGCCGCGAAGAAGGCGCGCGAGCAGAAGGCCGCCGCGAGCCGCTCCGCCGCCCGCACCCCGGTGTTCGCGAACAACCTGGACGGCTGGATCAAGGAAGCCCTCTTCATCATGAAGAAGGAAGGCATTCCGGGCACCTACGCCGGCATTCACCGCAACATCATGCGCGAGTCCAGCGGCAACCCGATGGCGATCAACAACTGGGACATCAACGCCCAGAACGGCATCCCCAGCAAGGGTCTGCTCCAGGTCATCCTCCCGACCTTCAAGGCGTACCACGTCAAGGGCACCAAGTTCGACCAGTACGACCCGGTCGCCAACATCGTCGCCGCCTGCAACTACGCGGCCGACCGGTACGGCTCGATGGACAACGTCAACAGCGCCTACTAGGCCTGCGGCGGTCCTCGCCCCACCCCCACACGCGCCGAAGGGCGGCACCCGGATCCCGGGTGCCGCCCTTCGGCATCTGCTGTGCCGTGTTACTTGCCCGCGCGCATGACCTCGGGCTCGTGGCGGGCCAGCAGGCGCTGCACCAGGAACCCGCAGGCGATGCCGATGGCCAGCAGGATGATGATGTTCAGGCTCCACTGGCCGACCGTGGCGTCCCAGAGCGGGTCGGTGTTGGTCGGGTTGTCCTGGTCCCACGGCGGCATGAGCTTGCCGAGGTTCAAAGTGGTGCCGGCCGCGGCGACGGCCCAGCGGGACGGCATCAGCCAGGCGAACTGCTCCAGGCCCGGGGAGTCGTAGACCTGGAAGAGGATGCCGGTGAAGACGACCTGGACGATCGCGAACATGACGAGCAGCGGCATGGTCTTCTCGGCGGTCTTCACCAGCGAGGAGATCACCAGGCCGAACATCATCGAGGTGAAGCCGAGCGCGATGACCGACACGCACAGCTCGACGGCCGGCGGCATCAGCAGGCCCTCGGTGGGCAGGTCGCGCGGGGCGAAGCCGATCGCGCAGATGATCACGCCCTGGATGGCCGTGATGAAGCCGAGGACGATCACCTTCGACATGAGGTACGCCGACCGGGACAGGCCGGTCGCGCGTTCACGCTCGTAGATGACGCGTTCCTTGATCAGCTCACGGACCGAGTTGGCGGCTCCGGAGAAGCACATGCCGACCGCGAGGATCAGCATGATCGTGCCCGCGTCGCCGTTGAAGCGCGACGGCGGGGTCGGCGGCGCCAGGCCGAAGGTCGCGGGGATGACCGTGGAGACCACGCCCAGGACGGCCGGCAGGATCAGCATCAGGCCCATGAAGCCCTTGTCCGACGCGATGACCGAGACGTAGCGGCGGATCAGCGTCCACAGCTGCGAGCCCCAGCCCTGCGGCTTGGCCGGGCGCATCTGCTGGGCCGACGGCATGACGACCGGCTGCGGGGCGACCGCGTCGAGCTCGGCTGCGTACAGCTGGTAGTGCTGGGAGCCCTTCCAGCGGCCGGCCCAGTCGTAGTCGCGGTAGTTCTCGAAGGCCGAGAAGACGTCCGCCCACGTGCTGTAGCCGAAGAAGTTCAGCGCCTCGTCCGGCGGGCCGAAGTAGGCGACCGACCCGCCCGGGGCCATGACCAGCAGCTTGTCGCAGAGCGACAGCTCGGCGACGGAGTGCGTGACGACGAGGACCGTGCGGCCGTCGTCGGCGAGGCCGCGCAGCAGCTGCATGACGTCGCGGTCCATGCCCGGGTCGAGGCCGGAGGTCGGCTCGTCCAGGAAGATCAGCGAGGGCTTGGTGAGCAGCTCCAGGGCCACGGAGACGCGCTTGCGCTGACCACCGGAGAGCGCGGTGATCTTCTTGTCCTTGTGGATGTCGAGCTTGAGCTCGCGCAGCACCTCGTCGATGCGGGCGGCGCGCTCGGACTCGGCGGTGTCGCCGGGGAAGCGGAGCTTGGCCGCGTACTTGAGCGCGGTGCTGACCCTCAGCTCCTTGTGCAGGATGTCGTCCTGCGGGACCAGGCCGATGCGCTGGCGGAGCTCCGCGAACTGCTTGTACAGGTTGCGGTTGTCGTAGAGGACGTCGCCCTGGTCGGCGGGCCGGTAGCCGGTCAGCGCCTTGAGCAGGGTGGACTTGCCGGAGCCGGACGGGCCGATGACGCCGATCAGCGACTTCTCCGGGACGCCGAAGGTGACGTCCTTGAGGATCTGCTTGCCGCCGTCGACCGTGACCGTGAGGTGGCGGGCCGAGAAGGAGACCTCACCGGTGTCGACGAACTCCTCGAGGCGGTCGCCGACGATCCGGAACGTCGAGTGGCCGACGCCGACGATGTCGTTCGGGCCGAGGAGCTGGGTGCCGGACTTGGGCAGCGGCTGGCCGTTGACGTAGGTGCCGTTGTGGCTGCCGAGGTCGCGGATCTCGAAGCGGCCGCCGGGCATCGAGTGGAACTCGGCGTGGTGGCGCGAGACCTGGAGGTCGGAGACCACCAGCTCGTTCTCCAGCGCACGGCCGATCCGCATGACGTGGCCCAGCGAGAGCTGGTGGAACGTCGTCGGGCTGCGGTCGCCGCCGTAGCCCGGCGCTCCGCTCTGCGCCTGGCGGGGCGCGGCGCCGCCGCCCTGCTGGTGCGGGAGGTGGGCCTGCGGCTGGTGCTGCTGCTGGTTCCAGGCCTGCTGGGGCTGCTGCGGAGCCTGGTAGGCCGCGGCCTGGGGCTGGGCGTACGCCTGGGCCGGGGTCTGCTGCGCCTGCTGCTGTGCCACGGCCGGCTGCGGCGCGGCGGCGGCGCTCAGGTTCAGCCGCGGTCCGTCGGTGGCGTTGCCCAGGTGGACCGGCGTGCCGGGCACCAGCGCGGTCTGCTGGACCCTCGCCCCCTGCACATAGGTGCCGTTGGTGCTGCCGTGGTCCTCGAGCCCCCAACCCTGGCCGTTCCAGGCGATGGTGGCGTGCCGCCACGACACCCGCGCATCGTCGATCACCACGTCTCCCTGGGGGTCGCGCCCCAGCGAGTACGACCTGGACGGATCGAGCGTCCAGGTCCTGCCATTCAATTCCAGTACGAGTTCCGGCACTCCAGCCCCACTTAAGTCCCCCGAGAATCCCCCATGACGTCAGGGAGTCTAGGGATGGCGAACATCCGGGGGAACTATTTCAGGCCTGCCGCCGGATGTGGAATCCGGGCCTTGGCCGGGCGTCTACGTCTGCCCGTTGACGGGGTCGAAAGTCACCCGGAGAGTGAGATACGGGACTTCTCGCCCGGGGGTCCCGTCGCGTACCGCTCGGCATGCATCGGGGGTCCACCGCGTGCGCCGCATCCGTTGGGGAGACGTGCTCCTGTCCGCCGTGGCCGCCGTGGGCTGGGCCCTGATCGTGATGGCGGGGGTGGCCGGCCTGGGGCTGCACCTGCTGGGCGCCGACGCCGCCGGGGGGTCGCTCGGGCCGATGACGGCCGCCGTGGTGGTTCTCGCGGTCGGTGGAACCGTGGACCCTTCGGGTGACGTCTCGGTGTTCGGGGTTGCCGGGGCGGGGGCCGAAACCTCCCTGGACGTCATGCCCTTGGGGGTGTCCCTGGCCGGCGCCCTGGTGCTGGCGGGGGTGTTCCTGCGCTCGCTGCGGGCCGGGGCGGGCCCGGGCGAGACGGCGGCCAGGGTCGTGGCGTTCACGGCGCTGCTCGTCGCGACGGCGGGCGGGCTGGCGTGGGCCGGGCACGACGTCGTCACCCTCGACGGTGCGGCGCTGCCGAGCACCCCGGTGAGGGTCGAGGTGCCGGGTATCGGGGACATCGGCGGGCTCCTGCCGGACCGCGTGGGGGACCTGGTCGAGGCGCGGACCCGGGTGGGCTTCTCCGTGGAGCCCGGGCCGACCCTGCTGGGCGCGGGCGTGTGGGCGCTCGCGGTGCTGGCGGTGGCGCTGCTGGTCTCGCGGCGCGGGCCCGCCGCGCTCGCCCGGGTGCGGCCCGCCGCCTCGGCGGTGGTGACGGTGCTGCTGGTCGCGGTGGCGGCGGGGCTGGCCGCGGCGGTGTGGGCGGCGCTGGGCGACGGGGCAGCAGATCCCGGACAGGGCGAGCGGGTGCTGGGTGCCGCGCTGCTGGGCGCGCCGAACGGGAGCTGGCTGGGGGTGCTGCTGGGGCTGTTCGTTCCGCTGCGCGGCGGGGCCACGGGCCAGCCGGCGCGGCTGCTGCCCGATCCGCTGGACGACCTCCTGTCGGCCTCCGCGCGGGAGCCGGTGACGGTGGCCCGGCTCGCGGAGTACGACGAGCGGGTCTGGCTGCTGGTCGTGGGGGTGTCGCTGCTGCTGCTCGCCGCGGGCGTGCTGGCGGCGGTACGGACTCCCGGGCACGGCGTCGCGGGGTGTGCGGTGCGGCTGGGGGCGGTGACCGGGGTGGCCCTGGCGGTGCTGGTGCGGCTGACACGGCTGTCGGCGGACGCCTCGCTCGCTGTGCTGGGCGTGGACATGGTGGACGCCGGGGTCGAGCTGCGGGGGGACGTCCCGTACGCCCTGCTGCTGGGCTCGGTGTGGGGCGCGCTGGCCGGTGGGGCCGGTGCGGTGCTGGCGGGCCGGCGCCGGGCGGCGGCCGTCCCGACCCGGGGCCCGGCCGGGGGCGGTACCGGCCGGCCCGCCCCGGTGGATCCCGGCGCGCCCGCGGCTCCGTACGGGGCGGGACCGGGCGGACCGGGCGAACCGGGTGCGCCGGGTGCGCCGCCGGAGTGGGCCGTGCCGTACCTGGATCCGGACGTCTCCTGGGACGTGACGGTCACCGGCATCCCGCCGCACCCGCCGCGGCGCACCCGGCCGCCGCAGCGGCCGCCCTTCACCCCGCCGCCCCCGCCGGGCGCACCGCCGCCGCCGAAACCACCGGGTCCGCCCGCCCCGCCGCGGTGACGGCCGGGCAGGACGCGGCACGTTCAGGAAATGGGACGGGGGTCCTGTCGCGGGAGCCGGGAAGATACGGTGAGGGCACCATGAGCGCATCGCAGACCTCCGACGTCCCCACCCTCCTCGTCAAGATCTTCGGCAAGGACCGTCCCGGGATCACCGCCGGGCTGTTCGACACCCTCGCCGCCTACTCCGTCGACGTCGTCGACATCGAGCAGGTCGTCACCCGTGGCCGCATCGTCCTGTGCGCCCTCGTCACCAAGCCCGTCGGCAGCACCGAGGGCGACCTGCGGGCCACCGTCCACAGCTGGGCCGAATCGCTCAAGCTGCAGGCCGAGATCCTCTCCGGCACCGGCGACAACCGGCCGCGCGGCAGCGGCCGGTCCCACGTCACGGTGCTCGGGCACCCGCTGACCGCCGAGTCCACGGCCGCCATCGCCGCGGAGATCACCGGGGCCGGCGGCAACATCGACCGTATCTTCCGGCTCGCCAAGTACCCGGTGACCGCGGTGGAGTTCGCCGTCTCCGGCGTGGAGACCGAGCCGCTGCGCACGGCGCTGGCCACGGCCGCCTCGCACATCGGCGTGGACATCGCCGTCGTCTCGGCCGGCCTGCACCGCCGGGCGCAGCGCCTGGTCGTCATGGACGTGGACTCGACCCTCATCCAGGACGAGGTCATCGAGCTCTTCGCCGCCCACGCCGGCTGCGAGGCCGAGGTCGCGGAGGTCACCGAGCGGGCCATGCGCGGCGAGCTGGACTTCGAGCAGTCGCTGCACGCCCGTGTGGCGCTGCTGGCGGGCCTGGACGCCTCCGTCGTCGACAAGGTCCGCGCCGAGGTCCAGTTGACCCCGGGTGCGCGGACCCTGATCCGTACGCTCAAGCGGCTCGGCTACCAGGTGGGCGTGGTCTCGGGCGGCTTCACCCAGGTGACGGACGACCTGCGGGAGCGGCTGGGGCTGGACTTCGCCTCCGCCAACACCCTGGAGATCGTCGACGGGAAGCTGACGGGCAAGGTCACCGGGGAGATCGTGGACCGGGCGGGCAAGGCCCGGCTGCTGCGCCGCTTCGCCGCCGAGGCCGACGTACCGCTGTCCCAGACGGTGGCCATCGGCGACGGCGCCAATGACCTGGACATGCTGAACGCGGCCGGGCTGGGCGTGGCCTTCAACGCCAAGCCGGTGGTCCGCGAGGCCGCGCACACGGCGGTGAACGTGCCCTTCCTCGACGCGGTGCTGTACCTGCTCGGGATCACCCGCGAGGAGATCGAGGCCGCCGACCTGGCCTGACCGCTCCCGGGTGCGCGAGGCACCCGATCCCGGACATGAGTGGGCCCCGGCGGCCGGTGCGGCTGCCGGGGCCCCTTCGCGTGCGGCGGCGGTCAGTGCCCCTTGGGGGTCCAGTAGTCCAGCAGGGTGCCCACGCCGGGCTCCAGGGACTTCCACGAGCCGGCGAAGGAGAGGACGGCGAGCGCGGCGGTCGGGAAGCCCGTACGGGTCATCCGCGCCAGGGTGTCGCCCTCCGCGCGCCCGGCGAGGGCGTCGGCGAGGGCGTGCATGCCGGGGTTGTGGCCGATGACGAGGAGGTCGGAGACCTCGTCGGAGGTCTCGTTCAGCAGGGCGATGAGCTCGCCCGGCGAAGCGTCGTAGATCCGCTCCTCGTAGTGGGTCTTCGGCCGGTGCGGCATCTCCTGCACGGCGAGCTTCCAGGTCTCGCGGGTGCGGGCGGCGGTGGAGCAGAGAGCCAGGTCGAAGACGATGCCGGTCTCGGCGAGCTTCAGACCGACGGCCGGCGCGTCCTTGCGGCCCCGCTCCGCCAGCGGACGGTCGTGGTCGGACACGTCGGGCCAGTCGGCCTTGGCATGCCGGAGGAGGGCGATCCTGCGGGGTGTGTCTGCGCTCATGGCTCCCAGCTTCGCATGAAACGTGCCACGGGGCGCAGGGTGTTGAGGGGGCTCATCCCAGGTGGTGAGGGGCGCTCGGGAGGTCAGCCGACGGCGCGCAGGAGCTGTTCGGCGGCCTGGACGAGACCGGAGACCTCGCCGGTGGCCGCGTGGGCCTCGCCGGATCCGGCGAGGAGCAGCAGGAGGAAGCCGAAGGCGAGTGCGGGCAGGGCCAGCGCCCACCAGTGCAGGCGGGTGCTCGCGGCCGTGGCGGGGCGCGTCCGGCGGGCGGACGGGAGGGACCGTGTGTGCGTGGGGGCCGACATGGCCGCCTCCGTGGGTGTGTGGACCGGACTGGCTCGCTGCCCTTCGAATCTATGGATTCGGGACGGCGGTTCCCATCCGGGGCACACCCCACTTCACCCTGAGCCTGACCCCCTAGGGGTTGGTGGGGATATCCCCACCCGCGCGTGCGGCGGCCGGCGTCACGGTCACGTTCACGGGGAGGCGATCGTCGCGATCACGGAGATGATCACGGAGACGACGAGCATGGCGCCGAGGACGAGGCCGAGCTTCCTGCGGCCGCCCTCCGGGTTCGGTTCGAGTACGGGTGACATGCCGGTCAGTCTCGCATGCCGCATTCGTCCTCGATCGTGCGGTCCCTGCCCGCGAGGACGCCGAGGGCGATCTGCGGGACGAGCAGGCCCGCCATCAGGGCGAGCGGCAGGTCCCAGCCGCCGCTGTGCTGGTAGAGGGTGCCGATGACGAGCGGGCCGGGGATGGAGATGAGGTAGCCGGTGCTCTGGGCGAAGGCGGAGAGCTTGACCACGCCGGCCGGGGACTTGGCGCGCAGCCCGATCATGGTGATGACGAGGGGGAACGCGCAGTTGGAGACGCCGAGCAGGAGCGCCCAGGCCCAGGCTCCGGCGGCGGGGGCGAAGTAGAGGCCGAGGTAGCCGGTGAGGCCGAAGACGCCGAGGGTGACGGCGATGGCGCCCTGGTTCTTCAGGCGGCCGGCGAGGCCCGGGATGACGAAGGCGAGCGGGACGCCCATGACCATGGTGACGGCGAGGAGGACGCCGGCGGTGGAGGCGGAGACCCCGGCGTCGCGGAAGATCTGCGGGAGCCAGCCCATGGTGATGTACGCGCCCGTGGCCTGGAGGCCGAAGTAGCAGGCCAGGGCCCAGGCGGTGCGGCTGCGGACGACCCGCGGGCCCGCGTCGGACCGTACGGCGGTGCTCGCGCCGGAGCCGGCGGCCACGGCGAGGGCCCTGTCGGCGCGCCGCGCGGCGCGGGCGATGGGCAGCCACAGCAGTACGGCGGCCACGGCGAGGGAGGACCACACCAGCAGGCCGGTGCGCCAGCTGCCGCCGAGGGCGCTTGTCAGCGGCACGGTCGCGGCGGCGGCGAGCGAGGTGCCGGCGGCCAGGGCCATGGAGTAGAGGCCGGTCATGGTGCCGACCCGGTCCGGGAAGTAGCGCTTGACGATCACCGGGAGCAGCACGTTGGTGAGGGCTATGCCGGCCAGGGACAGGGCGCTGGCGGCGAGGAAGCCGGCGGCGCCGCTCGCGAAGGGACGGATCAGCAGTCCGGCGGCGACGGCGGCCATGCCGGCGCAGACGACGGCGACCGGGCCGAAGCGGCGGGACAGCCGGGGCGCGGTGACGCCGAAGACGGCGAAGCACAGGGCCGGGACGGAGGTGATCAGTCCGGCGACGGTGCCGCTCATGCCCAGACCGGTGCGGGTCTCCTCGAAGAGGGCGCCGAGGCTGGTGATGGCGGGGCGCAGGTTGAGGGCGGCCAGGACGATTCCGACGATGAGCACCGGGCCGAGCCAGGTCGGCTGCGCCGTCGCGTGCGGGATGGGGACCGCGGCGCGGTCTGCGGCGGGCCGGTCGAGCGTCTTGGTTTCTTCGTCGGACATTCAACCATCATAGAATCATGGGATGATTGGTTGTCCAGTCGCAGTCCGCACGTGAGAGGAACCCATGCCGCTGACCTCGCCCCGGCGCTCCGCGCTCGTCGATCAGGTGATCGCCCAACTGCGCAACCAGATCACCTCCGGGGAGTGGCCGGTCGGCTCGCGCATCCCCACCGAGCCGGAGCTCGTGGAGCTGATGGGCGTCGCCCGCAACACGGTGCGCGAGGCCGTGCGCGCGCTGGCGCACAACGGCCTGCTCGACATCCGGCAGGGCTCGGGCACGTACGTCCTCGCGACCAGCGAGCTGGCCGGCGTCATGCACCGGCGCTTCGCCGGGGCCGAGCCGAGGCACGTCGCCGAGGTCCGCTCCACGCTGGAGTCCTCGGCGGCCCGGCTGGCGGCGGAGCGGCGCACGGAGCGGGACCTGCTCCAGCTGGACGCCCTGCTGGCGCGCCGCGAGGAGGCCTGGGCGGGCGGGGACGCGGAGGTCTTCGTGGCGGCGGACGTGAGCCTGCACATGGCGGTGGTGACGGCCTCGCACAACGACGTGCTGATCGAGCTGTACGCGGACCTCGGCGAGCTGGTGGCCGACTGGCTGCGGGCCGACGTCGGCACCGTGCTCGACCCCGCCGCCCATCTCGACCACGCGCGGCTGATCGAGGCGATCCGGCGCGGGGACGGGGACGCGGCGGCTTCGGAGGCCGCGGGCTACCCCTTCGTCTGCCTCGGCAAGGAAGAAGTCGGGGGAGTCGAGGGAGTCGGGGACGCCAAGGCGGCCGAGGACGCGCAGGGGGATCCGGTCACGGCCGTCGGTGGCTGACCCAGGCCGCGCGGACCTCCTTCCAGCAGCGGCCGGTGAGCTCGGCCCGGGCGGCCGGGCCGACGGCCACGGCCGCGCCGTCGCCGTCCAGGTCCCACCAGCGGTCGCACTCGACGTGCAGGCTCACCAGGTCGGTCTCCGGAAAGGCGTTGTGGCAGTGCGCGGTCACCTGGGAGCCCTCGATCGAGGTGGCGCAGTCGGCGCCGAACGGTTCGCGGACTGCGGGCCGCGAGGGCTGCACGGGGGGTTCGACGGGGATGTCGGAGAGGTCCACGACGGCCGGTCCCGCCACCTCGGGGCCGGTTGCCGCCTCTTCTCCGGAGGGCTGCGCGGCCACCGCCGGGATCAGGAGTCCGGTCACGATCACCGATGTGACCAGTATCGATACCGCTCGGCTCGGCCTGGTGCGCACTCCTGCCTCCTCCCCGCCGGAGCCGGGAAGATCCCGACCTGGCCAGTTTGCAGGCATCTGTCCGGGTTTTCGACTCGGGAAGATCCGGCCGACCGGTGAACATGCGAGCGAAGGGCGCCCCGCGGGACCGCCCGGCCCCGCCCCGGCGGTCACCGCGCCGCCCCGGCCCCGGCGGCGGACGCGAGAACGGCGGCGGCCGCGCCCCCTGGAGGGAAGCGCGGCCGCCGCCGTACGACACCGGGTTCTGACCTGGGGTCAGGCACCCATCGCGTGGACGCCGCCGTCCACGTGGACGATCTCGCCGGTGGTCTTCGGGAACCAGTCCGACAGCAGGGCGACGACGCCGCGGCCGGTCGGCTCCGGGTCGCTCATGTCCCACTCCAGCATGGAGCGGGTGTTCCAGACCTCGGCCAGCTCGCCGAATCCCGGGATGGACTTCGCGGCCATGGAGCCGATCGGACCCGCCGAGACCAGGTTGCAGCGGATGTTCTCCTTGCCCAGGTCGCGGGCGAGGTAGCGGCTGGTGGCCTCCAGGGCGGCCTTGGCCGGGCCCATCCAGTCGTACTGCGGCCAGGCGAACTGCGCGTCGAAGGTGAGGCCGACGACGGCCCCGCCCTCCGCCGGGAAGAGCGGCTTGCAGGCCATGGTCAGCGACTTCAGCGAGAACGCCGAGACGTGCATGGCGGTGGCGACCGACTCGAACGGCGTGTTGAGGAAGTTGCCGCCGAGGGCGTCCTGCGGCGCGAAGCCGATGGAGTGCACGACGCCGTCGAGGCCGCCGAGCTCGTCGCGGACGAGGCCCTCCAGGCGGGCCAGGTGCTCGTCGTTGGTGACGTCGAGCTCGATCACCTTGACCGGCTTGGGCAGCTTCTTCGCGATGCGCTCCGTCAGGGACGGGCGCGGCCACGCGGTGAGGATGACCTCGGCACCCTGCTCCTGCGCCAGCTTGGCCGTGTGGAAGGCGATGGAGGACTCCATCAGCACACCCGTGATGAGGATGCGCTTGCCCTCGAGAATTCCGCTCATGGTGATCAGTGACCCATGCCCAATCCGCCGTCAACGGGAATGACGGCTCCGGTGATGTACGCGGCGTCGTCCGACGCCAGGAAGCGGACGGCTGCCGCGATCTCCTCGGGCTGCGCGTAGCGGGCGAGCGGCACCTGCGCCACGATCCCCGCGCGCTGCTCGTCGGTGAGCACCTTCGTCATGTCGGTGTCCACGAATCCGGGCGCGACGACGTTGAAGGTGATGTTGCGGGAGCCCAGCTCGCGGGCGAGCGAGCGGGCGAAGCCGACCAGCGCGGCCTTGGAGGCGGCGTAGTTCGCCTGCCCCGCCGAGCCGAGGAGCCCGACGACCGAGGAGATCAGGACGACGCGGCCCTTCTTCGCGCGGAGCATGCCGCGGTTCGCGCGCTTGACCACCCGGAAGGTGCCGGTGAGGTTGGTGTCGACGACCGAGGCGAAGTCCTCCTCGGACATCCGCATCAGCAGCGTGTCCTTGGTGATGCCGGCGTTGGCCACGAGCACCTCGACCGCGCCGTGCGCGTCCTCGATCTGCTTGTAGGCCTGCTCCACCTGCTCGGAGTCGGTGATGTCGCACCGCACCGCCAGGACACCGAGCTCGGTGAGGGCCTGCGGCGGCTCACCCGACCGGTACGTGATCGCGACCTTGTCGCCCGCCTCCGCGAAGGCTCGGGCGATGGCGAGGCCGATGCCCCGGTTTCCTCCGGTGACGAGAACCGAGCGGCTCAACGGATCACCCTTTCGCTAGCGGTCTGAATACCGAAAACCTATAGGTCGCATCGCTCGTACGGGGAATCGACCCCCGACAGGGCCTCGCAGCGGGCTCTGTCGAATCCCTACAGAAAGATGTAGGCACAAGCGCCCCGATCGCGACATGATCGGGGCGACCGTCCCAGACCCCGGGAGGACTTCCGTGCCCCATTCCATCGACGCGGCCTTCACCGCGCTGCCCTTGCGGGCGCTCGCCGACGCGGCGCTCGCACGGGCCCGCGCGCTGGGCGCCGAGCATGCCGACTTCCGGCTGGAGCGGATCCGCAGCGCCTCGTGGCGGCTGCGCGACGCCAAGCCCTCCGGCGGGTCCGACACCACCGACCTCGGCTACGCGGTCCGGGTCGTGCACGGGGGCAGCTGGGGGTTCGCCTCCGGTGTGGACCTGACCATGGACGGCGCCGCCAGGGTGGCCTCGCAGGCCGTGGCCATGGCGAAGCTGTCCGCCCAGGTGATCAAGGCCGCCGGTTCGGACGAGCGCGTGGAGCTCGCCGAGGAGCCGGTGCACGCGGACAAGACGTGGATCTCCGCCTACGAGGTGAACCCCTTCGAGGTGCCGGACGCCGAGAAGGCGGCGCTGCTCGCCGACTGGAGCTCCCGGCTGCTGGCGGCCGACGGCGTCGCGCACGTGGACGCCTCGCTGCTCGCCGTCCACGAGAACAAGTTCTACGCCGACACCGCGGGCACCTCGACCACGCAGCAGCGGGTCCGGATCCATCCGCAGGTCACGGCGGTCGCCGTGAACGGCACCACCGGCGAGTTCGACTCGATGCGCACCATCGCCCCGCCCGCCGGCCGCGGCTGGGAGTACCTGACGGGCACCGGCTGGGACTGGGACGCCGAGCTGGAGGAGATCCCCGGCCTGCTCGCCGAGAAGATGCGGGCGCCGAGCGTGCAGGCCGGGCGCTACGACCTGGTGGTGGACCCGTCCAACCTGTGGCTCACCATCCACGAGTCCATCGGCCACGCCACCGAGCTCGACCGGGCGCTGGGCTACGAGGCGGCGTACGCGGGGACCTCCTTCGCCACCTTCGACCGGCTGGGCAAGCTCAAGTACGGCTCTCCGATCATGAACGTGACGGGCGACCGCACCGCCGAGCACGGGCTGGCCACCGTCGGCTTCGACGACGAGGGCGTCCAGGCGCAGAGCTGGGACCTGGTCAAGGACGGCACCCTGGTCGGCTACCAGCTGGACCGGCGGATCGCGAAGCTGACCGGCCTGGGACGCTCCAACGGCTGCGCCTTCGCCGACTCCCCCGGGCACGTGCCCGTGCAGCGCATGGCGAACGTGTCCCTCCAACCGGATCCCGGCGGGCTGTCGACCGAGGACCTGATCGGCGGCGTGGAGCGCGGGATCTACGTGGTCGGCGACCGCTCCTGGTCGATCGACATGCAGCGCTACAACTTCCAGTTCACCGGGCAGCGGTTCTTCCGGATCGAGAACGGCAGGCTGGCCGGGCAGCTGCGCGACGTCGCCTACCAGGCCACCACCACCGACTTCTGGGGCTCGATGGAGAAGGTCGGCGGCCCGCAGACGTACGTCCTGGGCGGCGCCTTCAACTGCGGCAAGGCCCAGCCGGGCCAGGTCGCGGCGGTCTCGCACGGCTGCCCGTCCGCGCTGTTCCGCGACGTGAACATCCTGAACACCACGCAGGAGGCCGGCCGATGAGCCGATCGACCAAGCCGCACGAGATCGTCGAGCGGGCCCTGGAGCTGTCCACCGCCGACGGATGCGTCGTCATCGCCGACGAGGAGTCGAGCGCCAACCTGCGCTGGGCCGGCAACGCCCTGACCACCAACGGCGTCACCCGCGGCCGGACCCTGACGGTCATCGCCACCGTCGACGGCAAGGAGGGCGCGGCCTCGGGGGTCGTGTCGCGTTCCGCCGTCACCGCGCAGGACCTGGAGCCGCTGGTGCGGGCCGCCGAGGCGGCCGCGCGGGGCGCGGGTCCCGCCGAGGACGCCCAGCCGCTGGTCACCGGGACCCCGGCGTCGCCGGACTTCACCGACGCGCCGGCCGAGACCGGCTCCGCCGTGTTCGCGGACTTCGCCCCGGCGCTCGGCGAGGCCTTCGCCCGGGCCCGGGCGGGCGGCCGGGAGCTCTACGGCTTCGCCAACCACGAGCTGGTCTCCACGTACGTCGGCACCTCGACCGGCCTGCGGCTGCGCCACGACCAGCCCAACGGCACCCTGGAACTCAACGCGAAGTCCCCGGACCGCCAGCGCTCGGCGTGGGCCGGCCGCTCCACCCGGGACTTCAAGGACGTGGACCCGACCGCGCTGGACGCGGAGCTCGCCGTACGCCTGGGCTGGGCGGAGCGGAAGATCGACCTGCCCGCCGGGCGGTACGAGACCCTGCTGCCGCCGACGGCCGTGGCGGACCTGCTGATCTACCAGATGTGGTCGGCGGCGGCCCGGGACGCGGTGGAGGGCCGTACGGTCTTCTCCAAGCCCGGCGGCGGCACCCGGCTCGGTGAGAAGCTCACCGACCTGCCGCTGACCCTGCGCAGCGACCCGAACGCTCCGGGCCTGGAGTGCGCCCCGTTCGTCATCGCGCACAGCTCCGGCGACAGCGGCTCGGTCTTCGACAACGGCCTGCCGGTCCCGGCGACCGAGTGGATCCGGGACGGCGAGCTGGCCAAGCTGTCCACGACCCGGCACACGGCCGGCCTGACCGGCCTGCCGGTCTCCCCCGGCTTCGGGAACCTGATCCTGGACGGCGGCGGCGACAAGAGCCTCGACGAGATGGTCGCGGACACCGAGCGGGGGCTGCTGCTGACCTGCCTCTGGTACATCCGCGAGGTGGACCCGGCCACGCTGCTGCTCACGGGCCTCACCCGGGACGGCGTCTACCTGGTGGAGAACGGGCAGGTCGTGGGCGAGGTGAACAACTTCCGCTTCAACGAGTCCCCCGTGGACCTGCTGTCGAGGGCCTCGGAGGCGGGCCGGACGGAGAAGACCCTGCCGCGCGAGTGGAGCGACTGGTTCACGCGGGCCGCGATGCCGGCTGTCCGCATCCCGGACTTCAACATGAGTTCGGTGAGCAAGGGCGTCTGACCCACCTAGACTGAGCACGGCATTTCCACAAAACGTAAGGAGTCGAGAGACCGTGACGGACATCGTCGACGAACTGAAGTGGCGCGGGCTCTTCGCCCAGTCCACCGACGAAGAAGCGCTGCGCAAGGCCTTCGCGGACGGTCCGGTCACGTTCTATTGCGGCTATGACCCGACCGCCGCCTCGCTGCATGTCGGCCACCTGGTGCAGGTGCTCACGATGCGGCGGCTGCAGCTGGCGGGCAACCGGCCGCTCGCGCTGGTCGGCGGGGCCACCGGTCAGATCGGCGACCCCCGTCCGACCGCCGAGCGCACCCTGAACGATCCCGCGGTCATCGCGGAGTGGGTGAACCGGCTGCGCTCGCAGATCGAGCCGTTCCTGTCCTTCGAGGGCGAGAACGCCGCGGTCATGGTCAACAACCTGGACTGGACGGCGGGCATGTCCGCCATCGAGTTCCTGCGGGACATCGGCAAGCACTTCCGCGTCAACAAGATGCTGACGAAGGACTCGGTCGCCAAGCGGCTGGAGTCGGACCAGGGCATCAGCTACACGGAGTTCAGCTACCAGCTGCTCCAGGGCATGGACTTCCTGGAGCTGTACCGGCGCCACGGCTGCACCCTGCAGCAGGGCGGCTCGGACCAGTGGGGCAACCTGACGGCCGGCCTCGACCTGATCCACCGGGTCGAGCCGGACGCGCACGTCCACGCGATGGCGACCCCGCTGATGGTCAAGGCGGACGGCACGAAGTTCGGCAAGACCGAGGGCGGGGCCGTCTGGCTGGACCCGGAGATGACCACGCCGTACGCGTTCTACCAGTTCTGGCTGAACGTGGACGACCGGGACATCTCCACCTACATGCGGATCCTCTCCTTCAAGTCCCGTGCGGAGCTGGAGGAGCTGGAGGCGCAGACCGCCGAGCGGCCGCAGGCGCGTGCCGCGCAGCGGGCGCTGGCGGAGGAGCTGACCGCGCTGGTGCACGGCGCCGACCAGTGCGCCGCCGTGATCGCCGCGTCGCGGGCGCTGTTCGGCCAGGGCGACCTGGCGGAGCTGGACGAGGCCACGCTGGCCGCGGCCCTGTCCGAGCTGCCGCACGTCAAGGTGGCGGAGCCGGCCCTGGTCGTGGACCTCTTCGCGGAGACGGGTCTGGTCGCGAGCAAGTCGGCCGCGCGCCGGACCGTGAAGGAGGGCGGCGCCTACGTGAACAACACGAAGGTCACCGCCGAGGACGCGGTCCCCGCCAAGGAGGACCTGCTGCACGGGCGCTGGCTGGTCCTGCGCCGCGGCAAGAAGAACCTGGCGGCGGTGGAGGTCACCGGCGCCTGACGCCCGACGCCTCACGGGTGTCGCGGAGCACGGCGGAGGGGCCGGTTCGGACTCATGGTCCGGCCGGCCCCTCCGGCATGCCGTGGCCTAGGTGGTCTGGCGACTGCTGCCGCGCATCGCCTTGTAGGCCATCTCGCCGAGGAAGACGAAGAGGACGGCTCCCGCGAGCTGCAGCAGGTGGCGGGTCCAGTCGATGCCCCGGGTGTCGGCGACGCCGATCCAGGCGGCGACGGCGTTGCCGAGGACGCTGCCGATGATGCCCATCAGCGTGGTCAGCCACAGCGGCTGGTGCTGTTTGCCCGGCAGGATCGCCTTGGCTATCAGCCCCAGCACGAAACCGACGATGATCGCCCACAACCAGCTCATGTCCAGCCTCCTCCTGGCGCGGTGTGCGCACGTGGGCCCAGTTTCGACCGGTCCGGCGTACCGCGCATTTCGGGCGGCACCATTGGGGGTCCCCCTGTCCCCACTGCGACGGGGGCCGCGTACCGTGGAAGGGTCCGGTCCGGGGAAGGACCGGCCGGCGATCGGGTGGTAGGACGTGGAACGGGTGAAGCGACAGAAGCAGAACGGGGCCGAGGTCTTCCGGATCACCGGCGCCCGGATGGGGCTCGCCGAGGACGTGCGGGGCCGCCAGCGGCGCTACGTGATCTCGATGGTCGTCAGGACCCTGTCGGTCATCGCGACCGTGCTGCTGTGGAACGTGTCGCGCCCGGTGGCCGTCGTGACGCTCGTCGCGGGCGCCCTGCTGCCCTACGTGGCCGTTGTCATCGCCAACGCGGGCCGCGAGTCGACGCCGTCCCTGCCCTCCCACTTCGTCCCGGCTCCCGTCCGTCCGGCACTGGACGCGGGAAACCTCAAGAAAACCTCAGATCAATCATGAAGTTCCGGTGCACCGCACCGGGTCCTGCGTGACATACTGCTCACGCGCTCCGCATCCCCCGTCGGAGCGACGGACCGACGCCGGGCAGCTCCCCCCGTGGCTGCTCGGCGTCGCCTTTCCGTTCTAGGGTGAGGTCGTGACTTCCTCCGACTCCCCCGCCCCCGGCGAAATCCCCACCTGCTCGGCCAAGGGCTGCCGCGACGCGGCCGTCTGGGTCCTCGCGTGGAACAACCCGACGCTGCACACGCCGGAACGGCGCAAGACGTGGCTGGCGTGCGAGGAGCACCGCGAGCACCTCTCCCAGTTCCTGGGGGTGCGCGGCTTCCTCAAGGACGTCGTGAAGCTCGACGAGTGGGTGCAGCCGGAGGGCTCGGAGCGCCTGCGCTGACCCTGCGCTACTGCTGGCCCGGGGCGGCGGCCGGTCCCGTACCGGCCGCCGGTACCGACCGGTCAGCCGCCGATCGCGGACATGGGGCGGTCGGGCTGGAGGAACGACGGGTCGTCGAGGCCGGAGCCGGCCTTCTTGCCCCACATCGCCACCTTCCACAGCCGGGCGATCTCCTCGTCCGGGGCGCCCGAGCGCAGGGCGGCGCGCAGGTCGGACTCCTCGGTGGCGAACAGGCACGTGCGGACCTGGCCGTCGGCCGTGAGGCGGGTACGGTCGCAGGCGCCGCAGAACGGACGGGTGACCGAGGCGATGACGCCGACGGTGGCGGGGCCGCCGTCGACCACCCAGCGCTCGGCCGGGGCGGAGCCGCGCTCGTCGGCGCCCTCCTCGGTGAGCGTGAAGCGCGTGCGCAGCGACTCCAGGATGTCCCCGGCGGTGATCATGCCGTCGCGCTTCCAGCCGTGCTGGGCGTCGAGGGGCATCTGCTCGATGAAGCGGAGCTCGTACTCGTTCTCGACGGCCCAGGCCAGCAGGTCGGGGGCCTCGTCGTCGTTGAGTCCGGGCATGAGCACGGCATTGACCTTGACGGGGGTCAGGCCGGCCTCGCGGGCCGCGGCCATGCCCTCGATGACGTCCTTGTGCCGGTCGCGGCGGGTGAGGGTCTTGAAGACCTCGGGGCGCAGGGTGTCCAGGGAGACGTTCACCCGGTCCAGGCCGGCGGCCTTCAGGGCCTGTGCGGTGCGCTTGAGCCCGATGCCGTTGGTGGTCAGCGACATCTTGGGGCGGGGTTCCAGCGCCGCGCACTGTTCGACGATCCCGACCAGACCGGGCCGCAGCAGCGGTTCGCCGCCGGTGAAGCGGACCTCGGTGATGCCGAGCTGCGTGACGGCGATGCGGATCAGCCTGACGATCTCGTCGTCGGTGAGCAGGTCGGACTTGCCGAGCCACTGGAGGCCCTCTTCGGGCATGCAGTAGGTACAGCGCAGATTGCACCGGTCGGTGAGCGAGACGCGCAGGTCAGTGGCCACGCGGCCATAGGTGTCGAGAAGCACTGTGGGCCCCCTCCCCTGTCCGGAAAGTAGACATACGCGCGACATCGGCTCTACTTCACGCGTTCTATTTCGAGACTACGGGACGCGTGTGTCGTTCTGTGATGCCCGAATGAACGAGACGTGACGTGGCCGCGTCGTAGGGAACTACGACACGGCCACGCTGGGTGTTCGGACGATGTCAGACCGCCCCTGTTCCGGTGAGGGACCGCACCTCCAGCTCGGCGAACTTCTGCGGGTCGGCCTCCTCCTTGGTGAGGACGGTTCCCAGCCACCCCAGCAGGAAGCCGAGGGGGATGGAGATGATGCCCGGGTTCTCCAGCGGGAACCAGAAGAAGTCCGCGTCCTTGAACATCGAGGTGGGCTTGCCGGACACGACCGGGGAGAAGAGCACCAGGCCGACCGCCGAGACGAGCCCGCCGTAGATGGACCAGAGCGCGCCCTGGGTGTTGAAGCGCTTCCAGAAGAGGCTGTAGAGGATCGTCGGCAGGTTGGCGGAGGCGGCGACCGCGAAGGCGAGCGCGACCAGTCCGGCCACGTTCAGGTCGCGGGCCAGGGCCCCCAGGCCGATGGCGACGGCGCCGATGACGACCGTGGACCAGCGGGCGGCCCGCACCTCCTCCTGCTCGGTGGCCTTGCCCTTGCGGATCACGTTCACGTACAGGTCGTGGGCGAAGGACGAGGAGGAGGCGAGGGTGAGGCCCGCGACCACGGCGAGGATGGTGGCGAAGGCGACCGCGGAGATCACGGCGAGCAGGACGGCCCCGCCGGTGGAGTCCGCGCCGCCGCCGACGGCCTGGGCCAGCAGGGGTGCGGCGGTGTTGCCGGCCTTGTTCGAGGCCAGGATGTCGGCGCGCTCCAGCAGGGCCGCGGCGCCGAAGCCGAGGGCGATGGTCATGAGGTAGAAGGCGCCGATGATGCCGATGGCCCAGTTCACGGACTTACGGGCGGCCTTCGCGGTGGGCACGGTGTAGAAGCGGATCAGGATGTGCGGGAGGCCGGCGGTGCCGAGGACGAGGGCGAGGCCGAGGGAGATGAAGTCCAGCTTGGACGTCGAGTCCTTGCCGTACTTGAGGCCCGGTTCGAGGAACTTGGCTCCCTGGCCGCTGTTCTCGGCCGCCTTGCCCAGCAGGTCGGAGACGTTGAAGTTGAACTCCAGCAGCACCAGGAAGGTGATCAGCAGGGCGCCCGCGATCAACAGGACGGCCTTGATCATCTGGACCCAGGTGGTGCCCTTCATGCCGCCGATGGTCACGTAGACGATCATCAGGACGCCGACCAGCGCGACGACCGCCACCTTGCCGCCGTCGCTGGTGATGCCGAGGAGCAGCGAGACCAGCACGCCGGCGCCGGCCATCTGGGCGAGCAGGTAGAAGATCGAGACCACGATGGTGGAGGTGCCGGCGGCGGTGCGGACGGGCCGCTGGCGCATCCGGTACGCGAGGACGTCGCCCATCGTGTAGCGGCCGGAGTTGCGCAGCGGCTCGGCGACGAGCAGCAGGGCGACCAGCCAGGCCACGAGGAAGCCGATGGAGTAGAGGAAGCCGTCGTAGCCGAAGAGGGCGATGGCTCCGGCGATGCCGAGGAAGGACGCGGCGGACATGTAGTCGCCGGAGATGGCCAGGCCGTTCTGGAAGCCGGTGAACTGGCGGCCGCCCGCGTAGAAGTCCGCGGCGTCCTTGGTCTGGCGGCCGGCCCAGACCGTGATGATCAGGGTGGCGACGACGAACAGCCCGAACAGGGTGATGATGAGCGGCCGGTGCTCGGAGGCGCCCGCCGCGACCGTCGTCAGGTGGTGCGTTCCGCTCATTCGGAGGCCTCCATCCGCGCCTTGATGGCCGCCGCCCGGGGGTCGAGCTTGGCGGCGGCGTGGCGCGCGTACAGCCAGGCGATGAGGAAGGTCGTCGCGAACTGTGCGAGGCCGAGCACCAGGGCGACGTTGATGTTGCCGAAGACCTTGGTCCCCATGAAGCCGCCCGCGTAGTTGGACAGCAGGACGTAGAGCAGGTACCAGGCGATGAAGGCCACGGTGAGCGGGAAGGCGAAGGAGCGGTAGGAGCTGCGGAGTTCGGCGAACTCGGGACTCTGCTGGACGCTCACGAACTCATCGGCCGTGGGGCCCGCCAGGGGCGTTCCCGTGCTGCCCGGAGGCGGCGCTGCTTCGGTGGTCACGGGGGAATCTCCTTGTGACGCAGGTGCGGTGGGGACGACGGACAAAACAACCTCCGTGTGGGGCCGATGGCGCTGAGCCCCCTCTGTCAACGGCACGGCCGGCGTGCCGGGACGGTTCAACACCCGTGGATTCTTCGGAAACTGATTTCTCGAACTGATGGCGGAGAGGGGAACGGCGGCACTAGGTTCACTTGTCATGGACCCGTCCGACGCGACCGCGTGCGGACGGCTTTTTCAAGATGATCTGGAGAACCCATGGCTCATCTGGGATCCGCCCGCCGGCGCGCCCTCGCCATACCGGTCGGCCTGGCGCTCACCGCCTCGCTCGCCCTGCTGCCCTCGGTGTCGGCCTCCGCCGCCCCGCTGGCCGGCTCAGCGGACGCGGCGACGGCTTCGAAGGCCGCGACCACCGGCCCCAAGCTGTCGTACGTGGCGAACCTGAACGCCTACGCCACGGTGAAGGCGGCGAAGAAGGCCGTCGAGCGGGCCGGCGGAACCGTGGTGACGGCCTATGAGCAGATCGGCGTCGTCGTCGCACACTCCCAGAACCCCGACTTCGCCAAGCAGCTGCGCGCCCAGCGCGGGCTGTTCGTGTCGGTCGGCGCCACCCGGACGGCCCCGATGTCGGCCGTGCAGACCACCGAGGAGGGCGCGACCCAGCGGCTGAGCGAGGCGGACGCCGCCAAGGCGGCGGCGCAGGCGCAGGAGGGTCAGGAGCCGCTGGAGCCCAACCAGTGGGACCTGCGGACGATCAAGGCCGACGAGGCTCACAAGATCAACGATGGCAGCCGGAACGTCACCGTGGGCATCATCGACACGGGTGTGGACGACACCCACCCCGATCTCGCCCCGAACTTCTCCAAGGGCCAGTCGGCCAACTGCGTCGGCGGCGTCGCGGACACCACCGAGGGCGCCTGGCGCCCGTACGCGGACGGCAGCGACCACGGCACGCACGTGGCAGGCACCATCGGCGCCCCGCGCAACGGCGTCGGCATCAGCGGTGTGGCGCCCGGCGTGAAGATCGCCGCGATCAAGGTGAGCGAGCCCGGGACCAGCCTCTTCTACACCGAGGCGGTCGTCTGCGGCTTCATGTTCGCCGCCGAGAAGGGGATCGAGGTGACCAACAACAGCTACTACGTCGACCCGTGGCTCTTCAACTGCAAGTCGGACGACGACCAGAAGGCGCTGGTGGAGGCCATCGGGCGGGCGACCAAGTACGCCGAGCGCAAGGGCACGCTGCACGTGGCCTCGGCCGGCAACTCCAACCAGGACCTGGCCGCGGCCTCCCTGGAGGACACGACCAGCCCGAACGACACCACCCCGGTCACCCGCACCATCGACCCGAAGGTCTGCCTGGACCTGCCCACGCAACTGCCGGGCGTGGTCACCGTCTCCGCGACCGGCGACAAGGGCCTGCGCTCGTACTACTCCAGCTACGGCCTCGGGGTCGTGGACGTCGCGGCCCCCGGCGGCGACAAGTGGCAGGTCCCGGCCACCCCGGACGCCAACGGGCGCGTGCTGTCGACCGTCCCGGGCGGCTACGGCTACAAGCAGGGCACCTCGATGGCCGCCCCGCACGTCGCGGGCGTCGCGGCGCTGCTCAAGAGCGCCCACCCGTCGGCCACGCCCTCGCAACTCCAGGCGATGCTGAAGGCGCAGTCCACCAAGGCGGCCTGCCCGGCGCAGATCTACGACGCCACGGGCGCGCTGATCAACGCCACCACCTGCCAGGCCAAGTGGGGCCAGACCGGCTACTACGGCCACGGCGTCGTGGACGCCCTCAAGGCCGTGAAGTAGTCCGACGCGGCAGACGGACGGGCCGGGCGGGGATCACCCCGCCCGGCCCGTCCTCGCTTGCGCCCGCCGGCGGGTCAGGGCTTGATCAGCACCTTGAGCGCGCTGCGGTCGTCCATCGCGCGGTAGCCGTCCGGGACCTCGTCCAGGGACACGGCGCGGTCGAAGACGGGCGCCGGGTCGATCGCTCCGCTGAGCACGTCCTCCAGGAGCTCCGGGATGTAGGCGCGGACCGGGGCCACACCGCCGCGCAGGGTGAGGTTGCGGTCGAACATGACGCCGAGGTCGAGGCCGGTGCCGCTGCCGTGCGGGACGCCGACGTAGCCGACGGCCCCGCCGTCGCGGGTGATGTTCACCGCGGTGCGCATGGACTGCTCGGTGCCGACCGCTTCGATGACGCAGTGCGCGCCGCGGCCGCCGGTGAGCTCGCGCACCGCCGCCTCCGCGGCCTCGCCGCGCTCGGCGACGACGTCGGTGGCCCCGAAGAGCCTGGCTATGTCGGTGCGGACCGTGTGGCGGCCCAGTGCGATGATCCGCTCGGCGCCGAGGCGCTTGGCGGCGAGGACGCCGCACAGGCCGACCGCGCCGTCGCCGACGACGGCGACCGTGGAGCCCGGGCGCACGCCCGCGCCCAGCGCGGCGTGGTGGCCGGTGCCCATGACGTCGGAGAGGGCGAGCAGGCCGGTGAGCAGGTGGTCGTCGGAGACGGCCTCGGCGGGCAGCTTCACCAGCGTTCCGTCGGCGTGCGGGACGCGCACGGCCTCGCCCTGGCCGCCGTCGTGGCCGACCGAGCCCCAGAAGCCACCGTGGTCGCAGGAGGTGTAGAGGCCTTCCTTGCAGTACTCGCAAGTGCCGTCCGACCACATGAAGGGCGCGACGACCAGGTCGCCGGCGCGCACGCCGGACACGGCCGGGCCGGTCTCCTCGACGACGCCCAGGAACTCGTGGCCGATGCGCTGGCCCGGCTGGCGCTGGGCCTCGCCGCGGTAGGCCCACAGGTCGCTGCCGCAGATGCAGGCACGCAGGACGCGGACGACGGCGTCCTCGGGGCGCTGGATCGCAGCGTCGGGCACCTCCTCCACGCGGATGTCGTGCGGGGCGTGGATGACGGTGGCGCGCATGGTGGTGCAGTCCTCCGGCTCGGGGTTGTTCAGTCTTGTACGACTGATGACCGTCCTACGGTACGCCTGCTTCGCGGGTGGTCGCTCCGGTGGCCAGCAGGTACTGGGCGGCCAGGTAGGTGGCCATGATCCAGAAGTCGGGGCGGGGCAGCTGGGGCCATTCGGCGACCCCGGTGGCGATGAGGGTGTCGGACAGCAGGAACAGCGCACCGCCGATGCCGGCCCGCAGGCCGAGGGCGCTGGAGCGGAAGGCCATGGCGGTCAGCAGCAGGCTGTAGCCGGCCACGGGGATCCGCAGGTCCGCGGGCAGATCGGACCACAGCAGGGCGACGGTCCCGAGGAGGGCCAGGACGTAGCCGCCCCCGAGCAGCGCGTTCGCGGGCCGCTTGCCGAACAGGACGAGGTAGCAGACGTGCCCGACGGCGAAGGAGCCCATGCCGACGAGGAAGGCGGCCTCGGCGTCGAAGAGCAGGGCCAGGTCCCCGCCCCAGCCGAACAGCAGGGCGGCGACCAGCAGGCGGGGCGCGCCGCGCGTGATCACGTAGACGACGAGCAGCGGCATCAGCAGCGGCTTGGCGATGACGTGCCCGAGGTGCCAGTCGGCCAGCAGCGACCCGAGGTCGGCGGCGGTGGCCACGGCGAAGGACGCGAGGGCGACGCGGCCGATCCGTTCCCGGCCGGGCACCGCCCGGTCGGCCGCCCAGGAGGGGCCGGGGCGGCCGGTGGACTCTGCGGTGCTCACGCGGTGGTCTCCTGTACGGCGGCCGGGTCGGCGACGGGGGCGGGCGCGGCGGCCCGGGCGGGCGGGGTCGCGGGCGCGGCGGCCTGCGTCGCAGGCGCGGCGGCCCGGGCGGCCGGGGTCGCGGGCTGCCAGCCGGGGCCGCGGAAGACCCGGCCGGCCCGCTCGCTCCAGCTCCGGGCGGCGCGCACGTCCCGGGCGATGGCGGCGTACTCGTGGGTGGCGACGCGCAGCGGGTTGTAGGTGTTGATGTTCTTGGTGAGCCCGTAGACGGGCCTGTCCGTCTCGCCCACCCAGGAGCCGAACATCCGGTCCCAGATGATCAGGATGCCGCCGTAGTTGCGGTCGAGGTAGCCGCCCTGGGACGCGTGGTGGACGCGGTGGTGGGACGGGGTGTTGAAGACGTACTCGTAGGCCCGGGGCAGCTTCCCGATGCGCTCGGTGTGGACCCAGAACTGGTAGAGCAGGTTGATGCCGTAGCAGAACGGGATCACGGCCGGGTGCACGCCGACGGCCACCATCGGCAGGTAGAACCAGTAGGTGGTGGCGCTGGTCCAGGGCTGGCGCAGGGCGGTGGTGAGGTTGAACTTGCGGCTGCTGTGGTGGACCACGTGGCAGGCCCACAGGATGCGGATCACGTGGTGGCCGCGGTGCTGCCAGTAGTAGAGGAAGTCCTGGGCGAGCAGCATCAGCGGGATGGTCCACCACAGCAACGGCACCCGCAGCGGGGTGAGTTCGTAGACGGCGGTGAAGACCGCGACCACCGGGATCTTCCAGAGCAGGTCGAAACCGATGCTGCCGAGCCCCATGCTGATGCTGGTGACGGCGTCCTTCGTCTCGTAGCCGTCCGCGTCCTCGTCGGGATGGAGGCGGTAGCTCACCAGCTCGATGACGGTGAGCAGCACGAAGGCGGGTATGGACCACAGCACGACATCGGGCAGGTTCGGCATGTCCGCACCATAGAGGCGCCTCCGGGGGTGCCGCTAGAGGTTGTTACCGATCGGTATCCGTCCAGGTTACCGTCGGTTCGGGGAGGGTGGGGAATGACGGGATTCGAGACGGTTCTCTTACGGGTGGCGGGGACGGCGGCGAGCGCCCTGATCAGGTCCGCTCTGTCCCGGGCCCCCGGCGCGGGCCTGACGGCGGACCCGGCCCGCCCGGTGCCGAGGTGGCGCCGAACGACCGCGGAGCTGGGCGAGCCGGAGATCCGCCGGCTGACGGAGACCCTCGCGGCCCGCATGGACGAGGCCACCGCCCGCCTCCCGGAACACGAGCGCCTGGCGGCGGTGGCCGCGGCCGGCGACGCCTTCGCCGCGCTGGGCCCGCTGGACGCGGAGGCCCTTTTCGCGGCGGACCTGGACCCGGCGACCCTGGCGGCGACACTGCCGCCGGCCCCGCCCGGCCTGGGCGAGGCGGCCGAGGCCCTGTACGGGCGGCTGGTCCGGCTGTGCTGCGAGCACACCGTGGAGTACCTGACGACCCTGCCGGGCTTCGGCGCCCGGACGGACGTGGAACTGGTCCGGCGGACGGGCCGACTGGAGCGGCACGTGGACCGGATGGCGGCGCGGCTCGCCGCGACGGCTGCGTCGGAGGCCCACCGCTTCGAGCAGAAGTACGCGCAGTACGTGGCGCAGGCCCACGGCCGCCTGCAGCTGTTCGGGCTGACCACCGGCCGGGCGCGGGAGGAGTGGCCGCTGGACCTCGCCTACATCAGCCTCACGGTGAGCGGCGAGCAGCAGCTGATGCCGGGCGAGCCGGGCATGCACCAGAGCCCGGTCAGGGCGGAGCACGCCCTGGGCTCGGCGGACCGGGTGCTGCTGCGCGGCCCGGCCGGCTCAGGCAAGAGCACGCTGATGCAGTGGCTGGCGCTGAACGCGGCCCGGCAGGCGGAGGGGCCGTGGGGCACGTGCGTGCCGTTCGTCCTGCGGCTGCGGGCCTTCACGTCCGCAGAGAGCCTGCCGCTGCCGGAGGAGTTCCTGCGCGCCTCGGGCGTACCCCTGTCGGCTCCCGCCGGCTGGGCCGAGGACCTGATGCTGAACGGCCGGGCGCTGGTGCTGGTGGACGGGGTGGACGAGGTCCCGCAGCGGCTGCGCACCCGCACGGAAGTCTGGCTGCGGTCGCTGATCGCCGCGTTCCCGAAGGCGCGGTACGTGGTGACGACCCGGCCGTCGGCCGTGCCGGAGGACTGGCTGGCGGGGCAGGGCTTCACGCCGCACTCGCTGCTGCCGATGGAGTTGGACGACATCCGCGCGTTCGTCTCGCACTGGCACCGGGCGGCGCGCGCCGAATGCCCCGGCGAGGACCTGGACGCGTACGAGGCCTCGCTACTGGAGGCGGTGTCGGCCCGCCGCGACCTGGCGCGGCTCGCCACCAACCCCCTGATGTGCGCACTGCTCTGCGCGCTGAACCGGGACCGGCGGATGCACCTGCCCCGGGCGCGCAAGGAGCTGTACGACGCCGCCCTGGACATGCTGCTGGTCCGGCGGGACACGGAACGGGAGATCAGCGGGGTCGAGGGCGTCTACCTCACCCGCGACGAACAGGTCCTGCTGCTCCAGCGGTTCGCGTACTGGCTGATCAGGAACGGCCAGGTGGAGGCGGACCGGGGCGAGGCCGTCGAGATGGTGGGCGAGTGGCTGGACTCGATGCCGCAGGTTGCCGCGCAGGGCGGCGCGGAGCAGGTCTTCACCCACCTGCTGATCCGCAGCGGGCTGCTCCTGGAGCCGGTGCCGGGCTCTGTCGTCTTCGTCCACCGCACCTTCCAGGACTACCTGGGCGCTAAGGCCGCGGTGGAATCGCGGGACTTCGGCGTGCTGGTGAGGAACGCCCACGACGACACCTGGGACGACGTGGTCCGCATGGCAGTGGGCCACGCACGCCCGGATGAACGCACCCGCATCCTGCGGGGCCTGCTGAAGCGCGCGGACAAGGTCAAGAGCGCCCGCAACCGCCTGGTCCTCCTCGCCGCTGCGAGCCTGGAACACGCCCCGGAACTCGACCCGGCGATCCGCTCCGACATCCAGTCCCGCACGGCGGAACTGCTGCCGCCGCGGACCATGGATCAGGCCGCCGAACTGGCCAAGGCCGGCGAGCTGGTCCTGGAGCTGCTGCCGGCCCCGGCGGGGCTGCCGGTGGCCGAGGCGGCGGCGGCCGTCCGTACGGCCGCACTGATCGGCGGCCTCCGGGCCCTCCGCGTGCTGGCCGCAGCACGGTCGGACACGCGGTTCTCCGTCTGCCACGAACTGGCTGCTTCGTGGGGCCGCTTCGACACGGCCCTCTACGTGGACGAGGTACTGGGCGGGGCCCCGCTGGGGGACGCCTTCCTCCCCGTCCACACTCGGGAGCAGCTCGCACAGCTCCACAGGCTCCCTCACCGGCGCATCCGGCTGGAGGGCGACTACGGCGTCCCCCCGGAGCTGATGAGCCTGCGGGACCTGGAACGGGTCTTCTTCAGCCTCAACCACCGGCTCGCCGACCTCGGGGCCCTGTCCGCGCTGGCCGATCTGCGACTGGTCGGCTTGGACCAGTGCCGCGACGTACGCCTCGACGGGTTGGGCGACCTCTCACTGGAGACCTTGTACCTGTACCGGCTCGACGAGGCGGACCTGCGGCCGCTGGCCGATCTGGGCGGGCTGCGGCACCTGGGACTGGACCTGCGCCTCGGCACTCGTTCGGTGGCCGACCTGCCGGTGGCCGGTGCCCTGACCGGCTTCGGGCTCTACCAGCGGGCGGCGGAGGTGAGCCTGGACGGGCTGGAACGGTGGCCGGACCTCTCCTGGCTGACCGTCTCCGGCACCCAGCAGGCGCGCAGTCTGGCGGTCCTGCCGGTTCCGCCGCCGCTGACCGTCCTGCAGCTCCTGGCCCAGCCGGAGCTGGACCCGCGCAGCCTGGTGAAGCACCAGGGCCTGAAGGAGCTCTACCTGGGTTCCTGCGAGCTGGTCGGCTCGCTCGAACCGCTGCGTGAACTGCCCGACCTGGTACAGGTGAACCTGACCGACTGCCTCCCCGTCATCGACATCGGGCCGCTGGCCGACCTGTCGGGCCTGCGGGTCGTCGCGTCGGGTGGCACCCGGCTCACCGGCACGGAACGATTCCCGCCGGAGCGGCTCACGGCGTACGACACCTGAGCCGCCCCGGCGGGAACGCCGTGGCTACCAGACGCGGACCGAGCCGCCCTTGGCGAAGGCCGGGCTGGTGGCGGCCGGGGGGATTTCCGCCAGGGGTTCGGCGATCTCCGAGACCAGGGGGCCGTGTTGCGCGGCCAGCGCGTCCAGCCGGGCCAGGTCGAAGCCGTACACGCGGGCCGCGTTGCCGCCGGCCATGGCGGCGACCTCGTCCCGCGGGAGGCCCGCGTAGGCGATGCGGAGGCCTTCGCGGGAGTACGGCGTCGTGCCCTCGTCGTGGGGGTAGTCGCTGCCCCACATGATCTTGTCGAGGCCGATCCGGTCCCGCAGCGGGACCTCGTGGGGGCGCATGAAGCTGGCCCCCACGAAGCAGTTGTCCCGCCAGACCTCGCTCGGGCCCCTGCCCATCGCCTCGGCGAGGCCCGCCCCGAACTTGGACTCGGCCGTGGCCGAGGCCGCGACCAGGCGGCCGTGGTAGTAGTCCAGCATCTCCAGCACGCCCGGGATCCAGCCGGAGCCCTGCTCCGTCAGGACCAGCTTCAGGCCCGGGTGGCGCCGGAACGCCCCGCCGAAGACCAGGTGCCACAGGGCCCGGTGCGAGAACCAGGTCGTCTCCACCATGAAGACGGCCCGGGCCGCCGGTTCGTCACCGAGCGGCGGCGAGGCCGAGCCGCCGTGGTGGTTGACCGGGACGTCCAGTTCGTCGCACACCGCCCAGATGGGGTCGTAGGCGGCCGAGTACAGCTCGGGGACCGTGGAGCCGGGCGGCACGCCGGGGAGCAGGACGCCGCCCGTCAGGCCCGCCGCCTTCGTGCGGCGGATCTCCTGCACCGCCGCGTCGACGTCGTTGAGGAGGATCTGTGCGACGCCCGCCCGCCGGCCCGGGGCGTCCGCGCAGAAGTCCGCCAGCCAGCGGTTGTGGGCCTGGAGCCCGGCCCAGCGCATCGTGTACTCCGCGGCCGTCGGCGGCTGCGCCATCAGGGAGGCCTTGGGGAAGAACGGCGGGATGGTGTTGGGGAAGACGACCTCGGCGACGATGCCGTCCGCCTCCAGCTCCGCCAGGCGCCGCGCCGAGTTCCAGTTGCGGTCCGCGGTGTCCGCGAGGAGGTCCTCGTACGGGTTCACGTAGGTGGCGGCCCAGGCGTCGAAGTCGTCGTGATACCGCTTCTCCAGGTAGGGCTTGTAGTCCAGGAGGTCGGCGCCCGCGTGGCAGTCCGCCGAGATCACCGTGTAGCGGTCGTCGCCGGTCACTGCGTGACCCCCAGTACCGGGAAGTCGTGCTCGGTCAGCCAGTGCCGGCCCACCTCGCGCGAGCGCGCCCAGGAGGCCGCCACCGCCGCCTGGTCCGGGGACTGGCCCAGTTCGGCCGGGGTGGGGCCGATCCGGCGGGCGATCGGGGCCAGCTTCGCGGTGTCGAAGCCGAAGACCTCCGCCGCGGCGAGGCCGAGCATCCGGCGGGTCTCCTCGACCGGGATGTCGTGGAAGGTGTTCTTCAGCCAGGTCCGGGTGTTCGGCCAGGTGCCCTCGGGGTGCGGGAAGTCCGAGCCCCACAGGATGTTGTCCACGCCGATCTCGTAGCGCTGGGCCAGTTCGCGCCGCTTGGTGTTCGTGGCGCAGACGAAGACCTGGCGGTCCAGGTACTCGCTCGGCGGCCGCTTCAGCTCCTCGAACGGCGAGAGCTTCTTGCCGCCGTGCGCGCCGAGGTAGAGCCGGTCCATGAACCACAGCTGGTTCGGCAGCCACCAGCAGCCCGACTCGGCGACCCCGAACTTCAGGCCCGGGTGCCGCTCGAACACCCCGGACCAGAGCAGGAACCACAGCGGGCGGGCCGGCCACCAGGTGACCTCGGAGACGAAGATGCCCAGGTGGTCGCCGTACTCGTGGCGCGGCGAGGAGCCGGAGTGGGTGACGATCGGCATCCGGGTCTCGGCCGCCGCCGCCCAGACGGGGTCGTAGCGGCGGTCGTGGTAGGGCGCCTTGTCCACCCACATGGCGGGGATCATCAGCGCGCCCAGCCCGGACTCCTTGGCCCGGTGGATCTCGGCGACGACCTTGCCCGGCTCGCCCGTGATGGGCAGCAGCGCGACGCCGCAGTGGCGCTCGGGGGTCTGCGCGACGAACTCGGCCAGCCAGCGGTTGTGCGCCTGCGCGCCCGCCATGCCGAGCTCGGGGTCCTGGTCGCCGGAGAGCCCGAGGCCCACCCCGAAGGGGGCCGCGGTCTGGCTGTCGACGGCGTCCGCGTCGGGGAAGACGACCTCGGCGGCCACGCCGTCGCCGTCGAGCTCCTTCAGCCGCTGTCCGGTGTCCCAGCCTCCCCGCAGGCCCTCCTCGTGGTCGTGGAACCACTTCTCGGCGAAGGCCTCGTTGCGGACGCCCAGCCGGGTGGCCTCCGCGCGGCGGGCGTCGCGCTGGCCGAGGAACTCGTCGAACTGGCGGTGGAAGCGGGAGTCGAGGTACGGGCGGTACTGCTCGGTGGGCAGGCCCGCGTGGCAGTCGGAGGAGATGATCAGGTACGGGTCTTCGTACGGTGTGTCACTCACTGCGGACGCTCCTCAGTCGAGGATGAAGCTCTCCAGGTAGGCGGGATCGGCGCGGTCGAGCATCGACTGCGACCGGGCGCGGATCTGCCGGTCGCTGTGCTCGCTCGGCGGCAGCATCCAGAAACGGTCGGCGCGGATGCCGTCGACGACGTGCTCCGCGACCTCCTCGACCGGGGTGAAGGCCACCTCGTGGCCGGCCTGCTCCATCGCGGCCTCGTACTGGTCGAGGCTGCGGTACGGGGTCCTGCGCGGGCGCTGCTTCGCGTACCGCTCGGGCCGGTTGCGGTGGGACTCCCACAGCCCGGTGCGCAGCATGTGCGGGCCGGGGAAGAGGACGGAGGCGCCGACGGCCGCGCCCTCCGCCTTGAGGTGGGCGTAGAGGGACTCGGTCATGGTGACCACGGCGGCCTTTGTGACGGCGTAGACGGAGGCGGTGGGCAGCGGGGCGATGCCGCCGTCGCCGGAGGAGGTGTTGACGACGTGGCCGGGGGCGCCGCCGGCGATCATGCGGGGGACGAAGGCCTGGATGCCGTGGAAGACGCCCCACACGTTGACGGAGAAGGCCCACTTCCAGTCGTTGGGCTCGTGCTCCCACATCCGGCCCTCGGCGCCGGAGCCGACGCCCGCGTTGTTGCAGAGGACGTGGACGGCGCCGAAGGCGTCGTAGGCCGCGTCGGCGAGGGCGAGCACGCAGTCGCGGTCGCTGACGTCGACGGTCCGGGCGAGTACCTGTGCCCCGTCCGCGGCGAGTTCGTCGGCGGCCTTGCGCAGGGCGGCTTCCTCGACGTCGGCGAGGACCACCTTCAGTCCCTCGGCGGCGAAGCGGCGGGCCATGGCGAGCCCGATGCCGCTCGCCGCGCCGGTGACGACGGCCGTCTGTCCCGGTTCGAGCCTCATCTCACAGGCTCCCTTCCGGGGGGCCGTCGAGGATCTGCATCGGGTCGTCGTAGCGCTGGTGGATGTACGGGAGCAGGGCCCGGGCGCTGACCCGCTCGACGACCCGGCCCTTCTGGTCGGTGGTCTTCTCGCCGAGGGTGATCTCCACGATCCGGCGGACGGGGAGGTCGGCTACGGGATCGAACATCGACTCGCGCAGGACGATGTCACCGGTGACGTGCTCCAGTTTGCGGACCTTCTCGTTGCGGACGCAGTGCACGAGGACCGGGTCCGTGTCGAAGCCCGAACCGTCCACGGCGGGCAGGAACTTGAAGTAGAAGTCGGTCTTATGGGTGGGCTCCGGCAGCGGCAGCGGGCGGTCCACGGCGCCCCGCACCTCGACGAAGGCGATCCCGTGCCGGACGAGGGCGGCCCGTACGACGAGGCCGTCGCGCTCGACGGTGACCTCGCCCAGCTTCTTCGGTTCGCCGAAGACCTCGCGGCCGCCGGTCAGGGCGCGCTCGTGGGTCATCGGCATGACCAGCGGGTACCAGCCCTCCACGCCGTCGTGGTGGGCGGCGACGGCCACCGAGCCGGCGCCGAGCGGGTAGCCGGGCAGGTCGACCTTGCTGATGTTCGCCCGCACGAGGGGCCGCTCGGCCGGCTTGAGCGGCGGCGGGAGGACCGCGGCGACCACGTCGGGATCGGTCTCCCAGACGGCCACCACGCCGGTGGACCAGATGTCGGGGAGCTTGGAACTCTTCTCGCGCGACGCGGCGATCTCGGCCTCGGTGCGCGCTCCGTACCGTACGCGTGCCATGTCTCGCACCACCTCTCGGTTCGGTTCTGTAACACAGTTACACCGCGGCCGATGAAGGGTAAACCCCCGTGCACACACGAGAACTGACGAATCGACAGATCGGTGGACCGCTGACATGGCCAGATCCTCGCTGACCCGGGACGAGGTGCTGGACGCCGCCGCGTCCCTGGTCAAGCAGCGCGGGCCGGCCGCCCTCACGATGCGGGGACTCGCCGCCGCGCTGGGCACCGCGGTGACGTCCATCTACTGGCACGTCGGCAACCGCGAATCGCTCCTCGACGCCCTCGTGGAGCGGACGGTGCAGGAGATGGGCGCGATCTCCCCGGTCGGGCGCACCCCGGCCGAGCGGATCGAATCGGTGGCCCGGATCCTGCGCCGCGAGCTGCGCGAGCGCCCGCACCTGATCGCGATGGTCCACGAACGCGGGCTCACAGAGCGGATGTTCCTGCCGGCGCAGCAGGCCCTCGTCCACGAAGTGCACGCCGCGGGACTGCGCGGCGCCCGGGCGGCCGACGCGGTGCGCGCCGTGCAGTTCCAGATCGTCGGGTTCCTGCTGGTCGAGCGCAACCGCGAGCGCTCCCCCGCCCAGTCCCCGGCCGAGAGCGAGCTCTGGGACCCGGCCGCGGCCCCCGACGACCCCGCCCTCGCCCGCGCGCTGGCCCGGCCCGCGGATCCGGAACGGCTCTTCCTGCTGTCCGTACGGGCTCTGGTGACGGCCCTGCTGACGGCGCCGCCGCAGGGCGCGAGGACCGGTCCGTAAATCGGTTTGCGCCTCGGCCCGGCCGTGGTTGTATCTGCTGCGCGGGGGCGGCTCCGCGACGTGCTTCCTTCTCACCTCTCCGATGACCACGCAGCGCGTCCCCTCTCCGCCCCCGCCCCATCCCTCTCCCCGGTCCCGGAGGACTCCCCCCTTTGCCCGAGCTGTCGACCGTCCTGCTGCGCCGTCTCCACACCGTGTACGTCGACCAGGCCGGGCCGCGCCCCGGCGATCCGTCCACGGCCGAGGGCCTGACCGCCCTCGAAGCCGAACTCCTCGACCGGGGCTTCGCCCTGACGGCGCCGCTGCGCTCCGCACTCGCCTGGCTCGGCCCCGCCGGGCTCGCCGACGCCGGCACCTCGCTCGTCCGCGACATCGACGTCCTGCTGGGCGCGGACCGCACCCACATGCCGCTGTTCCGCACGTTCCCGGCCTCCGTGCCCGACGACACCGTCGCCCTGTGGCTCGACCGGGTCTTCGCCCTGCTCCTGCAGTGGCCCGCCCAGCCGTGCGTGCTGTGCGCGACCGTCGGCAGCGTCCACCCCGTCTCCCCCTGCGCCCACCTGGTCTGCCGGACCTGCTGGGACGGCGCCGTCTACACGGGCTGCCCGATCTGCCACCGCCGGATCGACCTCGCGGACCCCTTCCTGGACCCGGCCGCCGAGCGGCCCGGTCGGCCCGCGCCCGGCGAAAGCGCGGGCCCGCTGCGGCTGCTGGGCCTGGGCACCGACCGCGCCGCCGACTCCGTCACCGCCCTCGGCCGGCTGCTCGCCCGCCGGACCCCGCTGTCGGCCCAGGACACCGAGGAGGCGCGGGTGCTGCTCGCCGCCGCGCCGGCCGGCCTCGACTGGCTGCCGGACGACATCCCGGTACGGGAGACCAAGGCCATGGTGCTCGGCACCCTGCTGCGCGAGCGCCGCACCCGGGAGGCCGTACGGGCCCTGCTCCCCGACCGGCTGACCACCGCCACCGACGTCCTGCGGCTCCTGGCCGTCTGGTCCGGCGGCGAGGCCGACCTGCTGTCGCCGCCCCGGATGCGGTCCCTGCCGCGCCCGCTGCGCCGCGAACTGCTCGCCCTGCTCGACGCACTGGACCCCGCCCTGCTCGTCGAGGACGTCCTGCGCCACCCCGACCCGTGGAAGCGGGCCGCCGAGGTCCTGCACCCCTTCGAGCAGTACGGGCGCCACCCGCGGGCCTCCCTGGCCTTCGCCGTGCTGCGCGAGACCGACGTCCGGGGCACCGCGCTGGGCGAGGCCCTGCTGGCCACCGCCGCCCGACACCCGCAGGCCGTACGGGTCGACGGCTCCCGCATCAGGGCCGCCACCTGGACGGGCCGCGCGGAGGAGGCCCTGCGCGGGGCGGACCCGGACCTCGCCCTCGCCGTCCTCGCGGAGCGGCCCGGGGAGCTCGTACGGCGCCTCGACCACCTGCTGCGCCGGTACGCGGCCGACGCCCTGCCCGAGCAGGTGGCGGCGGTGCTGGCGGAGCGGCTGCCGAAGGCGGGGCCGGGGCCGGTGCTGTCCGCGCTGGGACGGCTGCGGATCCGCCATCAGCCCGGTACCCGGCGGGTGTTCTTCCCGCGCGGCCAGGTCGCGCACTCCTACACCGTGGACGACACCCGGGCGCCGCTCGCCGAGCCCGTGACAGTTGCGGTGGCCGGCCTGTTCGAGCGGGAGCTGCTGCGCCGGCTGTCCGCGGCCGAGCCGTACGACGTGGCGGTCCTCGACTCCCGCCTGGCCCACCTGCACGTCCCCTCGGCCGAGCGGGCGGCCGCCAAGGCCCTGGTCACCGTACCCAAGGGCAGTTTCCAGGCGCTGCCCGACGGCGAGGTGCTGCGGATGTTCCTGCACTGGATGGAGCCGCCGAAGAAGACGGTGGATCTCGACCTGTCGGTGGTGCTGTTCGACTCCGACTGGAACTACGCGGGCCTGTGCGACTACACCAACCTCGTCTACGGCGGACGGGCCGTGGTCCACTCCGGCGACCTCACCTCCGCCCCCGCGCCCGCCGGGGCGAGCGAGTACGTGGACATCGACCTCGACGCCCTCGCCGACACCGGCGTCCGCTTCGCCATGCCGGTCGTCTTCAGCTACAACAACATCCCCTTCGAGCTGCTGCCCGACGCCTTCGCCGGCTTCATGTCGCTGCCGAGCCGCTCCGGGCGCACCGCGCGCTACGACCCGCGGACCGTGCGGCAGCGCTACGACCTGGTCGGCAACTCGCGGATCCACGTGCCGCTGCTCGTCGACCTGGAGCGGCGCGGCTTCCTGTGGACCGACGTGCACCTGCCCGACGACGAGGGCTACCACAGCGTGCACGCGCACCAGGACGACCTGGCCCGGATCGGCCGCGACCTCTTCCAGTACTTCTCCACCGGCCGCACCACCCTGTGGGAGCTGGCGGGCTGGCACGCGGCGGCGCGCTGCGCAGAGGTCGTCGTGCTGCGCCGCACGCCCCGGCCCAGCGACCCCGACGAGCTGTGGACCTACCGGCGCCGGGCGGACGAGGACACCGCGGCCTTCGCCGGGCGGCTGCTCGGGCTGGAGGATCCGGACTCCGTGCTGCCGTCGCCGGACGTGGAGGCCCTCGCGGGCGCGGCCGCCTCGGGGAGGTCGGCGCTGCTCGCGCTGGTGGACGGCGACGTGGCGCCGGCCGGTGCGCGGGGGTCCGTATACCGGCTGCTGCCGGGGCCCGTTGACGGCTGCGGGCTCGAACAGCTGGCCGCCGGGGACCTGGTCTCCGCGCTGGGCTGACCGAGGGTGGGGCCGCGGTGTCAGTCCGTGCCGATATCCTCTGTGACCATGCTCGACGACCGTACGACCGCAGAGACGACGTGGCCGACCGCGTACCCACAGGGGTACGCGGTCGTCGACGTGGAGACCACCGGGCTCGCTCGCGACGACCGGATAGTCTCCGCCGCCGTCTACCGGCTGGACGCACAGGGCAACGTGGAGGACCACTGGTACAGCCTGGTCAACCCGCAGCGGGACCCGGGACCGGTGTGGATCCACGGTCTGACGAGTGACGTGCTCGAAGGCGCACCGCTCTTCAAGGACATCGCCGAGGAGTTCGCCGGCAGGCTCGCGGACCGCGTGCTGGTCGCGCACAACGCCATCTTCGACTGGCAGATGATCGCCCGGGAGTACGCGCGCGCCGAGACGACCGCGCCGGTCCGTCAGCGGCTGTGCACCATCGCCCTGTCGAAGGAGCTGAACCTCCCGCTGCCCAACCACAAGCTGGAGTCGCTCGCCGCGCACTTCGGTGTGGTCCAGCAGCGCGCCCACCACGCGCTCGACGACGCCCGGGTGCTCGCGGAGGCCTTCCGTCCGTCGCTGCACGCCGCGGCGCAGGGCGGCGTACGGCTGCCCCTGCTGGAATGCCGGCCGCTGACGGAGTGGTCGGACTCGGCGGCCACTCCGCGCGTGGGCCACCAGGCGTCGTACCGGGGCAGCAGCTGGCGGCCCTCGCGCAAGCGTCCGCCGTGCCCGCACCCCAATCCGGGGCGCTTCGAGGACGGTGAGCCGCTGAAGCAGGGCATGCGGATCGCCTTCTCCGGCGACACCTCGGTGGAGCGGGAGCTGCTGGAGGACCGGGCGATCGAGGCGGGCCTGCACGTCGCGACGAGCGTGTCGCGGCTCACCAGCCTCCTGGTGACGAACGACCCGGACTCGGCGACCTCGAAGACGGTCAAGGCGAAGGCCTTCGGCACCCCGGTCGTCGACGAGGCGGCCTTCACGCAGCTGCTGCGGGACGTGGCACCGGCCGGGGAATGACCGGGGAATGAGGCGGCCGGCCGCCGGCCGTTGGTCCGGGCGGGTGTCCGCGCGGCGACTCACCAGGGTGGATCTTGTTCCGCTGCTCCGCCGTGCGCAGCATGCGGCGCATGGCACGTTGTGAGGTCTGCGGAAACGATTACGGCATGTCCTTCGAGGTGCACGCGCAGGGCGCCGTGCACGTCTTCGACTGCTTCTCCTGCGCCATCCACCGCATGGCGCCCATCTGCGAGCACTGCCGGGTCCAGATCATCGGACAGGGCGTCGAGGTCGAGGGCCAGTGGTACTGCGGCGGGCACTGCGCCCGCGCGGAAGGGAAGGTGGGCATCGTCGACCACGTCTGACCGCTTCCTCCTCCTCCCCGCGACCCCGGAGGGCCACCCGGCCGCCGGGGTCCTCGTCGGCCGGGGTACCGTCGTGGGCGTGTACCGCTTTGTGCTGACCCGGCAGTGGGTGTGCCTCACCCTCATCGCCCTCGTCCTCATCCCCGTGATGATCAAGCTCGGGTTCTGGCAGTACCACCGCCATGTGCACCGGGTCGCGCAGAACCAGCTGATCGAGGCGAACCTGCGGGCGAAGCCGGTCCCCATGACGGAGGTCACCTCCCCCGGCCACAAGGTCCCCCGCGCCGACTTCTGGCGCGCGGTCACCGCCACCGGCACCTACGACTCCGCGCACGAGGTGGTCGTACGGATGCGGACCTCGAACGACGACAAGGTCGGCTTCCACGTCGTGACCCCGCTCGTCCTCTCCGACGGCGGGGTGGTGCTGGTCGACCGCGGCTGGGTGGTGGGCGGCGACGACCCGCGCGCCTACCCGCCGGTGCCGGCCGCGCCCGCGGGCGAGGTCACGGTCACGGGCCGGCTGAAGGCCGACGAGACGAGCGGCGGCAGCGGCATCAAGGACCGCAAGGGCCTGCCCGACCGTCAGGTGATGCTCATCAACAGCGAGCAGCAGGCCGCGTCCCTGGGCCGGCCGGTCCTCGGCGGGTACCTGGAACTGACCGATCCGGCTCCCGCGGACGGCAGTCCCGAGACCGTCGCCGACCCCGACCACGACTCGATCGGCGCGCACATGGCCTACGCGGTCCAGTGGTGGCTGTTCGCCTCCGCGGTGCCGGTGGGCTGGCTGGTCCTCGTACGGCGCGAGAAGCGCGACCGCGAGGAGGCCGCGGCCCGGGCCGAAGCGGCCGAACAGGAGCCTGCGACGGCGTAGCGTGTCGGGCATGGATCTTGGACTGAAAGACCGTGTCTACATCGTCACCGGGGCCACCCGCGGCCTCGGCTTCGCCTCCGCCCGGGAACTGGTCGCCGACGGCGCGAAGGTCCTCGTGACGGGCCGGGACGAGAAGCGGACGGCCGACGCCGCCGCCGAACTCGGCCCGAACGCCGTGGGGGCGGCCGCGGACAACGCGGACCCGGCGGCGGCCGGGCAGCTCATCGCCACGGCGCGGGAGCGCTTCGGCCGCTTCGACGGCATCCTCATCAGCGTCGGCGGCCCCGTCCCGGGCTTCGCCGTCGACAGCACCGACGAGCAGTGGTCGGCCGCCTTCGAGTCGGTCTTCCTCGGTGCGGTGCGCCTCGCCCGGGCGGCCGCCGCGGTGCTGGGCGAGGGCGGGGTCATCGGCTTCGTCCTGTCGGGCTCGGTCCACGAGCCGATCCCCGGCCTGACCATCTCCAACGGCCTGCGACCGGGCCTGGCCGGCTTCGCGAAGTCCCTCTCGGTGGAGCTCGGTCCGCGCGGGATCCGCGTCGTCGGCCTGCTGCCGGCCCGTATCGACACCGACCGGGTACGGGAGCTCGACGCGCTGTCCGGCGACGCGGCCTCGGCCCGCGCGGGCAACGAGTCCCGCATCCCGCTGCGCCGGTACGGCTCCCCGCAGGAGTTCGGCCGCACGGCCGCGTTCCTGCTCTCGCCGGCCGCCTCGTACCTGACGGGCGTGATGCTCCCGGTCGACGGCGGCTCCCGGCACGGCTTCTGAGCGGGCGTCCGGCCCCGGGCTCGTCGCGCCCGGGGCCGGCGGGTGCTCAGCTGACGCGCTGGGCCCGGTGGGACGTCACCTTGAAACGTGCCTCCGCCGGCAGTTCCGGGAGGCCCGCCGAGGTCCGGGCGTGGGTCAGGACCGGCCCCGCCAGCCCCGCCAGCGCGTCCGCGGGGACCGCGTGGGCCTCCAGCTCGACCGCCACCCGCAGGGCGGGCGAACCGCGCCGCCCGCGCAGGACGACCCGGCAGCCGGCGACCCCGTCCAGGGCTCCGGCCTCCGCGGCGACGGCGTCGGACAGGGCGCGCCCGCGCAGTACGGCGAAGGCCCCGTCCCCGGTGTCCACGGCGACCTCCCGCAGCCTGGAGCGCCGCAGCTGGGACAGCAGCCACCACAGCGCCAGCAGCAGGCACAGGGTGAGGGCCGCGACCAGCACCCACCAGGCCCAGCCCTCGGCGTGCAGGTACCGGCGCCGGTCCTCGGCGCTCAGCAGCGGTTCCGCACGGCCCTTGAGCGGGCGTACCGCCGTCAGCAGCACGACCCCGGCCGCCAGCAGGACCGCTCCGGCTACCGCCAGCAGGATCCGGTTCACCGTCCCGAGCAACCCGCTCACCTCCTGACCCGTACGCGCCGCCGCAGCGGGCGCACGAGGCCCAGTTCTTCGATGCCGACGGCCAGTACCGCGTCCAGGTCGGCCCGTACCTCGTCCAGTTGCCGGAAGTGGGAGGTGGCCCGCACCCGGACGCGGGAGCGGCCCATCCGGACCCGGGCCGACCGCACGCCGGGCACCTCCATGGCCCGGTCCCGCAGTACCTGAGCCGCGTCCTTGCGGCCGATCCCGGCGCGCAGCGGGGGGCCCGCGCCCGCTTCCCCGTCCTGGTCCGGGCTCAGCATGGGGAGGATCCTGCGGATCCCGGGGGTGACGGCCAGCAGCAGGAGCACCGCCCCGGCCAGGGCCAGCGCCCCGCCGGCCAGCTGCACCGCGAGGTCCGCCGGGGTGTGGACCTCCAGCCGGTGGGCGAGTTCGCGGCGCCAGGCCATGGCGGGGCGGTCGGCCCGTACGGCGGCCAGGTCGTACAGGAGCAGTCCCACCGCCCCGAGTACGACCAGGGCGACGAGGGCCGCGGGGATGCGGCGGGCGGACCGGAACCGGGTGGCCGTCACCGCAGCCGCCGGTCCCGCCCGGCGGCGGTGCGGGTGTGCGCGGAGTGCAGGTGTTCGATGTCGATGTCGACCTCGGGTACGGACATCTGCGCGTACTCCTCGACTCGGCGGGTGACCCGGCTGCGTACGGCCGCGCACTGGGCCGCCAGGTCGGAGGGGTAGTGGAGTTCCAGGCTCACCCGGACCCGCGCGATGTCGTGGTGCACGGTGACGGTGGCCTGCGGGGGCGCTCCGGTGCTCGCGGGGAGCGCCTCCCGGGCGGCCTGGGCGGCGATCTTGGCGACGACCCGGTCGGCGATGCGGGTGGCCCCGCGGTCGGCGGCGGCCACCGCGTGCGGGGTGGCCCGTGCGGCGGCCCCCGGCGCGGCGGGGCCCGGTGGGGTGGCCTGCGGCAGGGTGCTCATCGCGCCTCACCTGCGCCGGTCGTCGCGGCGGCGGAACAGGTCCCCGGGATCCAGGTCCCCGTCGAGGAAGCGGCCGGCGACGAAGCCCACGGCTCCGAGGGCCGCCACCAGCAGGAAGGCACCGAATCCGCCGAAATAGCCGGCGAACCCCAGGGCCATGCCGGCCAACATGCCGGCGACCGCCATGCTCATGTGCGGGCTCCTCTCGGCTACTGGAGTCGGGATTCCGGCTCCTCGTCGGGCTCGTCGGGCAGCTTGACGTCGCTCACGGCGATGTTGACCTCGACGACTTCCAGGCCGGTCATTCTCTCGACCGCGGAGACGACGTTCTCACGGACAGCCCGTGCCACGTCACGGATCGACACGCCGTAGTGGACGACGATCTCCAGGTCGAGGGCGGTCTGGACCTCGCCGACCTCGGCCTTGACCCCACGGCTGACCGCCGCTTTCCCGCCGCCGGGAACCCGGTCCCGGACGGCACCGAAGGTGCGGGAGAGGCCGCTGCCCAGAGCGTGCACGCCGACCACTTCGCGGGCGGCCAGTCCGGCGATCTTCTCGACCACCCCGTCCGCGATGGTCGTGCGCCCCCGGTCGCCTGCAGCCTTGTGAGAGCCCCCTGATGTGGTTTCGGTCATCGCGTGTCCCTTCACGTGTACGGACTCACTCCGCACCACGTTAGGCGCGCGGCGGCCTCGGCGCCCCGGGACTACGCCGGTCGGCGTCGTCCCGGGTCGGTTTCCGGGCCCGGAATCGAGGACGGCGGGTCAGTCCGAGAGGCCCGCGAGGTCGCGCAGTCGACGGGCCTGGGCCGCGCGCTCGGCGGCGCGCTGGTCGTCGTAGGTGCGGGTCTGCGCGCTGCGCAGCAGGGTCTTGGTCTCGATCACGGCGTCCCGCGGCGGGGCCAGCAGGGCGGTGGTCAGGTCCTGGACGGCGGCGTCGAGCTCGTCCGCCGGGACCACCAGGTTGGCGAGGCCCACGCGCTCCGCCTCCTCGGCATGCACGAAGCGGCCCGTCGCGCAGATCTCCAGCGCGCGGGCGTACCCGACCAGGGAGGCCAGCGGCTGGGTGCCGGCCAGGTCGGGGACCAGGCCCAGGCTCGTCTCGCGCATGGCGAACTGCACGTCGTCGGCGACAACGCGCAGGTCGCACGCGAGTGCGAGCTGGAAGCCGGCGCCGATCGCGTGCCCCTGCACGGCGGCGACGGAGATGATGTCGTTACGCCTCCACCAGGTGAATGCCTCCTGGTACTCGGAGATCGTGGCGTCGAGCAGTTCGTCCGAACCGCGCGCCAGATCGAGGAAGGACGGCTCGCCCTCGAAGCCTTCGGGGGTGAATGCCTGCCGGTCGAGCCCGGCGGAGAAGGACTTGCCCTCGCCGCGCAGCACGACGACCCGGACGGTGCCCGGCAACGACCTGCCCGCCTCGGCCAAAGCCCGCCAGAGCGCGGGGGATTGGGCATTTCGCTTGGCCGGATTGGTCAGTGTCACCGTGGCGACCGTGTCGTCGACGGTGAGTCGTACGCCGTCCTTGTCGAGCAGAGCCATCTGTATGCCTCCGGTGTGCAGTCGGCCGCAAGCTCGGCCTAAGTGACTGCACAGTAACCACCCAGTCGGCCGGGGGGCCGACCGGGGGTCACCGAAGGGAACGTCGGATCATGTGAGCCTTGAAGCCGTTGGAGCGTTGGATCCGATGGACCGGGGTCAGGCCGTAGCCGCCTTCTTGCCACGCGTCGCGCCACCGCGGCCGCGCAGCGAAACCCCGGACTCACTGAGCATCCGGTGGACGAATCCGTAGGACCGGCCGGTCTCTTCGGCCAGCGCCCGGATACTCGCACCGGAGTCGTACTTCTTCTTCAGGTCTGCCGCGAGCTTGTCGCGCGCGGCGCCGGTAACCCGGCTGCCCTTCTTCAGAGTCTCGGCCACCCGTGCCTCCTCATGGGAAGTGCGCTCTGGACTTCTCATGATCACCCCTCCCCGGCTTCCTGGCCACCCATTCAGCAAGGTCGGTACGGCGGCATTTCCCGAGCCGTGGACACCCGAGCAGAACGGAATCTCCTCTTCCGCCGCATGACTTCCGTCACACTCCGTCGACCTCCCCGGGAATCTCCAGGTCAGGGGCCGGACCGCGGAAAAACGAGGGCCCCGGTCGGGCACCCTCGCGGGTGCGGCCGGGGCCGTCGTACGACGCGCAACGGTACGAGACCGTCTCACTCAGATGATGGATCACCCCTGAGCCGAATGATCCATAAGGAACTGGATCAGAGCCGGGACGGCATCCCGGCACCTCCCCGGCAGGCCGGGGAGGGGTCAGGCGAGGGCCACCAGGTCCCGGTAGTCCGGTCCCCACAGGTCCTCGACACCGTCCGGGAGCAGGATGATGCGCTCCGGCTCCAGGGCCTCCACGGCGCCCTCGTCGTGCGTGACGAGGATGACGGCGCCCTTGTAGGTGCGCAGCGCGCCCAGGATCTCCTCGCGGCTGGCCGGGTCGAGGTTGTTCGTGGGCTCGTCGAGGAGCAGCACGTTCGCCGAGGAGACGACCAGCGTGGCCAGGGCCAGACGGGTCTTCTCACCGCCGGAGAGCACGCCCGCGGGCTTGTCGACGTCGTCCCCGGAGAACAGGAAGGAGCCGAGCGTCTTGCGCACGTCGACCAGGTCCAGGTCGGGCGCGGAGGAGCGCATGTTCTCCAGGACCGTGCGGTCCGGGTCCAGGGTCTCGTGCTCCTGGGCGTAGTAGCCGAGCTTGAGGCCGTGGCCGGGCGTGACCTGGCCGGTGTCGGGCTGCTCGGCGCCCGCGAGCAGGCGCAGCAGGGTGGTCTTGCCGGCGCCGTTGAGGCCGAGGATGACCACGCGGGAGCCCTTGTCGATGGCCAGGTCGACGTCGGTGAAGATCTCCAGGGAGCCGTACGACTTCGACAGGCCCTCGGCGGTCAGCGGCGTCTTGCCGCAGGGGGCCGGGTCCGGGAAGCGCAGCTTGGCCACCTTGTCGGAGACGCGGACGGCCTCCAGGCCCGACAGCAGCCGCTCGGCCCGCTTGGCCATGTTCTGCGCGGCGACCGTCTTGGTGGCCTTGGCGCGCATCTTGTCGGCCTGGGAGTTCAGGGCCGCGGCCTTCTTCTCGGCGTTCTGGCGCTCGCGCTTGCGGCGCTTCTCGTCGGCCTCGCGCTGCTGCTGGTAGAGCTTCCAGCCCATGTTGTAGACGTCGATCACGGACCGGTTGGCGTCCAGGTAGAACACCTTGTTCACGACGGTCTCGACGAGGTCGACGTCGTGGGAGATCACGACGAAGCCGCCGCGGTAGTTCTTGAGGTAGTCCCGCAGCCAGACGATCGAGTCGGCGTCGAGGTGGTTCGTCGGCTCGTCGAGGAGCAGGGTGTCGGCGTCCGAGAAGAGGATCCGGGCCAGCTCGACGCGGCGGCGCTGACCACCGGAGAGGGTGTGCAGCGGCTGGCCGAGGACCCGCTCCGGCAGGCTGAGCGCGGCCGAGATGGTCGCGGCCTCGGACTCGGCGGCGTACCCGCCCTTGGTGAGGAACTCGGTCTCCTGGCGCTCGTACTGCTTGAGCGCCTTCTCGCGGGTGGCGCCGGCGCCGGTGGCGATGCGCTCCTCGTTCGCCCGCATCTTCTTGATGAGGACGTCGAGACCGCGGGCGGACAGGATCCGGTCGCGCGCCAGGACGTCGAGGTCTCCGGTGCGGGGGTCCTGCGGGAGGTAGCCCACTTCGCCCGAACGGGTGATGGAGCCGCCGGCGGGCTGGCCCTCCCCCGCGAGGCACTTGGTGAGGGTGGTCTTGCCGGCGCCGTTGCGGCCGACGAGGCCGATGCGGTCGCCCTTGGAAATGCGGAAAGAGGCGGACTCGATGAGGACGCGGGCGCCGGCGCGCAGCTCGATGCCGGTGGCGGTGATCACGGAAATACTCCAGGGCGGGTCGGGACGGCGGAAGGGGGCGGGACGCGAGGCTTCGACGCCGTTAATCCGCGAGGAGATTCGCCATGGGAGACATTCTACCGGGGGTGTGCAACTGGTTTCCGGGGCGGCGGCGAGGCCGCCCGGCCGCCGCGCTCCACTCCCCCCGTCCCCCGTTCGGCCCAGGCACCCCCGGGGAGGGGCCGAGGCGCGTATCGGGATGAACAGGTTGATACTCGCCGCAGGGGCGGCCACGCGGCCGCGCCTGCTCCATGGATCGAGGGCGGTGCGGGATGCAGTTCGACGACAACGCCAATCTGGACACGTCCGAGGTCAAGGACGTGCGTGGCAGTCGCATCCCGGGCGGTAAGGCCACCATCGGCGGCGGCCTCGTCGGCATCCTCGCGCTCATCATGGGCCTGCTCTTCGGCGTGGGGCCGGAGCAGCTGGGGCTGTCCTCGGGGGACGAGGAGCCGGCTCCCGCCGCGTCCTCCGTCAACCAGGTCCAGCAGGCGTGCCGGACGGGGCAGGACGCGAACGCGCGCGAGGACTGCCGGCTGGTCGCGGTGGTCAACAGCACCCAGGACTTCTGGCGGCAGGAGTTCACGCGGCGCGGGGGCCAGTACAGCCCGGCGTCGACGGTCTTCTTCACCGGCCGGGTGAACACCGCCTGCGGAGCCGCCACCGCGGCCGTGGGCCCCTTCTACTGCCCCGCCGACCGGCAGGTCTACCTGGACCTGGGCTTCTTCGAGGAGCTGCGGACCAAGTTCGGCGCGAGCGGCGGCCCCTTCGCCCAGGCGTACGTCGTGGCCCACGAGTACGGGCACCACATCCAGAACCTGACCGGCACCCTCCAGCGGGCCCAGGACGGGCGGCAGGGCGCGAACAGCAACGCGGTCAAGGTGGAGCTGCAGGCCGACTGCTACGCGGGGGTGTGGGCGCACAACGCGACGCGGACCCCGGATGAGTCCACGGGGCGGCCCCTGATCACCACGCTGACCGACCAGGACATCAGGGACGGGCTGGACGCGGCGGCCGCGGTCGGCGACGACCGGATCCAGGAGAAGTTCCAGGGCCGGGTGACCCCGGAGTCCTGGACGCACGGCTCGGCCGAGCAGCGCCAGCAGTGGTTCTACCAGGGCTACCGGACCGGCGACATGGCCCAGTGCAACACCTTCCGCTGACCGTCGGCGGCGCCTGCCATGCTGTGTGACGCGGGTCACCGTCACGAGAGGGAGTGATCGTCATGGCAGGCGTTCCGTCCATCTGTCCCACGCTGGTCTACCGCGACGCGAAGGCGGCGATCAAGCTGCTGACCGAGGCCTTCGGCTTCAGCCAGGTCGCGGTGTACGAGGGGGACGACGGCTCGGTGGTGCACGCGGAGCTGGCGTACGGCAACGGTGTGGTGATGCTGGGCAGCAAGGGCACCGGCGGGGCCTTCGACAAGGCCATGGAGGGCGCCGGCCCCTCGGGGGTCTACGTCGTGGTCGACGACGTGGACGCCCACCACCGGCGGGCCGTCGAGCACGGTGTGGAGATCCTGATGGGGCCCACCGACCAGGACTACGGCTCCCGCGACTACATGGCCCGGGACGGCGAGGGCAACATCTGGAGCTTCGGCACCTACGCGCCGCAGGCCTGAGAGCCGCGGGACGTGCGCGCCGCGGATCCGGTCGGAGCCGCGGCGCGTACGCGCGTAGCGCGGGTGTCAGGCGCCGCCGGTGTGGACCTGGAAGGCGGCCCGGCGGACCGCCTTGGCCAGGGCCGGGTCCGGGTGGGCGGCGGCCAGCGCGACCAGGACCTGCACGGTGCGCGGATGGCCGACCGCGCGGACCTCGTCCAGCAGCCGGGGGACGGTGGTGCGGACGGCCGAGTCCAGGTGGCGGGCCAGCAGCTCGGCCTCGCCGTGGTCGGCGATGGCGGCGGCGGTGTCCACCCAGAGCCAGGTCGACTCCTCCGCGGTGAGCACGTCCTGCGCCTCGTCGGGGTCGACGCCGTCGTGCACGGCGAGCCAGAGCAGCGCGTACGGGCGCAGCGCGGGCTCGCGCACGGCGGCGCGCACCTCGGGCTCCGCGGGGGCGCCGACCACGCGCAGCGCCTCGAAGGCGAGGCCGCGCAGCAGGGCGTCCTCGCCGCGGGCGGCCTGGAGGAGCTCGGCGACGGCGTGGCCGACGGGCCGGGCGGCGAGCCAGGCCTGGTACTCGGCGCGGGCCGGTCCGGGGGTGAGCCGCGCGCAGCCGTGCAGCATGGCGGCGGCGGACTGCTCGATGTTCCCGGCGGGGCTCTGCGCCGCGACGCAGATCTGCTCCAGCTTGACCCACACGGCCCAGCTGCCGAGCGGGGTGAGGGTGGCCCGGGCGGGTCCTAGGGTCACCGCGTCCACGGCGGCGAGGCCGCCGAGCGCCCAGCGCAGCAGCCGGGCGAGCGGGACGGGGCGGGACTCGGCGGAGCCGGCCGCGGAGGTCAGCGCCGTCGCGGGCTCGGCCTCGTAGGGGATCTCGCAGCGCTCGTCGCGCAGTTCGGTGACGCGCTGGCCGAGCAGGTCCAGCAGGTCGGGGACGGTCACCGGGCCCGCGGACAGCTGGAGCAGGGAGAGCAGCTGGGGCATGGCCTCGACGACCTCGGCGACGGCCTCGGGGGCGATGTCGGCGGGGGCCGGGTGGACCAGCGACCAGGCGTCGAAGAGGGCGACCCAGCCGCGCAGTACGGCGGTGTCGTCGCGGTCCCAGGCGCGCAGCCGCCAGCCGGGGCGGGCGTGGCCGCCGTGCACCTCGACCAGGCCGGCGAGGCGGGCGCGGTCCCAGCCGACCCTGATCTGGCCGTGCGTCAGTCCCAGCTCGTCGGCGGCGCGTTCGACGTCGGCGGCGGGCAGGGCTCCCGTGGGGGCGGGCCGGCCCCCGTCCACCGCGCCGAGGTTGCGTTCCGCCCAGCGGGTCAGGCGTACGGCGTCCGCCAGCGAGGCCCGGGCCCGGTTCGCGAGGTCGGCGGTGGCCGGGGTGCCCGCCGGAGGGCGCGGGGCGGGGCGGGTGCGGCGGTCGGTCACCGCCTTGCGTGCCGCGGCGACGGAGCGCGGGGAGACGAGTCGGAGTCTGGAGTCGCGAGCCAACTGCTCATCAGGCTTTCGGGACGTCACGGAAGCAGTCTCGCCCGTCACTGGCCGAAAGCCCAAACGGAATCGGCTCCTTCCCCACCCGCCCCCGGGGCAGACCGGGACAACCCGCCCGCAGGGCCCGGTCCGTCACACGGCCTTCACATCAAAGGGGTGAGGAAGCGGCGCAGGGCTTCCTCGTATCCGGCGGGATCGGCGTTCCACATCGCCCCGTGCCCGGCCTCCCGCACCGTGTGCAGGGTGATCAGGTCGGGGCGGGCGGCGGCGAGCCGCTGGGAGGGCTGCCAGGGGGCGAGCGTGTCGTCGGGGCCGTGGAAGATCAGTACGGGGGCCTTCAGCGCTCCGGGGTCGGCGCCGGGCGGCAGCCGGTCGGCGCGCAGCCCCGCGCGGCCCTCGGCGGCCCGCACGGCCAGCGGCAGCACCAGGGCCGGGGTGCGGCGCGCCGCGGCGAGTGCGCGCAGGGTGGTGTGCCAGTCGAGCACGGGCGAGTCGAGCACCAGGCCCGAGATCCGGTCGGCGAGCGCCGAGCGCTCGACGGCGCGCAGGGCCATGGTGGCGCCGGTGGACCAGCCGTGCAGGATCACGCGCCGGGCGCCGTAACGCAGGGCGTAGCGAATGGCGGCGTCCAGGTCCCGCCACTCGGATTCGCCTAGGTGGCCGAGGCCGTCGGGGGGTTCGGGGGCACCGAGGTCGCCGCGGTAGCCGAGGTCCAGGACGGGCAGCCGGTGGCGGTGCAGGAAGGGCATGACCACCATCGGGTGCTCGCGGCCGGCGCCGAGTCCGTGCACGGTGATCACCCAGGTGTCCCGGGCGGCGGGCACGAACCACGCGGGCAGGGCGCCGAGCTCGCCGGGGACGTCCACGTCTGCGTGGTCGAGCCCGAGTGCGGTGCGCGGATCGCCGATGTGGACCTGGGGGGTGAGGGTGACCCGGGTGCCGGGGTCGAGGCTGCCGTGGGTGACGGAGAGGAGCCGGCGCACGACGGTGTCGGGGTCGTGGGCGGCGTCCGGGAGCACGGGCCCGACGACGGCGTGCACACCGGGCGCGGTCAGGCCGTACACGCCGGGGCGCAGGGAGGCGAGCGAGCGGGTGAGGGCGATCCTGCCGTCGCCGGCGGAATGGACGCTCAGCCGCGGTCCGCCGGGGAGCGGAGCGCCGGGCCGGGGGCGCAGGGCGGCGTCGGCGGCGTACCGGCCGGCCGCCACGGCGGCCGCGCCCGCCCCGAGGAGGGTCGTCGTGACGGCCGCTGCCGTCGCTGTCACGGTACGCACCGTTCCAGTGTGGTCGCGCAGAGTCCGGCGAGCCACCGGAGGTGACCCTTCCGGGTCTACGCGGGGAGAGTGATCTGGGTCTCTTTCGAGGGACGCCAGGGGTGGCGGCGTGCGCCGCCGGGGACGGGCGGAGGGGTTCATTCACCCGGCTTTGGCCTGCGTTAATGCCGAAATCTACGTAAGAATCAGGACGAATGTCCCGATCGCGCCCCGTGCCCGTACACCGCTCCGCCGGAGCCAGTTCACCTTCCGTTCATCCAGGTTGCCTACGTTCACCGAGCCACTGACGCCAAACAGAAGCCTGGGTAAATGGAGCACATAACGCTTCTCCTCGGGATCGTGATCATCACCGCTCTCGTGTTCGACTTCACGAACGGTTTTCACGACACGGCCAACGCGATGGCCACCACCATCTCGACCGGCGCCCTCAAGCCCAAGACCGCGGTGGCCATGTCCGCCGTGCTCAACCTCGTCGGCGCGTTCATGTCCGTGGAGGTCGCCAAGACGATCTCCAAGGGCCTCGTCAACGAGGAAGGCATCCAGCCAGAGGTGATCTTCGCCGCGCTGGTCGGCGCGATCCTCTGGAACCTCGTCACCTGGCTGGTCGGACTCCCGTCCAGTTCCTCCCACGCCCTGATGGGCGGCCTGATCGGTGCCGCTGTCGCCTCCGCCGGCATCGGCGCGGTCAACGGCGGGGTCGTCGTGACCAAGGTCCTCATCCCCGCGATCGCCGCCCCGCTGGTCGCCGGCATCGCCGCGTACCTGGCCGCCAAGCTCACCTACAAGCTGGGTGACAAGGTCGGCGAGAAGACCTCCGCCAAGGGCTACCGCGCCGGCCAGATCGCCTCGGCCGGCCTGGTCTCCCTCGCGCACGGCACCAACGACGCGCAGAAGACGATGGGCATCATCACCCTGGCCCTCATCGCCGGCGGCGCGCTCGCGCCCGACGCGAACCCGCCGGTCTGGGTCATCGTCTCCGCCGGTCTGGCCATCGCGCTCGGCACCTACCTGGGCGGCTGGCGCATCATCCGCACCATGGGCAAGGGCCTGACCGACCTGCAGCCGCAGCAGGGCTTCGCCGCCCAGACCTCGGCCGCGTCCGTCATCCTCGCCTCCTCGAACCTGGGCTTCTCGCTCTCCACCACCCACTCGTGCTCCGGTGCGGTCATGGGTGCGGGCCTGGGCCGCAAGGGCGGTGTGGTCCGCTGGTCCACCGCGACCCGCATGTTCGTCGCCTGGGGCCTGACCCTGCCGGCCGCCGCGCTGGTCTCGGCCGGTGCCGAGCTCGTCATGCGCGCCGGTGACATCGGCATCGCCGCCGTCACCGTCTTCCTGGTCGGCTCCTGCCTGGCCATCTGGCTCATCTCTCGCCGCCAGGTCGTCGACCACCACAACGTCAACGACGTCGAGCAGGCGGACGCCGAGGAGCCGGGCGTCGTCACCACGGCGATCGCGGCCGTCACCGTCCCGCCGACCGTCGCCGCGGCCGGCACCATCGCCGCGGTCACGGACGAAGACCTCAAGGCCACCATCCCGGCCGCGACGCAGACCCCGGCGGCTCCGGCCGCCACGGTCTGACCGAGACAGAGACACACAGAGGAATCGGCAGTATGAAGATCGACTGGGAAGCGCTCGGCTCCGTCTTCGGGGTCAGCCTCTTCGCCACCGTCGCCCTCGTGGCCCTCTTCACCCTGGGCCTGGTGGGCCTGTCCAAGCACGAGGCCGCCACCGAGCAGGGCGGCACCGCCACCCTGGCCCGCAGCGGCGCGTACCTGTGCTTCGCGCTCGTCGCGGCGGCCGTGACGTACGGGATCTACCTGATCGTCGCCTGATCCCCGCAGCAGCGCGGGCAAGGCGTGAGGCTCCCTCCGGGTTCGTCCCGGGGGGAGCTTCCGCATCTCCCGACCCTGCCGCGCCGCAGGTCAACGGCGAGTTGACGGGCCTTCCGGGTGCGTGGTGGACTGCCCGAGCCAATACGGCGGCATGGAGAGGAAGTCCGGTGCGAATCCGGCGCGGTCCCGCCACTGTCACCGGGGAGCGCACGCCGCGCGTGCGCCCCGGGAGCCAGGAACTCTCGCCGCCGGACACGTCGAACCAGGGCGCGGACCCTGAGTGAGGACATACCTGCCACCATGCGTGCCGATCGCGTCTTCGCGTACGGCGCCACGGCGGGCCTGATCGGCGACCGGATCCTCGGTGATCCCCGCCGAGGGCACCCCGTGGCCGCCTTCGGACGAGCCGCCGCCGCAGTCGAGCGCTCCCTGTGGCGTGACGACCGCGGCCGGGGCGTCCTGCACACCCTGCTGTGCGCCGGGGGCGCGGCCGTCGTCGGCGCGCTGGGCGCCCGCTCTGTGCGCTCCCGCCCCGCGGCCGCGCGTATCGCATTGACCGCCGCCGCCACCTGGGCCGTCGTGGGCGGCACCTCGCTGGGCCGGGAGGCCCGTGCCATCGGCGGCGCGCTCGCCGCCGGGGACGTCGAGGTGGCCCGCGAGCGGCTGCCGCACCTGTGCGGCCGCGACCCGCATTCCCTGGACGGACAGCAGATGGCCCGGGCCGTCGTGGAGTCCGTCGCCGAGAACACCTCCGACGCGGTGGTCGGGGCCCTGGTGTGGGGCGCCGCCGCCGGGGTCCCCGGACTGCTGGCGTTCCGCGCCGTCAACACGCTGGACGCGATGGTCGGCCACAAGTCCCCCCGCTACCTGCGCTACGGCTGGGCCTCCGCCCGGCTCGACGACCTCGCCGGCTGGCCCGGCGCCCGGCTGACGGCCCTGGCCGCCGTGGTGGCCGGCCCCGACCGGCGCGGAGCCGTGCGCGCCTGGCGCGCGGACGCCGCCGCGCACCCGAGCCCGAATGCCGGTCCCGTCGAGGCCTCCTTCGCCGGGGCGCTCGGCGTCAGACTGGGCGGGACCCTGGCCTACGGCGGCCGGGTGGAGCACCGGGCCGTGCTGAACGGCGGGGCGGGGCGGCCGGTGGAGGTCGCGGACATCGAGCGGGCGGTACGGCTGTCGCGGCAGGTGACGTGGCTGGCCCTGGGCGCCTGCGTGGCCACCCGGCTGCTGCTGGCACGAGCACGAGGGGGACGCGCATGAGCGGCACGAGGCGCGGCGGGGGCCTGCTGGTCGCGGGCACCACGTCGGACGCGGGCAAGAGCGTGGTCACAGCGGGCATCTGCCGCTGGCTGGCCCGCCAGGGCGTGAAGGTGGCGCCCTTCAAGGCGCAGAACATGTCGCTGAACTCCTTCGTCACCCGGGAGGGCGCCGAGATCGGGCGCGCCCAGGCGATGCAGGCCCAGGCGGCCCGCGTGGAGCCGACCGCGCTGATGAACCCGGTGCTGCTCAAGCCCGGCAGCGACCGCAGCAGCCAGGTCGTACTGCTGGGCAAGCCCGTGGGCGAGATGAGCGCTCGCGGCTACCACGGCGGGCGCCAGGAGCAGCTCCTCGGCATCGTCACGGACTGCCTGGAGCAGCTTCGGGGCACGTATGACGCCGTGATCTGCGAGGGGGCCGGCAGTCCGGCGGAGATCAACCTGCGCCGGACCGACATCGTGAACATGGGCATCGCGCGGGCCGCGCGCTTCCCGGTGGTCGTGGTCGGCGACATCGACCGCGGCGGGGTCTTCGCGTCCTTCTTCGGGACGACGGCGCTGCTCTCCCCGCAGGACCAGGCGCTGATCGCCGGGTACCTGGTCAACAAGTTCCGCGGCGACGTGTCGCTGCTGGAGCCGGGCATGGAGATGCTGCGCGGCCTGACCGGTCGGGCGACCTACGGGGTGCTGCCGTTCCAGCACGGGCTGGGCATCGACGAGGAGGACGGCCTGCGCGTCTCCCTGCGGGGCGCCGTCCGCGAGTCCGTGGTGGCGCCGCCCGTGGGCGAGGACGTGCTGCGGGTCGCCGTGTGCGCGGTGCCGCTGATGTCGAACTTCACGGACGTCGACGCGCTCGCGGCCGAGCCGGGGGTCGTGGTGCGCTTCGTGGACCGCGCCGAGGAGCTGGCCGACGCGGACCTGGTCGTCGTACCGGGCACCCGCGGCACGGTGAAGGCACTGGCGTGGCTGCGCGAACGAGGGCTGGCGGACGCGCTGGCGCGGCGGGCCGCCGAGGGCCGGCCGGTACTGGGCATCTGCGGCGGCTTCCAGGCCCTGGGCGAGCACATCGAGGACGACGTCGAATCGCGGGCGGGCTCGGTGGAGGGCCTGGGGCTGCTGCCCGTACGCGTCCGCTTCGAACGGGAGAAGACCCTGGCGCGGCCGGTCGGCTCGGCGCTCGGGGAACCTGTCGAGGGGTACGAGATCCACCACGGGGTGGCCGAGGTCCTGGGCGGGGAGCCGTTCCTGGACGGCTGCCGGGTCGGTGCGGTGTGGGGTACGCACTGGCACGGCTCGCTGGAGTCGGACGGCTTCCGCCGGGCGTTCCTGCGGGAGGTGGCGGCGGCCGCCGGACGGCGGTTCGTACCGGCCCCGGACACCTCCTTCGCCGCTCTGCGCGAGGAACAGCTCGACCTGCTGGGCGACCTGATCGAACAGCACGCGGACACGGACGCGCTGCTGGGCCTGATCGAAGCCGGCGCCCCGGCCGGCCTCCCGTTCCTCCCTCCGGGCGCGCCGTGACGCGCCCCGCCCCGCGGGCGGCTCTCCCCCGCCCCGCCCCTACCCGAAACCGGGCTCTGCCCGGACCCGCGCCCCGATCGCCGGCGAGGCTGGGATCTCAGCCCCGCCGGCGATCGGGGCGCGGGGTCTGGGGCGGCGCCCCAGTAACGGTCCGCACCTTCCAAGGAGTGAGCAACGCATGAGCACGCCCTATCCGTTCACCGCGGTGGTCGGCCAGACCGACCTGCGGCTGGCGCTCCTGCTGAACGCCGTGAGCCCGGCGGTCGGCGGTGTGCTCGTACGCGGCGAGAAGGGGACCGCCAAGTCCACCGCCGTGCGCGCGCTGTCGACGCTGCTGCCGCAGGTCGACGTCGTGCCCGGCTGCCGCTTCTCGTGCGCGCCCGTCGCGCCGGACCCGGACTGCCCCGACGGTCCGCACGAGGCCGGCCCCGGCGGCGCCCGGCCGGCCCGCATGGTGGAGCTGCCCGTCGGCGCCTCCGAGGACCGCCTCGTCGGCGCCCTCGACATCGAACGGGCCCTCGCCGAGGGCGTGAAGGCCTTCGAGCCGGGGCTGCTGGCCGACGCCCACCGCGGGATCCTCTACGTCGACGAGGTCAACCTCCTCCACGACCACCTGATCGACCTGCTGCTGGACGCCGCCGCGATGGGCGCCTCGTACGTGGAGCGCGAGGGCGTCTCGGTCCGGCACGCGGCCCGGTTCCTGCTCGTCGGCACCATGAACCCGGAGGAGGGCGAGCTGCGCCCGCAGCTCCTCGACCGCTTCGGGCTGACCGTGGAGGTCGCCGCCTCCCGCGAGCCCGCCCAGCGGGTGGAGGTCGTCCGCCGCCGGCTCGCCTACGAGGACGACCCCGCGGGCTTCGCCGCCCGCTGGTCGGGGGACGAGCACGAGGTCCGCGCCCGGGTCGTGGCCGCGCGGGCGCTGCTGCCGCAGGTCCGCCTCGGCGACAACGCGCTCCTGCAGATCGCCGCGACCTGCGCCGGCTTCGAGGTCGACGGCATGCGGGCCGACATCGTGATGGCGCGGACCGCGACCGCGCTGGCCGCCTGGGCGGGCCGGACGACCGTGCTGAAGGAGGACGTACGGCAGGCCGCCCTGCTCGCGCTCCCCCACCGGCGGCGCCGCAACCCCTTCGACGCGCCGGGCCTGGACGAGGACAAGCTGGACCAGATCCTCGACCAGTTCCCCGACGAGGAGCCGCAGGACGAGCCGGACCCGGAGCCGGACCCCGGTACCGACCCGGAGCCCGACCCGGACGGGGGCCCCGAGAACCCGCAGGGCCCGGACGACGGCGGCGGCCCCGACGGCGGCGGTGTGCCCCCGCAGGGCGGCGGACCCCAGGACGCGCAGCACCCGGCGGAGCCCGCCGAGGCTCCCGCGGACGCTCCGGAAGGCGCCCCGCAGTCCCCCGCCCAGGAGGCCGGCGGGCCCGAGCAGGCCGCCGTACGGGCGGCCGAGCCGTTCCGGACCAAGATGCTGAGCGTTCCGGGGCTCGGTGAGGGCGCCGCAGGGCGGCGTTCGCGCGCCCGCACCGCGCACGGCCGCACCACCGGCGCCCAGCGCCCCCGCGGCCAGCTCACGAAGCTGCACCTGGCGGCCACCGTGCACGCGGCCGCCCCGCACCAGAAGGCGCGCGGCCGCACCGGGCGCGGCCTGGTGATCCGCAAGGACGACCTGCGCCAGGCCACCCGTGAGGGCCGCGAGGGCAACCTCGTCCTCTTCGTGGTCGACGCCTCCGGCTCCATGGCCGCCCGGCAGCGGATGAGCGCGGTCAAGGGCGCCGTGCTGTCGCTGCTCCTGGACGCCTACCAGCGGCGGGACAAGGTCGGACTGATCACCTTCCGGGGCGCCGCCGCCGAGCTGGCGCTGCCTCCCACCTCCTCGGTGGACGCGGCCGCCGCCCGACTGGAGAAGCTGCCCACCGGCGGCCGCACCCCGCTCGGGTCCGGGCTGCTGAAGGCCCGCGAGGTGCTGCGGATCGAGCGGCTGCGGGATCCGAGCCGCCGTCCGCTGCTGGTCGTGGTCACCGACGGGCGGGCCACCTCGGCCGGGGCCGTCGGCGGCGACCCGCGCGAGCTGACGGCGCGCAGTGCCCGGCTGCTGGCCGCCGACGGGGTCGCGTCCGTCGTCGTGGACTGCGAGTCGGGGCCGGTCCGGCTGGGACTGGCCGGGGCTCTGGCCGCCGACCTCGGCGGGCCGGCCGTCACCCTAGACGGGCTGCGGGCCGACTCCCTGGCCGGACTCGTGAAGGACGTACGTACCGCAGTGACAACTCCCGCCACCCACACCACCAGGAGGGCCGCGTAATGCCTCAGGGACAGCCGTCCGTCGTTCCGGACGACGGGCTCACCACGCGCCAGCGCCGCAACCGCCCGCTCGTCTTCGTCCACACCGGACCCGGCAAGGGCAAGTCCACGGCCGCCTTCGGGCTGGCGCTGCGCGCCTGGAACCAGGGCTGGCCGATCGGGGTGTTCCAGTTCGTCAAGTCGGCGAAGTGGAAGGTCGGCGAGGAGAACGCGCTCAAGGTGCTCGGCGCCTCCGGCGAGGGCGGCACCGTCGTCTGGCACAAGATGGGCGAGGGCTGGTCCTGGGTCCAGCGGGACGCGCAGCTCGACAACGAGCAGGCGGCGAAGGAGGGCTGGGAGCAGGTCAAGCGCGATCTGGCCGCCGAGACGCACAAGCTGTACGTGCTCGACGAGTTCGCGTACCCGATGCACTGGGGCTGGATCGACGTCGACGAGGTCATCGAGGTGCTGCGGAGCCGTCCCGGCACCCAGCACGTGGTGATCACGGGCCGCAACGCGCCGGAGAAGCTGGTGGAGTTCGCGGACCTCGTCACCGAGATGACGAAGGTCAAGCACCCGATGGACGCCGGCCAGAAGGGCCAGAAGGGCATCGAGTGGTGACTTCGTTCGACGTTCCCCGGCTGGTCGTCGCCGCGCCGTCGTCCGGCAGCGGCAAGACCACCGTGGCCACGGGCCTGATGGCGGCCTTCGCGGAGTGCGGCCTCGCCGTGTCCCCGCACAAGGCCGGGCCCGACTACATCGACCCCGGCTACCACGCGCTGGCCACCGGCCGGCCGGGACGCAACCTCGACGCCTTCATGTGCGGGCCGGAGCTGGTCGCTCCGCTGTTCGCGCACGGGGCGGCCGGGTGCGACCTGGCCGTGGTCGAGGGCGTGATGGGGCTCTACGACGGGGCCGCGGGCCGGGGCGAGCTGGCATCGACGGCGCAGGTGGCGAAGCTGCTGCGGGCGCCGGTGGTGCTGGTGGTCGACGCCTCCTCGCAGTCGCGGTCGGTGGCGGCGCTGGTGCACGGCTTCGCCTCCTTCGACCCGCAGGTGCGCCTCGGCGGCGTGATCCTCAACAAGGTCGGCTCCGACCGGCACGAGGTGATGCTGCGGGAGGCCCTGGAGGAGGCGGGGATGCCGGTGCTCGGTGTCCTGCGGCGGGCCCCGCAGGTGGCCACGCCCTCGCGCCACCTGGGGCTGGTGCCGGTGGCCGAGCGGCACGCCGACGCGCTGGCCGCCGTGGCGGCGCTGGCCGAACAGGTGCGGGCGGGCTGCGACCTGGACGCGCTGATGGCGCTGGCGCGGACGGCCCCGCCGCTGTCCTGCGAGCCGTGGTCGCCACATGCGGCCCCGCCGGCGTTCGAGGCGCGGGGGTCCGGGGGCGGCGCCCCCGGCGCGTCCGCACCGGTCATCGCGGTCGCCGGCGGGCCCGCGTTCACGTTCTCGTACGCCGAGCACTCCGAGCTGCTGCGCGCCGCGGGGGCGGAAGTCGTCACCTTCGACCCGCTGCGGGACGAGGCACTGCCCGAGGGGACCGGCGGCCTGGTGATCGGCGGCGGCTTCCCGGAGGTGTACGCGCCCGAGCTGTCCGCCAACGGGGCGCTGCGCCAGGCCGTTTCCGCGTTCGCCGCGGCCGGCGGTCCGGTGGCGGCCGAGTGCGCCGGGCTGCTGTACCTGGCGCGGTCGCTGGACGGCAAGCCCATGTGCGGGGTGCTCGACGCGGACGCGCGGATGTCGGAGCGGCTGACCCTCGGCTACCGCGAGGCGGTGGCGGTGTCCGACAGCTCGCTGGCGGCGGCCGGTACCCGGCTGCGCGGGCACGAGTTCCACCGGACGGTGATCGAGCCGGGCGCCGGGGCCGCTCCCGCATGGGGGTTCACGCATCCCGAGCGCCGGGTCGAGGGCTTCGTCCAGGAGGGTGTGCACGCCAGCTATCTGCACACGCACTGGGCGGCGGAGCCGTCCGTCGCCCGCCGCTTCACCGAGGCCGCGGCCGCGCGGACGGCGGCCGTGCGGGAAGCCGCGGCAGCACGGCGGTGAACCCTGTCGGCTCACTCCGCGATGCCCACCACCAGCCAGATCCCGGCCACCCCGCCCACCGTGCACATCAGCGTGGACAGGGCGGGGTGCTTGTGGTGCGCCTCGGGCAGGATCTCGGCGGCCGCGAGGTAGAGCAGCAGGCCTCCGAAGAACCCGAGGTACGCGCCGAGGGGTTCCTCCGGAAGGGTGAAGAGCAAAGTGGACGCGGCGCCCACCACCGGGGCGACCGCGTCCGCGAAGAGCATCATCAGGGCCTTGCGGCGGTCGTTGCCGTAGAGGCTGGTGAGCGTGTACGTGTTGAACCCGTCGGCGAAGTCGTGGGTGATCACGGCCAGCGCCACGGCCACGCCCATCCCGCCGCCGACCTGGAAGGCCGCGCCGAGCGCCACCCCGTCGGCGAGGCTGTGGCCGACCATCGCGGAGGCCGCGGTGAGCCCGACCTCCGGGACGCGCGCACCGTTCTCGGCGCCGTGCGCGGCCTGGCGCACGGCCAGCAGCCGTTCGACGACGTGGGCGACCAGGAAGCCGGCCACGAAGAGGAGCAGGGCGAGCGGGACGCCGAAGACCTCCCTGCCCGCCGCGTGCAGGGCTTCCGGGAGCAGGTCGAGGCCGACGACGCCGAGCATCAGGCCGCCCGCCAGGCCCAGCACGAGGTGGCGGCGGTCGGTGACGCGCTGCGCCGTCCAACCGCCCAGCAGGGTCATCAGGAACGCGCCCAACGCCACGATCACGGCCATGTGCCCCTGAATACAGATTCCTCGGCCCGCGCGCACGTCCGTGTCGGGGCGGTCGGCGTAGCGGTGTTGACGAATGAATGACCGGTGTCGGGTGATGTGCCGGTGACGGTGACTACGGAGGGAGGCCCCGAGGTGGGCGAGTACACGACGCGGCTGGTGGTCGGGGTCGGCGGCCGTGCGGGGGTCTCCGTCGAGGAGGTCTGCGCCCTGGTCGAGGAGACGCTGCGGGGCGCCGGACTGGCCGCGGAGGCGGTCACGGCGCTGGCCACGGTGGACTCGAAGGCGGCCGAGGCGGGGATCGCCGGCGCGGCGGAACGTTTCGGCGTGCCCGTCCTCGGCTATCCCGCGGACCGGCTGGCCGCCGTCGCCGTACCGCACCCCTCGGAGGCGGCGCGGGCCGCGACCGGGACTCCCTCGGTGGCGGAGGCCGCCGCGCTGATGGCGGGCGGGGAACTCCTCGTGCCCAAGCGGCGTTCGCTGTCCGCGACCTGTGCGGTGGCCACGGCCGAGGCGCACGACCTGCGCCACCACGGGGACGCCGAGGTGGTGGACGCGGGCTCCGCCCTGGTGGACCTCGCGGTCAACGTACGGGCGCACACGCCCCCGGAGTGGCTCAAGCAGCGGATCGCCGCCTCCCTCGGGGACCTCGCCGCGTATCCCGACGGGCGGGCCGCCCGCGCGGCGGTGGCGGCCCGGCACGGCCTGCCGGCCGAGCGGGTGCTGCTGACGGCCGGGGCGGCGGAGGCCTTCGTGCTGATCGCGCGGGCCCTGGGCGCCGTACGGCCGGTCGTGGTGCATCCGCAGTTCACCGAGCCGGAGGCGGCCCTGCGGGACGCCGGCCACCGGGTCGAGCGGGTGGTGCTGCGGGCCGCGGACGGGTTCCGGCTCGATCCCGCGGCCGTGCCGGAGGACGCGGACCTGGTGGTCATCGGCAATCCGACCAACCCGACGTCCGTCCTGCACCCCGCGGCGACGCTGGCGCGGCTGGCCCGGCCGGGCCGGATCCTGGTGGTGGACGAGGCGTTCATGGACGCCGTCCCGGGCGAACGGGAGGCCCTCGCGGGCCGGACGGACCTGCCGGGGCTGGTGGTCCTGCGGAGCCTGACGAAGACGTGGGGTCTGGCGGGGCTGCGGATCGGCTACGTGCTGGCCGAGCCCGAGGTGATCGCGAAGCTGGCGGCGGCGCAGCCGCTGTGGCCGGTGTCCACGCCCGCCCTGGTGGCTGCCGAGGCCTGCGTGGCTCCGACGGCGCTGGCCGAGGCGGAGGAGGCGGCGCGGCGGATCGCGGTGGACCGGGCGCATCTGCTGGCGGGGCTCGCGGAGTTCGACGAGGTGGAGGTCGCGGGCGTGGCCGAGGGGCCGTTCGTCCTGATCAAGGTGGCGGACGGAGCAGAGGTCCGCACCCGGCTGCGGGCCCTGGGCTTCGCGGTCCGGCGAGGGGACACCTTCCCCGGGCTGGACCGGACCTGGCTCCGGCTGGCGGTGCGCGACCGGGCGACGACGGGGCGGCTGCTGCAGGCGCTGGACCGCGCCCTCGCCCTGACCTCCCGCTGACCTCACGCTTCTTTTTCCTCCCCTTCCCTGACCTGCAAGTTTTCGGGGGTTCCAGGCTCGGATTCACTCGAACGGCCCACCTACGATGGCTGCGGGGGCGGGGCCGTTCGAGGATCCCCGCATCGGTTCACGAACAACGGGGGTCGGGAATGAAGGCATCCGCCGCTACAGGCGCAGTGCTGGCCGCACTGGTGGTCGCGGGCGGCGCGCTGTACGCCGTACCGCAGCTGCTCGACAGGGGCGGCGCGCCCGCCGCGCAGCAGCAGCTGGGGGGCGAGCCGGGCCAGGGCGGGACGTCCCGGCCGGCGGCCCCCGCCGCTCCCGCCGTCCCCGCGGGGCAGCCGTTCACGCTGGTCGCGACCGGGGACATCATCCCGTACCCGTCGATCATCCAGCGGGCGGGGGACGACGCCGACGCGGCAGGGGAGTACGACTTCCGGAAGATACTCGCCGGGGTCAAACCCCTGGTCTCCGCCGCCGACCTGGCGATATGCCACCACGAGATACCGTACGGGCGCCCCGGCGGCCCCTACACCGGCTACCCCGCCTTCAAGGCCCCGCACCAGCTGGCGGACGCGCTCAAGGACGCCGGGTACGACGGGTGTTCCACCGCCTCGAACCACACGCTGGACGACGGCTACCAGGGCCTGGCCCGCACCCTGGAGCACCTCGACCGGGTCGGCATCCCGCACGTCGGCTCGGCGCGCAGCGCGGAGGAGGCCAAGGCGCCGGCCCTGCTCTCCGCGGGCGGCGCGAAGGTCGCCCAGTTGTCGTACACGTACGGCACGAACGGCATCCCTCTCCCCCAGGACAAGCCGTGGGCGGTGAACCTGATCGACAAGGACCGGATCATCGCCGACGCCCGCGCGGCCCGGGCGGGCGGCGCGAACGTGGTGGTGCTCAGCGTCCACTGGGGCACCGAGTGGCAGACGGCGCCCGACGAGCAGCAGAAGGAGTTGGCGCAGGCGCTGACCGCCTCCCGCTCGGCCGACGGCCTCCCCGACATCGACCTGATCATCGGCACGCACAACCACGTGCCGCAGCCCTACGAGAAGATCAACGGCACCTGGGTGGTCTTCGGCATGGGCGACCAGGTCGCCAGCTTCGTCCCGGCCGACAAGCTGCGCGGCAACCAGTCATCGGTCCCCCGCTTCACCTTCGCCCCGGCGGCGGACCGCCCGGGCCGCTGGGAGGTGGTGAAGGCCGAGTACCTCACGCAGTACTCGGACATGGGCCCGCCGTTCCGCGTCGTCTGCGCCTCCTGCGCGGCCTCGGACGAGGCGCTGCCGGCCGCGAAGCGCGACGAGTACGCGCGGATCGACCGGCAGGTCACCGACGCCGTGCTGTCGCGGGGCGCGGGCGGGCAGGGGCTGGCCCACGCCACCCGTTGAGCACTCCCCTCCGATGTGCTCGCCGGGTGGCGGGGGTCCGCACGCGGCCGCGCCGCACGGCGGGCCGGGGGCACGGGCTGGCCGGGGCCGCCCGGCGGCCCTACTGGGTCTTGCCCCGGCGGGTCAGGAAGAGCGCGCCGCCGCCGAGCGCGAGCAGGGTCAGCGCACCGCCCGTGATGTAGGGGGTGAGCGAACCGCCGCCGGTCTCGGCCAGGTTGGCGTCCGCGGTGCCCGAGCCGCTGCCGCCGGAACCGGCGGTGGTGCCCGAACCCGCGGTGGTGCCGCCGGTGCCCGTCCCGGTCTGGGTCTTGATGTCGGGCTGCTCGGGCGCCTTCGTCGTCGGGGCCGAGCCCTTCGGGGACTCGCAGTGCGCCTCGGCCAGCACGATCTCGCCGTCGACCTGTGCCACGTTCAGGTTCAGCGGGTTCACGGCCACTTTCAGGCGGAGCGCGGCTGCGGCGGCCGTGGTGGAGGTGGTCTCGGTGCTGGACAGCTCCAGGCTGACCATGCCCACGCCCGGGACCTCGACCTTGGTGGGGCCGCCCGCCGACAGGGTGACCTTCTTGCCGAGCGCGGTCACCGTGCCGAGGACGTTCGCGCTGGCCACCGGCTTCTTGCCGGCTTCGCAGACGGCCTTGGAGGTGACCTTCTCCACCTCGATCAGCGAGAGCAGCGGCAGCCCGGGCACGTGCACGCGGGCCTTGGCCAGGTTCGCCTCGGCCTCCGCCTTCGTCTTGTCCGCGGTGGCCTTGGAGGTGGCGACGTCCGCGCGCAGGACGCTGACCGGCCTGTTCCCCTCCACCCCGTCCAGTGTGACGGTCAGCGCCGTCTTCTCGGCCTTCGCGGGGGCGCTGACCTCGTTGAGGGTCGCCTTCAGCGGGACGTGCACGGTCTTGTTGAGCAGGCCCACGTCCAGTCCGGTGCGCAGGACCACGGCACCGGACTTGCCCTCTCCGCCGGCGGGGGTGCCTCCCGTGGCGGAGGCGGGCGGTGCGGTGAGCAGGACGACCGCTCCCGTGGCGAGCAGAACGGCCGCGGGCATGCGGAAGGTGTTGCTGTTCAAGGTGGTGGAACCCCCGGGGAGTTGGGTGCCGTCGCGCGGCCAATGGGGGACATCGCGCGCGCCGACGGCTTCGACCCTGGGAATCCTTACTCAATGTGGGTGACGGGGCAGCTACCCGAGGTCACTTCACCCCAACGGGTGGTTTCCGTGCGGGGTTTCGATTTGCGGCCCCGCTCACCGCACCGCGCTCAGGCCCTGACCCTGCCGTCGACGACCACCCGTCGCGGCTGCGCCAGGACGCCCACGTCGGCCCGCGGGTCGGCGTCGTAGACCACCAGGTCCGCCGGGGCACCCTCGGTGAGCCCCGGCCTGCCGAGCCACTCGCGCGCCGCCCAGGCCGTCGCCGAGAGGGCGTCGAGCGCCGGGATCCCGGCCTTCACCAGCTCGGCGACCTCCGCCGCGACCAGCCCGTGCGGCAGGGAACCCCCGGCGTCGGTGCCGACGTAGACCTGGATGCCCGCGTCGTAGGCGGCCCGGACGGTGTCGTAGCGCCGCTCGTGGAGCCGCCGCATGTGCGCCGACCAGCGGGGGAACTTCGCGTCGCCGCCCGCCGCGAGCTTCGGGAAGGTCGCGATGTTGACGAGGGTGGGGACGATGGCGACCCCGCGTTCCGCGAACAGCGGGACGGTGTCCTCGGTGAGACCGGTGGCGTGTTCGATGCAGTCGATGCCCGCCTCGACGAGGTCGCGCAGCGAGTCCTCGGCGAAGCAGTGCGCGGTGACCCGGGCGCCCAGCCGGTGCGCCTCGGCGATGGCCGCCTCGACCTCGGCGCGCGGCCAGCAGGCCGTCAGGTCGCCGGCGTCGCGGTCGATCCAGTCGCCGACCAGTTTCACCCAGCCGTCGCCGCGCCGCGCCTCGCGGCCGACGTACTCGACGAGGTCGGCCGGCTCGATCTCGTGGGCGTAGTTGCGGATGTAGCGTCGGGTGCGCGCGATGTGCCGGCCCGCCCGGATGATCTTCGGCAGGTCCTCGCGGTCGTCGATCCAGCGGGTGTCGGAGGGCGATCCGGCGTCGCGGATCAGGAGGGTGCCCGCGTCGCGGTCGGTGACCGCCTGGCGCTCGGCCGTGTCGGCGTCGACCGGGCCGTGGGCGTCCAGTCCCACGTGGCAGTGCGCGTCGACCAGCCCGGGCAGGACCCAGCCGGTGACCGTGGTGACCTCGCGGGCGCCCGGCGGGCTCTCGTAGGAGACGCGCCCGCCGACCACCCAGAGCTCGTCGCGGACCTCGTCGGGCCCGACCAGCACCCGCCCCTTCACGTGCAGCACGCCGCTCACATGGCCCGGACCGCTCACATCGCTCACATCGCTCATGGCGGCACTGTACGTGCGGCCCGTGCGGCGTCAGGAGGCGGAGAGCACGTCCAGGAGCCGGTCCACGTCGGCCTCCGTGTTGTACAGGTGGAACGACGCCCGCAGGAGGCCCGCGCGGGCCGAGGTGAGGATGCCGGCCGCCTGCAGGGCCGGCTGCCGGCCGTCCAGGCCCGGTACGGAGACGATGGCGGCCTCGCCGGGCACGGGCTCGTGGCCGAGGCTCGCCAGTCCGGCGCGGTAGCGGGCGGCCAGGGCGGTGTCGTGGGCGTGCACGGCCTCGATGCCGATCCGCTCGATGAGGGCGAGCGAGACCTCCGCCGCGTGGTAGGCGAGGAAGGCCGGGGACTCGTCGAACCGCCGTGCGGAGTCGGCCAGTCGCGGCATCGGTCCGTAGACGGCGTCCCACATGGACTCCGCCGCCACCCAGCCGGCGTGCAGCGGGGTCAGGGTGTCCTGGGCCTCCCGCGACACGGTCAGGAACGAGGCCCCGCGGACGCTGAGGAGCCACTTGAAGCCGACGGCGACGGTGTAGTCGTACGGCGAGGCGTCGAAGGGGAGCCAGCCCGCCGCCTGGGAGGCGTCCACGAGCATCCGGGCCCCGTGCGCCGTCGTCGCCTCGCGCACCGCCGCCAGGTCGGCCTTGCGCCCGTCCGCGGACTGTACGGCGCTCAGCGAGACCAGGGCGGTGTCCGGGCCGACGGCCTCGGCGAGGGACTCCAGCGGCGCGAACCGCACCTTGAGGTCGTCGCGCACCACGAACGGGTTGATCACGGAGGCGAAGTCGCCCTCCGGGCACAGCACTTCCGCGCCGGAGGGGAGCGAGGCCGCGACGAGGCCGACATGGGTGGACACGGCCGAGCCGACGGCCACCCGCTCGGCGTCCACCCCGACCAGACGGGCGAAGGAGGCGCGGGCGCGGTTCACACGGTCGAAGTCGCCGAATCCGGTGGGGATCCCGGCCCCCGCCGCCTCGGCCAGTTCCCGTACGGCCGCGACGGCGGCACGCGGGACGACCCCGCAGTTGGCGGAGTTGAGATAGGTGGTGGAGTGGGCGAACTCGGCACGGGTCGCTTCGGCGATCGGAAGATCCATACCGTCAACTCTGCGCCAGGAAAGGCCCAAAGTCCATTGCCGAGTTTCAGTCGCCCACCCCAAGTAATACTTATACCTGTGGGACGGCGCACGCCCCGTCGGGCTCGCACGCGTCGGCCGCGGCCGCCGGCTCCTCCACCTCGCGCCCGGCCCACGCCTGCTCCAGGGCCCGGGTGAACACCTCGGCCGGCTGTCCGCCGGAGATCCCGTAGCGGCGGTCGAGGACGAAGAACGGCACGGCGTTCGCCCCCAGCTCGGCGGCCTCGCGCTCGTCGGCGCGGACCTCGTCGGCGTAGGCGGAGCCGTCGGCGAGGACGGCGCGGGCCTCGGCCTCGTCCAGACCGGCCTCTACCGCGAGCGCGATCAGCACCTCGGGGTCGAAGACGGAGCGCTCCTCGCCGAAGTTGGCCCGGTAGGCGAGGTCGAGCAGCTCCTCCTGCCGACCCCTGGCGTCGGCCAGGTGCAGCAGCCGGTGGACGTCGAAGGTGTTGCCGTGGTCGCGGCCCTCGGTCCGGTACGTCAGCCCCTCGGCGCGGGCGCTCGCGGCGACGTGCTCCTCCATGCCGCGCGCCTCGTCGAGGGTGCGGCCGTACTTCTTGGCGAGCATCTCGACGACGGGGGCGGTCACGCCCTTGGGGCTGCCCGGGTCGAGCTCGAAGGACCGGAAGACGACCTCCACCTCGTCGCGGTGCGCGAATGCGGCCAGGCCCTTGGTGAAACGGGCCTTGCCGATGTAGCACCAGGGGCAGGCGATGTCGCTCCAGATCTCGACGCGCATGATCCTTCTTCTCTCCGGGTTCACTGACGGGACGGTTTGCTGTTCAACCATCAGTGGCGTGAACCATCCGTCCTCCCGTCTCATTCCCCGGACACGGCGGATGCCACGTGCCCGGCAGCGGGCGGCGGGCGGCGGGCGGCGGGCGGCGGGCGGCGGGCGGCGGGCGGCGGGCGGGCCGGTCTAGGCAACGTCCAGCCAGAGGGTGCGGTGGCTGCCCGACGAGGTGGCGGACGGGTCGGGCACCCAGCCCTGGGCGGCGTAGAAGGCCTGGGCCCGGAGGTTGTGCTCGTAGACCTCCAGGCGGACCCGGCGGACGCCGGCACGGCGCCAGGCCTCCAGGCAGGCTTCGTGGAGGGCGGCCCCGGTGCCCCGGCGCCAGCGGACCGGATCGACGTGCAGCTGGGTGAGGGTGGTCTCGCCGTCCTGCGTGCGGAAGGCGGCGACCCCGGTGAGCTCGCCGCCCTCCTCGGCGCACAGCACCCCGCCCTCGGCGGCCTCACGGGCGACGGCCACGGTCCAGCCCTCGCGCGTGCGGGCCAGCTCGGCCTCGCCGGCGTACGCCTCTTCGGGTATGTGGCCCTGGTAGTAGGTGGCCCGGGCCCTGGTGTGGAGGGCGGCGATGGCGTCGAGGTCGGCGGGTCGCGCATTCCTGATCATGAAGACAGATACGCGCCGGGAACCCGGTCGGTTCCCGGCGCGTCGGGCGTGGAGCCCCGCGTGGCTACTTCTTCAGCCAGGCCTGCATCATCTTCTGCGCGATCGGCGCGGCCAGCTTGCCGCCGCCGATCTCGGAGCGGTCGGTGTCGGAGTTCTCGATCACCACGGCCACGGCGATCTGCTTGCCGTTCGCCTTGCCGTACGAGGTGAACCAGGCCAGCGGCGCGAGGCTGTTGTTCACGCCGCGCTGCGCGGTGCCGGTCTTGCCGCCGACCTCGGCGCCCGACACCTGGGCCGGCTTGCCGCCGCCCTCGGTGGCGACCGTGCGCATGGCGTCCCGGATCATCGAGGCCGTCTTCTCCTTCATGACCTGCTGGGACTTCGGGTCCTTGAAGCTCTCCAGCACGTTCCCGTTGGCGTCGGTGACCTCGGAGACCATGTGCGGGGCGACGAGCTTGCCGCCGTTCTCGATCGCGGCCGTGACCATCGCCATCTGCAGCGGGGTGGCCTGGACGTCGAACTGGCCGATACCCGTCTGCGCGACCTGGTCGATCGACATCTTCTTGGACGGGTACTTGCTCGGCGGGTTGGTGCGGACCGGGGTGTCGATCTGCGTGTTGAAGCCGAGCTTCTCGGCGGTCGCGCGCATCTTGTCCTGGCCGAGCTTGGAGGCGAGCTCGGCGAACACGTTGTTGCAGGACAGGCGCAGGGCGGTGCGCACCGAGACGTTGTTGCAGGCCGCGGAGCCCGCCTCGCTGGGCAGCGGGGTGCGGGTGCCGGGGATCGTGTACGGGTCGGAGATGCCGGTCTGCTGGTCGATGTCGGTGACCAGGCCGTTCTCGATCGCGGCGGCGAGGGTGACCAGCTTGAAGGTGGAGCCGGGCGCCTGGGGCTTGCGGAGCGCCACGTTCTCCATGGCCTTGCCCTTGTCGGCGGAGAGTGCGTCCCAGGCCTTCTGGTCGGTGGCGCCGGCGATGCTGCCCGGGTCGAAGGAGGGGTTGTTCACGACGGCGAGGATCTCGCCGGTGGCGGGGTCGACGGCCACGGCGGCGCCCTGCTTGCCCTGGAGCGCGTCGTACGCGGCCTTCTGCACGTCCTTGTCGATGGTGGTGAGGACGTTGCCGGGATCGGCCCGCTTGTTGGTGAGCATGTCCATCACGGTCTTCAGCCGGCTGTCGGAACCGTTGAGGACGTTCTTGTAGACGCCCTCCAGCATGCTGGTGCCGAAGGCCTGTGAGCTGTAGCCGGTGACGGGCGCGTAGAGGGGGCCGTCGACGTAGGTCCGCTTGTAGCCGAAGTCCTTGCCGCCCGTCTTCTCCGAGCCGGTGATCGCCTCCCCGCCCACGATGATGTTGCCCAGCGGGTTCTCGTACTGCCCGATGAGGTTGCGGCGGTTGTGCTTGTCGTCTGCGAGAGCCTGGCCTTGGTACGCCTGCACCCAGGTGACCCGGACCAGCAGGGCCAGCACCAGGAGCAGACAGAAGACCGACGCACGCCTGATCGTCTTGTTCATCGTCCGAAAGGACGTCCCGGCGGCCTCAAGCGTTCCGCTCTGCCCCGATTGTGGCCGACTTCTCAGGCTTTCCTCATGATGAATCCTCCCTCGTAGGCCGCGATGACCGCCTGGGTGCGGTCGCGGGAGCCGGTCTTGGTGAGGACCGACGCGACGTGGGTCTTGACCGTCTGCGGCCCGACCCCGAGGCGCTCGCTCATCTCGTGGTTGGACAGTCCGGTGGCCATCAGGCGCAGCACGTCGGCCTCGCGGTCGGTGAGCCTGGCGATCCAGGGTGCGGTGGCGGGGGCGGTGGCCGCCGCGGGGGTGGCGGCGAGGGAGCGGACGGCGGCCGGGAAGAGGAGCGAGTCGCCGCGGGCGACGAGCCGGACCGCACCGATCAGCTCGTCGGGGTCGGCGCCCTTGAGGAGGAAGCCGACGGCTCCGGCGCGCAGCGCCTCGTAGACGTAGGCATCGTTCTCGAAGGTGGTGACGACCACGATCCTGGGCGGCTCGGCCATGGTGGCGAGGATCTGCTGGGTGGCCCGGATGCCGTCGATCTCGGGCATCCGGACGTCCATCAGCACCACGTCGGGGGCGAGGGACCGCACGAGCGGGACCGCCTCGGCGCCGGTGGCGGCCTCGCCGACGACCTCCAGGTCGGCCTCGGCCTCGAGGATGACCCGCAGCGCGGTGCGGACCATCCGCTCGTCGTCGCAGAGCACGATGCGCAGCGGCGGCCGGCCCGCCGGGGCGGCCGCGGTCATCGGTCGCCGCCGGCCAGCGGGAGGACCGCGTGCAGCCGCCACCGGTCCCCGTGCGGGCCGGCTTCGACGCTGCCGCCGAGCAGGGCGGCCCGCTCCGCGGAGCCGCGCAGCCCTCGGCCCCCGGTGGTGCGGGGCTCACGGCCCTCGGGCGCGGCGGGCGGATTGGTCATGGTGATCTCCAGTTCTCGTCGTCCGGTGTCGTGGCAGGCCCGGACGAGGATCCGCAGGTCCACCGGGCCGGCGCCGTGGCGCAGTGCGTTGCTGAGGCCTTCCTGCACGATCCGGTAGGCCTCGCGCGAGGTGGTCGCCGGGAGCCGGGCCCAGTCCCCCGCGGGCCCGGGGTCCTGGTGCGCGGTGACGGTGGTGCCCGCGGCGCGGGTGCGTGCCAGCAGCCCGTCGAGGTCGGCGGCGAGGCTGGGCGCGGGGGCGGTCGCACCGTCCGGCCGGGCCGGGTCCCCCTCGCGCAGCAGGCCCAGTACGGCGTCCAGTTCGCCCACCGTCCGCCGCGTGGTGTCCTCGATCGCGGTGAGCGCCTCCCGGACGAAGTCGGGGTCGCGCTCCAGCATCCGCCGGGCGGCGGCCGCCTGGAGGGTGACGGCGCTGAGCGCGTGCCCGACCGCGTCGTGCAGTTCCCGGGCCAGCCGGTTGCGCACGGCCAGGTCGGCCGCCCGCTCCTCGGCCGCCGCGAGCCGGTCCGCCGCCGTGGGACCGAGCAGTACGGGCGCCAGCCGGGCCAGCAGCTCCCCGGCGACGGCCGCACACAGGGCGAGTGCGGCCAGCAGGCCGATCCCGAGGAGCGGTGCCGTGTACGTCTCGACGCCCGTGTTGAACCACCCGAAACCCAGCCGGACTTCGCGCAGACCGCTCACGAACGGCAGCACGATCAGCACCACCGCCATGGGCGGCACCGCCAGGGTCATCCCGCTGACCACCGCCCCGACCCCCAGGTGCAGGGTCCACCAGGCCGATGCCCGCCCCCGTGCGGCCCAGGACCGCGCCGGCCCTTCGGCGAGCCGCTCCCCCGGCACCGCGCACATGGCCCGGACGGCGGTCACCGACAGCGGCCGGACGAGCCCGTACACCCCGGTGACGGCGGCCAGCGGCAGGGCCGCGGCGTAGGCGGCGAGGGACAGGGGCAGGGAGGACAGGGCGTTGGCTCCGCCGGCCGCCGAGCCGACCGCCACCGAGGCCAGGAGGAAGTACGGCATCAGCAGGGCGCCGCCGAGGATCTGGTGGACCCACCGCAGCCGTGCCCGCGCCCCCAGTAGCCGCCCCAGGCCGTCGCGCATCAGCTCTCGCGTCGGGATATGAGGAACCGGGTGAGGGCGACGGTGGCGAGCGATCCCGTGACCATCTGGCCAGCGTAGATCAACTGCGCGGCCGTGGAGGGCCCTTCACCCTGGCCCAGCTGCGGCCCCAGCGAGGCGACCAGCAGCCAGGCCCCCCACGCCAGGGTCGCGGCTGCACCGACCCAGGCGAGGCCGAGCGGCCACCACGCCCGAAGCGCCCCGCCGCGGGCCAGGAGCAGCGCCCCCGCTCCCGCGGCGAGTGCGCATGTCGCGTGGGCCAGGGACCCGACGGCGGGCTCCGCCGAGTGCGCCTCGCCCTGCTCGGCGTCCAGCCCGGCGGTGCCGCCGAAGGCCCAGTAGAGGAACATCGCGCCCAGAACCAGGGCGCCCGAGGCCGCGGCTGCCGCCACCACCCCCGTGGGCGACGGCAGCCGCTCTCCCACCACGCCCTGCCACCGCCGGCCCCAGCGCCGGCGCGCATAGGGCACGAACAGCGCGGCCAGGGCGAGTCCTTGGATGGTGAATCCCGTGTACACGACGATGAAGACCCAGGAGTCCAGGAAGGGCTCCCGCGCGGCCGCCGCCTCCGGCCCGTCCCCGAAGCCCAGGGCCCGTACGAGCAGCTGGGCCGGGAACCCGAGGAGGATCGGGGTCAGCAGGCCCGTGGCGGTGAACACCGGAACGGTCAGCATCCAGGCGGGCGTTCTCAGCCCCCAGGGTCTGGTGAGCACCAGGACGAGCAGGATCACGCACGCGTCCATGGCCAGCGTGACGGCATTGGCCACCGTGAGGAACGGGCCGGCCTCCAGCAGCACGCTGCCGTCCGGTATCCCGATCCGGCTGCCGGACAGCCAGGCGGCCTTGAGCGCCAGATACGGCACCGTGGCCGCCAGGGCCACCGCCGTGAGGACGTGCCTGCCGGCGCGGGCCCCGACAGGCGCAGGGGCCGGGGTGGAGGACTGCGGTGCGTGCTTCGGGTGAACGGCTCGTGTGGTCATGCCCCAACGGTCCCGTGCGCGGCGGCCCGCCACCTCCCCCTCAGTGGGGAACCGCCTCCCCCGCGCGGGGGAGGAACAGCCGCCCCCGCGCCGCCGCACGCACTCCCACCCGCACCGCCCCACACACCGCCCGACGCGCCGTCACATGCGGCGCGTCACCACCGACAGCCGGTCGCGCGCCTCGAACAGCGCCGCCTTGATGACCTGCTCGTGCCCCGGCGTCAGCCGGGCCACCGGCACCGAGCAGCTCACCGCGTCCCGGGCCGGCGTGCGGTACGGCACGGCCACCCCGAAGCAGCGCAGCCCGAGCGTGTTCTCCTCCCGGTCCAGCGCGTACCCCTGCTCCCGCACCAGCTCCAGCTCCTCGATGAGCTGCTCCCGGTCGGTGATGGTGTGCTCGGTGACCGCCTCCAGCCGCCGCGGCAGCAGCGTCCGCACCTCCGCGTCCGAGTGCGTGGCGAGCAGCGCCTTGCCGAGCGCCGTGGAGTGCACGGGCAGCCGCCGCCCGACCCGGGTGAAGGGCCGCAGGTAGTGCTGGGACTGCCGGGTGGCCAGGTACACCACGCTCGTCCCGTCGAGCCGGGCCAGGTGGATGGTCTCCGTCGTGTCGTCGGAGAGCCGGTCCAGGGTGGGCCGGGCCGCGGCGACCACCTCGTCGCCGTCGATGTACGAACTGCCGACCAGCAGGGCCCGTACGCCGATGCCGTACCGCGTGCCCGTCGCGTCCGTCTCCACCCAGCCGAGGTTCACCAGCGTGCGCAGCAGCATGTAGAGGCTGGACTTGGGCAGGGAGAGGTCGCTCTGGATGTCGGCCAGGCTGTGCAGCCCCGGCCTGGCCGCGAAGTGCTCCAGGAGCAGGACGGTCCGGACCGCCGATTTGACCGGTGCCGCCTGGGCGGGGATCCCCGACTCGGTCGTCGTCATGCGCCTGCTTCCCCTCTGGTCGCCTCTTGTCACGCGGAGGACCCGGAAATAGAGTCCGCAGCAGATGTGATCATTCATCCACCGGAACCGCGTTCAGAATACTGAACGATCCAGGAGGCAGTGGGCCATGACAACGACACCAGTCTGGAGTGTGGACCCCCGCACCGGGAAGCAGCGCGAGCAGGTTGCGGTGGAAGCCACATCCCGCGAGGTGGACGAAGCCGTACGGGCCTCCCACGCCGCCCGCGGCCCGCTCGCGGACGCCGCCGTCCGCGCCGCCTTCCTGCGCACCGCCGCCGCACTCCTCGACGAGGCCGCCGCCCACGTCATCGAGGCCGCCGACGCCGAGACCGCGCTCGGCCCGGGCCGCCTCACCGGCGAACTGGCCCGCACCACCGGCCAGCTGCGCGCCTTCGCCGACGCCGTCGAAGAGGGGTCCTACCTCGACATCCGGATCGACCGCGCCGACCCCTCCCTCACCCCGCCGCGCCCCGAGCTGCGCCGCTACAAGGTCCCGCTCGGCGTGGTCGCGGTCTACGCCGCCTCCAACTTCCCGCTCGCCTTCTCCGTCCCCGGAGGGGACACCGCGAGCGCGCTGGCCGCGGGCTGCCCGGTGGTGGTCAAGGCACACCCCGACCACCCCGCCACCTCGGAGCTGTGCGCCTCGCTGCTGCGCCGGGCGGCCGTCGCAAGCGGGCTCCCGCCCGAAGTGGTGAGCGTGGTGCACGGGTTCGACGCAGGCCTGGAACTGATCCGCCACCCGCTGGTCTCGGCCGCCGGATTCACCGGTTCCATCCGGGGCGGCAGGGCCCTGTTCGACGCGGCCGCCGCCCGGCCCGTACCCATCCCGTTCCACGGCGAACTGGGCTCCCTCAACCCCGTCGTGGTCACCCCGGCCGCGGCCGCCGAGCGCGCCGAGGAGATCGGCGCCGGCCTGGCGGGTTCGGTCACCCTCGGCGTCGGCCAGTTCTGCGTGAAGCCCGGCCTGGTCCTGGTGCCCGACGGCGCGGACGGCGACCGGGTCACCGGCGAGCTCACCAAGGCCCTCGGCGAGACCGAGCCCGGGGTGCTGCTGGACCACCGGATGCGGGAGAACTTCCTCTCCGGGGTGCGCGAGCGGGCCGCACTGCCCGGCGTGGACGCCCCCGTCACCCCGGGATCCGGCGGCGAGCACACCGTGGGTGCGGGCTACCTGACGGTGCGGGCCGAGGACCTCCTCGCGGGCGAGGAGCACGACGTCCTCCTGGAGGAGTGCTTCGGCCCGGTCACCGTCGTCGTCCGGTACGCCGGCCAGACCGAGGCGGGCGCGGTCCTCGGGCGCCTCGGCGGCAACCTGAGCGCCACCCTCCAGCTGTCGGCCGCCGAGGCCGAGGGCGCCCCCGGCCCGGCCGCCGAGCTGATCGGGCAGGTCACGCAGCTGGCGGGGCGGATCGTGGTCAACGGCTGGCCGACCGGGGTCGCGGTGGCCCCCGCCCAGCACCACGGCGGTCCGTACCCGGCCGCGACCTCGCACTCCACCTCGGTGGGCGGCACGGCGATCGAGCGCTGGCTGCGGCCCGTGGCTTACCAGTCGGTGCCGGACGCGCTCCTTCCGGCCGAGCTGCGCGAGGCCAATCCGCTGGGCCTGCCGCGCCGGGTGACGGGCGGCTGACCGCGGCTGACCGGCGGGAGACCCGCGGCCGACCCCGGCGCCCCGGGGCCCGGCCGCCCTTCGCGCACGAACAATCCCGTTGCCCGTCCCGCGCTCCGCGGGGCAGGCTGCGGGCCATGCCGAGACCACACGGATTCACGTACGACGTACGGCGCGACGGTTGCGTCGTCATCACCCACCTGGGCCGCACCGCGGCCACCCTGCGCGGGGACCGCGCCGCCGCGTTCCTGACCGAAGTGGAGGCCGGTGATCCGCAGCTCGTGATGGCCCGGTGGACCGGCTCCTACAAGTTCGGCAACGAGCGGACCGCGAAGAACCACCCCCGCAACCGGGGCGGAAATATCCCGCGAGGGTAAGGGAACGGCAAAGCACCTCCGCTCGTTCTCCGGGCATGACCGCTATGACCCCTGGATCCAACCTGCCGCTCAATGCCGTCCGCGTGACGGTCGACGTGGCTGCGCCGGTGCGGCTCGACGTGTCCGCCCTGCTCCTCACGGCGGACGGCAAGGTGCGCTCCGACGCCGACTTCATCTTCTTCAACCAGCCCTCCGGGCCCGGTGTCACCTACCGGTCCGGCGGGGGCGCGGCGCCGGACTCGGTCACCGTGGACACCTCCGCGGTGCCCCCGGGCATCGAGCGGATCGTGGTCACGGCCAGCCCCGACGCCGCCGGGCAGTCCTTCCAGGGCATCGAGCCCACCGCCACGGTGCGCAATGCCGACGGCGGCGCGGTGATCGCCTCGTTCACCCCGCCGCAGCTGGCCACCGAGACGGCGCTCGTCGTCGTCGAGATCTACCAGCGCGGTGGCGTGTGGAAGGTCCGCGCGGTCGGCCAGGGGTACGCGAACGGCCTGGCCGGCATCGCCACCGACTTCGGGGTCAGCGTGGACGAGGAACCGGCTCCCGCGGCCGCCGTCGCCCCGCCCGCACCTGCCGCGCCCGTGGCACCCACCGCCCCGCCCGCCCCGCCGACGACCCACCAGCCCTCCCCCTGGCTCACCGCCGGCGCCGGCACCCCCGCCCCGGTCACCCCGGCCCCCGCTCCCGCGCCCGCCGCACCCCCGGCCGCCCCGCCCGCCACCGGGAAGATCAACCTGGACAAGGGCCGGGTCAGCCTCCAGAAGAACCAGACCGTCTCCCTGGTCAAGGGCGGCCGCCCGCTGCTCTCCCAGGTCAAGATGGGCCTGGGCTGGGAGCCCGCCTTCCGCGGCCGGGACATCGACCTCGACGCGTCCGTCATCGCGTACGGCCCGCAGCGCAACCACATCGACAGCTGCTACTTCGGCAAGCTGTCCATTCTCAACGGCGCCATCAAGCACTCCGGGGACAACCTCACCGGTGAGGGCGCGGGCGACGACGAGGTGATCGTCGTGGACCTCGGCCGGCTCCCCGCCGACGCAACGGGCCTGGTCTTCACGGTCAACTCCTTCTCCGGCCAGAAGTTCACCGACGTGGCCAAGGCCTACTGCCGCCTGATCGACGCGGCCAGCGGCGAGGAGCTGGTGCGCTTCGACCTCACCAGCGCCGAGCCGCAGACGGGCGTGATGATGGCCAAGCTGATCCGTCAGTTCTCCGGCGAGTGGGAGATGACGGCCATGGGCGAGTTTGTGAAGTCGCGCACAGTGCGCGGCATGGTCAAGCCCGCCGCGCAGGCACTCTGAGCAGGTGGGCGGGCACGGGCGGCCACCGGACGGGTTCGCGGGTGATGGATGCCACGCGTAATCCGTGGGTGGCTGTCAGTGCCCGCCCGTAGCCTTGGAAGCATGCACGAGACACTCACACCCGCGGGACCTGCCCGCCCGTCCGCCGCCGAGGCGAACGAGGCGATCCGGCACCTCGTGGAGACCAGGGTGGACGGCGAGTGGCCTTCCGAGGCGTATGAGTTCCTGCTCGCCGAGTGGGCCGAGGCCTCCCGCGCGGAGGTTTCCCCGGCCCACTGAGGCCCGCGATGCCGGCCGGGCGGAGCGTCAGTGCGCGCGCCGCCACGGCCCGGTGATGGCCAGCATGATGCCCGGGTCCTGGATGTTGGCGTACAGGGTGCGTCCGTCCGGGGAGAAGCAGACACCGGTGAATTCGGAGTATTCGGGCTCCTCGGCCGACCCGATGTTCAGCTCGTTGCGCGCCAGCGGGTAGGTGCGGCCCGCTGCGGTCGCGCCGAACAGGTGCTGCAGCCCCGAGCCGTCCTCCGCGATGACCAGGCCTCCGTACGGCGACACGGTGATGTTGTCCGGGCCGTCGTAGCCGCCGCCCGCCGACGGGTCCGCGTTGACGCCGATGAGGACGGTCAGCCGGATCGTGCGCCGCTTGGGGTCGTAGAACCAGACCTGTCCGTCGTGCGCGGCACCCGGGCTCTCCTCACGGGCGTAGGAGGAGACGAAGTACGCGCCTCCGTCGGCCCACCACATGCCCTCCAGCTTGCGGCCGCGCGTCACCGCGTGGTCCGCGAACTGCTTGCGCACCGGCACGGTGCGCGCGTCGCGGTCCGGCACGTCCACCCAGTCGACGCCGTAGACGGTGCCGATCCGCGTGGCGCGAGAGAGGTCGTCGACGACCCGGCCCGAGCTGTCGATGCACTTGGCGGCCTGGAGCACGCCGGCGTCGGCGGCGAGCGTACGGAGCCTGCCGCGCCCGTGCCGGAAGCCGCGGGGCGGGGTCCAGCGGTAGAGCAGCCCGTTGGGCCCGGAGGCGTCCTCGGTCAGGTACGCGTGGCCCTGGCGCGGGTCGATGACCACGGCCTCGTGGTCGTACCGGCCGAAGGCCTTGACGGGCTTCGGGTCGCGGTTGGCGCGCCGGTCGTGCGGGTCGACCTCGAAGACGTAGCCGTGGTCCTTGGTCATGCCGTTCTTGCCGGCGAGATCGGAGTTCTCCTCGCAGGTCAGCCAGGTGTCCCAGGGGGTGGCGCCGCCCGCGCAGTTGGTCGACGTACCGGCGATGCCCACCCATTCGGCGACCTCGCCGCCGCGCCGGACCTCGACGACCGTGCACCCCCCGGCCGCGGCCGGGTCGTAGACGAGGCCCTCGGCGAGCGGGACGGGGCGGGCCCAGTTCTCCCGCTTGCCCTTGAGCTCGTGGTTGTTGACGAGGAGGGTGACGCCGCGGTGGCCCTCGAAGGCCGCGGTCCCGTCGTGGTGGGACGGGGTGGTCTCGCCGGACTCCAGCCGGGTGACGCCGCTGTGCGTGATCACGCGGTACCTGAAGCCGGCGGGGAGGGCGAGGATGCCGGCCGGGTCGGGGACGAGCGGGCCGTAGCCGGGCTCACAGGGCCGCCCGTGCTCGTCGCGGCCCGCGCCGTCCTCGGCCGCGAGCGCACCCGGAGCGGTGGCGAGGGCGCCGACCGTCCCGGTGAGCGCGACTCCCGCGCCGGCGATGACGGTACGGGCGGTGAAGTCTCTGCGGCTGAGCGCCATCGGGTCTCCAGGGGTGGGGAGTGGTGCGCCTGTCGTGCGGTCGTCGGCGCACACGCTCCCGCCCGCACGTGAACGGCGGCTGAATTACCCACGAAGAGGAACCGACCCCTTGCCGGTCGGCGTATTGGCCAACTCCGGCCCAGGAACGGCGCATTGTCGCCGGCTTCCCGGGCCGGACCCTCAGGGCCTGCGGGAGCGCGCCTTGAAGGCGGCCTTGCGGGCCTCCTTCGCCGTCTTCCGGTCCGGGTGCAGCCGGCCCATCGCCTCCAGGACCTGCACCGTCGACGGGTGCTCGACCCGCCACACCTGGTCGAAGAAGCCCGTGTGATGAGCGGTCAGGGTCTCCATCAGCAGGGGCAGCTCCTCGGTCTCGCCGTCAGCGGCGAGCTGCGCCGCGATCGTGTCGACCGTCAGCCAGAACACCATCTCGGGGGCGGGCGCCGGTACGTCCGCCGCTCCGTGCTCCGCCAGCCAGACCCGGGCGAGCCCGCCGAGCTCCGCCTCGTCCAGGACCGAGCGGACCGCCGGCTCGGCATCCGGGCCGGCCAGCGCGAGGGCCTGCTGGCAGCGCAGTCGGCGCAGCGGGCCGCCCTCGTCGTCCCCGCGGGCGGCGGCCAGCAGTTCGGCGACCGCGTCGGCCGGTTCGCGGCCCGCCATCCACTGCTCGATCTCGGCCTGCGCCGCGTGCTCGGGGTAGGAGGAGACGGCGTCGAGGAGTGCGTCGGCGCCCTTGCCGGCCAGCTCGCCGACCGCGGGGGCCGCCACTCCGGCCTCCAGCATCCGGGCGCGGATCCCGTAGAGGCCGAGCGGGGTGAGGCGGACCATGCCGTAGCGGGAGACGTCCTCGTCGTCGACCTCGCGCTCACCGCGCGGGACGTCCTCGTCGGCCTGCGCCATCAGCTCCTCGTCGACGGGCCGGAACTCCACCAGTCCGATCGGCTCCAGCTGCCGGAACTGGTCGTCGAGGCGCATCATCGCATCCGAGACCTGCTCCAGGACGGCGTCGGTCGGCTCGCCCATTCCGTCGGGCACGACCATCGACGCGGCCAGCACCGGAAGCGGAATCGGCCGCTCCGAAGCCCCGCCCTCGGCGACGGTGAGCAGGTAGAGGTTGGCGAGGACCTCGTCGAGGAAGTCCGCCTCGCGGCCCGGGTTCCAGTCCAGCCGGTCGAAGGCGATCTCCCCGCCCGCGTCCAGCGCGTCGACCAGGTCCTCCAGGTCGGGCACGGCCGTGTCGGCGAGCACCGTCTCCAGGGCCGCCCGCCACAGGCCGAGTACGTCGCCGGGGGCACCGCCCGTCACCAGCGCCAGGTCCTCGCCGGGCGCGGCCGTGCCGTGCGGCTCCCCGCCCGCCTCCCCGGCGCCCTCGGCGTCCGTGTCCTCCTCCGGCTCGGTCACGTCCACCAGGCCGGTGTCCACGGCCACCCGCCAGGCCTGGCTCGCGTACCCGGCGGCGTCCTCGTCCCCCGCGTCGAGGCCGAGGTGGGCGGCTGCCGCGGGCAGCTGCTCGGCCGCCAGTTCGCCGCCGACTCCGACGCGGGTTGCGGGCCCGGCCCAGCGGGCCAGCCGTACGGCGCGCGCGAACAGCGGGGCGCCGAGGGCGTCGCGTGCCAGCTCCGCATCGGAGTGCAGCCGTACCGGCGGCAGTGTGGGGTGCGACTCAGCGGACATGGGGAGGCTCTCCTCGCGGACGCGGTGGTGACGGGCGGGCCGTGACGGTCCGGCCGGGCGGCCGGACCGTCATACGCGCCCGAAAACCGGCGACATGGCCGACATGACGGGGCAGTGCGGGCATGGCCGATGTGGCGCAGATGACAGCCGTGGCCGTCGTACGGCGACCCAGCGTAGACGCATATCGGGCGCAGCCGACGGGCCATCGCCTTTGGTTCATCCCACAGTCAGCCGCCGTCTCCCCTGGAGGGCTTGACAACTTTGCTGGCAACACAGGAAATTGACGCGCGTAGACGTTTGGGGGCTGACCAACCCCCCACAGATCTCGCTGTTCGCAGCCTCTCCCTACCCCTCTCCCACACCGGAGTTTCCTGACCATGCGCTCCTCGCATCCCCGCTCCGCCGCCGTCGCGGCCCTCGTCGCCTCCGCGCTGGCCACCGGCCTGCTCGCGGGCTCCGCCGACGCGGCCGAGGGCGCGGCGTCCGCCGACCCGGTACGCATCCACGACATCCAGGGCACCACCCGGATATCCCCGCTCAACGGCAAGCAGGTCGCCGACGTCGAGGGCATCGTGACGGGCGTGCGGACCTACGGCTCGCGCGGTTTCTGGATCCAGGACCCCGACGCCGACGACAACGACGCGACGAGTGAGGGCGTCTTCGTCTTCACCAACTCGGTCCCGACCGTCGCCGTGGGCGACGCGGTCAAGGTCTCCGGCACCGTCGGCGAGTACATCCCCGGTGGCGTGAACTCCGGCAACCAGTCGGTGACCCAGATCTCCAAGCCGGCCGTCACCGTGGTCTCCTCCGGCAACGCGCTGCCCGAGGCCACCGCGATCAACGAGTACACGGTCCCCGCCGAGTACGCCCCGGTCGGGGACGCCGCCGCCGGCGGCAGCATCAACGGCCTGGCGCTGGAGCCCTCGCGCTACGCCCTGGACTACTACGAGTCCCTCGAGGGCATGAACGTCAAGATCGGCACCTCGCGCGTCGTCGGCGCCACCGACCCGTACTCCGAGCTGTGGGTCACGGTGAAGGGCTGGGAGAACACCGCCAAGCGCGGCGGCACCGTCTACGGCTCCTACGAGTCCCAGAACACCGGACGCCTGCAGATCCAGCAGCTCGCGCCGATCGCGCAGCAGCCCTTCCCCGTGGCCAACGTCGGCGACAAGCTGACCGGCACCACGGAAGGCCCGCTGGACTTCAACCAGTTCGGCGGCTACACGCTGGTGGCCCGCACCCTCGGCACCGTCGAGGCGGGCACCCTCGCCCCCGAGAAGACCAAGCCGCAGGCCGAGCAGGAGCTCGCGGTGGCCACGTACAACGTCGAGAACCTCGACCCGACGGACCCGCAGGAGAAGTTCGACGCGCTGGCGAAGGCCGTCGTCGAGAACCTGGCCTCCCCCGACATCCTCGCGCTGGAGGAGATCCAGGACGACAACGGCGCCAAGAACGACGGCACCGTCTCGGCGGAGCAGACGCTCACGAAGTTCATCACGGCCATCACGGCGGCGGGCGGCCCGGCCTACCAGTGGCGGACCGTCAACCCCGAGGACAAGAAGGACGGCGGCGAGCCCGGCGGCAACATCCGCCAGGTGTTCCTCTTCAACCCGGCGCGGGTCTCCTTCACCGAGCGCGCCCCGGGTGACGCGGTGACGGCGACGGGCGTCGTCAAGGAGAACGGCAAGACCCACCTGACCCACTCCCCCGGCCGCGTGGACCCCGCCAACCCGGCGTGGGCCGACAGCCGCAAGCCGCTCGCCGGCGAGTTCGTCTTCCGCGGCAAGACGGTCTTCGTGATCGCCAACCACTTCGGCTCGAAGGGCGGCGACGAGGGCCTGACCTCGCACCACCAGCCGCCGCTGCGTTCCTCGGAGGCCAAGCGGCTGCTCCAGGCGCAGGCCGTGAACGGCTTCGTGAAGCAGATCCTGGCGGAGGACAAGAACGCGAACGTCCTCGTCCTCGGCGACATCAACGACTTCGAGTTCTCCGCGACCACGGACGCGCTGGCGGACGGCGGGGCGCTGTACCCGGCGATCAAGTCGCTGCCGAAGGCCGAGCGCTACTCGTACGTCTACCAGGGCAACTCCCAGGTGCTGGACCAGATCCTGACGAGCCCGGCGATCAAGAAGTTCACGTACGACAGCGTGCACATCAACGCGGAGTTCGCCGCCCAGAACAGCGACCACGACCCGCAGGTGCTGCGCTTCCGCCCGTAACCCCCGGAGCAGGTGCAGCAGGGGGTCCGGCCGCCGCCCCGGGCGGGCCCCCTGCCACAATCTCGCCATGATCTTCCGCGTCGCCACACGCCGGGACCTGCCGGCCGTACTCGCCCTGCTCGCCGACGAGGACCAGGTCCTCGACCCGGCCTCGATGCGGGTCGGCGAGGAGCACGAGCGGGCCTTCGGGGCGATCGAGTCGGACGCCCGCAACGAGATGCTGGTCCTCACGGACGCGGGCGGGGGCGCGCGTGGGGATGCCGGCGGGAACGCCGGTGGGGGCGCCGGTGGGGGCGAGACCGTCCTCGGCTGCCTCCAGCTGACGTACGTACCGGGCCTGGGCCAGGGCGGGCAGGAGCGGGCCCTGGTGGAGGCCGTACGGGTCCGCGCGGACCGGCGGGGCGAGGGACTCGGCGCGGAGCTGATGCGGCTGGCCGCCGAGCGGGCCCGAGGGCGCGGCTGCGGCCTGGTCCAGCTCACCAGCAACAAGCGGCGCACGGCGGCCCACCGCTTCTACGAGCGGCTGGGCTTCGCGCGCAGCCACGAGGGCTTCAAGCTGCCGCTGCAGCGGCCGTGACGGGCCGATCGCGGGCAAGATAGGGACTTTCGCCCCTGGCGTGACGCTCGCCACATCTCCACCGAATCGACCGGTTGTGGTGTTGAGTGTCTGCACGCCCGATCTTGTCCCGGCTCGCACCGCCCGCATCCCTGGAGGATCCTGGTGTTCCCCTCGATCTCCCTCGCCCAGGAAATCGGCCTCGCCGTCCTGTTCGTGGCAGCGCTCGTCTGGGTGGCCGGCCTGGGCCACATGCTGTGGGACAGCCGCTTCCACCAGCCGGAGACCGGCGCGGGCGAGGCCCTGCCGCTGATCCCGGCCCAGCGCACCTCCGCCACGCACCCGATGGAGTCGGTACAGCTGACCGAGGCGGAGGAACAGGCCTTCGCGGGCCTGATCCGCACGATCCCCCTCCACTGAGCGTCTGCCCGACGTACGAGTCCCCGATGACCGTCTTCCGGTGCCGCGCCTGCCACCGCGCGGTGACTCCCTCCGTCACCGAGCGTGTCCTGCCGGACCCGGACAGGGACGAAGAGTGGTACCGGCCGAAGGCGCCCGAGACGGACGCGGACGGCCACACCGACCAACCGATCGTGCGGATGGCTCCCGGGACCTTCGCGGTCGACCCCGAACCGTCCGGCCCCCCGTACGTCCTGGACGGTTCGTCCGGAGTGCTGATCGAGTCCGGCCCGAGCGGCACCGTCGTGCTCAACCCCGGTGACGGCATCGGCCTGGAGGCCCACCCGGACGTCGCGATGCGCCGCGGCCACTGCTGCGGTATGGACGGCGAATGGGGCCCCAACCTGGTGTGCACGTGCGGCGCGGTCATGGCCACCGTCTACTCGGACTGCTACCAGGTCCAGGAGCTGAGGCTGCAGCCCGACGCCGTCGAGCGCTGCGACTGACCGCCCGCGTGCACCGCGGTGCCGCCCTGACCACGGCCGAACGCCCTCCCTGACCGCAGCAGGTCCGGGAGGGCGCTCGGAGACGGATCCGACCGTCAGTTGTGGCTGTGCAGGACCTCGTTCAGGCCGCCCCAGTTCGCCTTGTACGGGCGGGCCTCGACGGCGCCGGTCACCGAGTTGCGGCGGAAGAGGATGTTGTCGGCGCCGGAGAGCTCCAGGGCCTTGACGACCTGGCCGTCCGGCAGGGTGACGCGGGTGCCGGCGGTGACGTAGAGGCCGGCCTCGACGACGCACTCGTTGCCGAGGGCGATGCCGATGCCCGCCTCGGCGCCGATCAGCGTGCGCTCGCCGATCGAGATGATCTGCTTGCCGCCGCCCGAGAGGGTGCCCATGGTGGAGGCGCCGCCGCCGATGTCGGAGCCGTCGCCGACGACGACGCCCGCGGAGATGCGGCCCTCGACCATGGAGGTGCCGAGGGTGCCGGCGTTGAAGTTGACGAAGCCCTCGTGCATGACGGTGGTGCCCTCGGCGAGGTGCGCGCCGAGGCGGACGCGGTCCGCGTCGGCGATGCGCACGCCCTTGGGGGCGACGTAGTCCGTCATCCGCGGGAACTTGTCGATCGAGGTGACCTGCAGGTGCAGGCCCTCGGCGCGGGCGTTGAGGCGGACGGTCTCGACCTGGTCGACGGCGACCGGGCCCAGCGAGGTCCAGGCGACGTTGGTCAGCAGGCCGAAGACGCCGTCGAGGTTCTGGCCGTGCGGCTTGACCAGGCGGTGGCTGAGCAGGTGCAGGCGCAGGTACGCGTCGTGCGCGTCCAGCGGCTTGTCCTCCAGGGAGGCGATGGCCGTACGGACGGCTACGACCTCGACGCCGCGGACCGCGTCCGTGCGGATCGCCTTGGCCGCGGCGGCGCCGAGAAGCTCCACGGCCTGCTCGGCGGTGAGGCGCTCGGTGCCGGCCGGGCCGGGCTCGGCGACCAGCTCGGGTGCGGGGAACCAGGTGTCGAGGACGGTGCCGTCGGCGGTGATGGTGGCAAGTCCGGCGGCGACGGCGCCGGTGGTACGCGTAGCAGTCATGCCCGAAACCTAACCGGCGACGGCCTGAGGTTGCGAACCGGTCTCATGTGCCGGTCGGACCGCGTCGCGCCGCTGCCGCGCCCAGGCCCACAGCACCGCCGCGCCCGCCGTCGCCGCGAGCCCGGCGCACAGCGGCCACAGCAGTCCCGGCGCGGCCGAGTACATCGCCCCGCCCAGCGGCGGGCCGATGACGACCCCGCTGACCGAGATGCCCGCGTACAGGCTCTGGAACCGCCCGACGGCGTGCTCGGGCGCCTCGTCGGCGACGTAGGCGGTGGCGGTGGTCTTGTAGAGGATCTCGCCGAGGCTCAGCAGCACCATCATCGTCACGGCGCTCGCGATCCCCGCTCCGAGCAGCAGCGCCGCGTATCCGGCCCCGACCAGCACCAGCCCGGTACCGATCACCGGCAGCGCCGGCCGCGCGCGCAGCGCCACGGCGGCGGGCAGCTCCAGCAGCAGGATCACCCCGCCGTTGAGGGCGATGACGAGCCCGAAGGCGCGCGGGTCCATGCCGTGGTCGGTGAGGAAGACGGGGAAGGTGGAGTACTGCTGGCGGTAGACGACGTCGGTCACCAGGATCGCGCCGAGCACCGCCAACAGGGCCGGCCGAGCCCGCAGTTCGGCGGCGAGTCCGCGGCCCCGACCGCCGTCCGGGGCCGCGGAGGCCTTGCGGGGTGCGCCGCGGGCCGGGACGACGCGGGCGGTCCAGAGGGCGAAGAAGAGGGTGCCGACGCCGTCGGCGACGAAGAGCCAGTCGTACGAGAGCCCGGTCGCGACCAGGGCGCCCAACGGCGGCCCGAGGGTGAAGCCGCCGTTGGACACGCACCGTACGAGGGCGAAGGCCTGGCGGCGGCCCCCCTCCGGGACGGTGACCGCGACCAGCGCGGAGTTGGCGGCCCGGATCACGCCTGAGGCGTACTGGGCCACCGGCATGGCCACGAAGAGGAGCGGCGTGGGCAGCAGCGGGAAGGCCGCGAGGGCCAGTCCGCCCAGGGTGGCGGCGGCCAGGAGCACCCGGCGGTGGCCGAAGCGGTCCCCGTACCAGCCGCCGCTGAAGTTGCCCGCGACCAGGCCGACGCCGCTGATGCCGCTGACGAGGCCGGCCTGGGCGGCCCCGAGGCCGCGCGGGCCGGTCAGGTAGAGGAAGACGAAGACGAAGGTGAAGCTGACGACGGCGTTGACGAACACCCCCGCAGCCAGCAGCCACACGACCCTCGGTATGTCCTTGAACCCCTGCAGCACACCCGTGCCCCCCACATCCGGCTAGTCAGTTCCTTTTGGGAACGGACTATGTCAGCATGACAGCCTTGGGTCAACGGACAAAGGAGTTCCCATGGCCCAGCGCACACACCTCGGCGACGCGGACTGCGCCATCGCCCAGGCCCTCGACGTGGTGGGCGACTGGTGGACGCTGCTGATCGTGCGCGACGCGGCACGCGGCCTGCACCGCTTCGACGAGCTCCAGCGCGAGCTGGGCGTGTCCCGCAAGGTGCTGGCGGAGCGGCTGAAGCTGCTCGTCGAAGCCGGGGTGCTGTCGCGCGAGCCGTACCAGGAACGTCCGGTGCGGCACGAGTACCGGCTGACCCCGCGCGGGCGGGGGCTGCTGCCGGTCCTGGTGGCCCTCCAGGACTGGGGCGACACCTGGGTCCTGGGAGAGGGAGAGATGACGGCCACGACCGACGAGGCGTCGCGCGAGGCGGAACGGGTGCACGCACTGCAGGGCACGCGGGTGCCGCCGCTGCTGCTGCCGGACCGCTTCGGCGAGCTCAGCGACCCGGTGGCGGACACGCCGTTCACCGTCCTGTACTTCTTCCCCGGCGCCTACGCGCGGGCCGAGTCCTACCCGCCCGGCTGGGCCGGGATCCCGGGCGCCAAGGGCTGTACGTTCGAGTCGTGCACGTACCGCGACCAGCTCGCGGAGTTCACGGCGGCCGGCGCCACCGTGCACGGGGTCTCGACCCAGCGCCCCGACGAGCAGCGGGAGTTCGCGGAGCAGGAGCGGCTGCGCTTCCCGCTCCTCTCGGACGCCGACCTGGCGCTGACGGCGGCGCTGCGGCTGCCCACGTTCCGCGCGGCGGGCGTGAGCCGGATCAAGCGGCTGACCCTGGTCGTCGACCGCGACCGCACGGTGCGCGAGGTGATCTACCCGATCCGCGACATCGAGGCGAGCGTGCAGACGGCCCTGTCGACCGTCCGCACCGCCCCCTAGGGCCGCAGGACCCGGGCCAGGACCTCGCGGGCGTACGACTCGTCGTACGCGGCGTCCGTCAGCAGGACCTGCAGGCTGATGCCGTCCATCACGGCCACCAGCGCCCTGGCCGTGACCGGGTCGGTCCTCGGGACCAGCGCCTCGGACGCGGCCTCGCACCACTCGGCGGCGACCGGCCGCAGGGCCGGGCGGCGCAGGGCCGCGAGGTAGAGCTCGTACTCCAGCTCCACCCGGCCCCGGTCCACCGCCAGCAACTCGCCCAGGAGGCGGGCCAGCGCCCCGGCGAGGTCCGCGTCCGGATCGGCCAGCGCCGGCGATTGCGCCACGGCCTGCGCGAAGCCCTCGTTGGCCTGCCGCAGCGCCGCGACCAGCAGGTCGTCCAGCGTCTTGAAGTGGTACGTCGTCGACCCCAGCGGTACGTCGGCCTCCGCGGCCGCGCTGCGGTGGCTCAGCCCGGCGATGCCCTTGGCCCCCACCACCCGGATAGCGGCGTCGATGATCCGCTGGCGCCGGTCCGGGTCGTAGCGCCGCACGCCCTGCGGCATCAGTGCGCCCCGCCCAGGTTCAGCAGGACCACCCCACCGATCACGAGGGCGATCCCGGCGATCTTCGCGGCGGTGGCCGCCTCCCCCATGAACACCATGCCGATCGCGGCGATGGCGGCGGTGCCGACGCCGGCCCATATCGCGTAGGCCGTGCCGACCGACATGGTCTTCAGCGTCTGCGCGAGGAGGGTGAAGGCTATGGCGTACCCCAGCAGGGTGCCGAGCGAGGGCCACAGCTTCGTGAAGCCGTCGCTGTACTTCATGGCGGTGGTGCCGGCGACCTCGGCGGCGATGGCTGCTGCGAGCAGGACATAGGGCATGCGTACAAGGGTACACATCGATGCGTACGCCTGTACACACGACAGGGGGTGCACGACCCGGGACTCCTGCGGCCCGCGGCGCTACCCTGTCGCCTCCTCGGGCGACGAAGGGGCGGGCGGCGCATGGCGCAGCATTGGACCCACCAGGGCGGCGGCTGGCTTCCCGCGCGCGCTCCCCGGCCGGGCGTGATTCCCCTGCGGCCGCTGGCTCCCCGGGAGATCCTCGGCGGCGCCCTCACCGCGCTGCGCCGGTACGGCGGCCGGCTGCTCGGGGCCCTGCTCCTCGGTCAGCTCGGCGGGCTGCTGCTGGTCACCGCGGTCGGCGGGGCGGCAACCCTCGCCTCCCTCACCCGTACCGCCGGCAGCCGGGCCTTCGTCTACGCCCTCGTCCCGGCCACCGCCCTGTTCCTGCTGTTCAGCTGGGCGCTGGCCGGCGCCCTGGCCGCGGCCCTGCTCCGGCCGGCCGTGCTCGGCCGCCCGGTGGCCGCGCGCGAACTGCTGCGCGCCGCCCTGCCCCGGACCCCTGCGGTGCTCGGCGCGCGGCTGCTGGCCCTGCTGGCGGCCGCCGGACCGGGGGCCGCCGCCTTCGCCGCCGGGCTGCCGCCGCTCGCGCTGCTGCCCCTGGCCCCGGTCGCCCTCTGGCTCGCCGTGCTCTTCGCCCTGGCGCCCACGGCCGCCGGGTACGAGGCGCTCGGCCCGGTGGCGGCCCTGCGCCGGTCGGCCCGCCTGGTGCGCGGTGCGTGGTGGCGGACCCTCGGCGTCACGGCTCCGGCGGGCGCGCTCGCGCTGGGGGCCTCGTACGTCCTCCGGCAGTGGTTCGGCGCCCCCGGGCTGCTGCTCGCGCCGGCGCTGCTGCTGACCTTCCCGCAGCTGGCCGTCGGGCTGCTCTACGCCGACCGGCGGCTCCGCCGCGAGCACCTGGCCGGGTCGCTCACGGCGGAGCCGCTGATCACGAGCCCCTGATCGCCTCCCAGCCGCCCGGGTCGGCGGTCGGCCGTCCCACTGGTAGAGCGCATACGGGTCGGAGTTGTCGTCGGCGGCCCAGGAGCCGGCCGGGATCAGGTACTGCCCGCCCGCGTTCTTGCGGATCAAGGCGTCGATCCGGAAAAGGAACCGGAAAGAGATCCCGGCAGGGACCCGGGAAGCAGGAAGGGCCCCCGGCACGACCGTGCCGGGGGCCCTCCTGCGCGAGCGGGGGTGATCAGACGTTGAAGCCGAGCGCGCGGAGCTGCTCACGGCCGTCGTCCGTGATCTTGTCCGGGCCCCACGGCGGCATCCAGACCCAGTTGATCCGGAGTTCGTTGACGATGCCGTCCGTCGCCGACTTCGCCTGGTCCTCGATGACGTCCGTCAGCGGGCAGGCCGCCGAGGTCAGGGTCATGTCGAGGGTGGCGATGTTCGCGTCGTCGATGTGGATGCCGTAGATCAGGCCCAGGTTGACGACGTCGATGCCCAGCTCGGGGTCGACCACGTCGTAGAGGGCCTCGCGGACCTCCTCCTCGGTGGCCGGCTTGGTCGACGCCTCGGGCGTCGCGTTCTCGGTCATGCCGTCTTCCTCTCCGCGTCGCCCAGGGCCTGGGCAGTCGCGTCCTTCCACGCCATCCAGCTCAGCAGGGCGCACTTCACACGGGCCGGGTACTTGGAGACGCCGACGAACGCGACCGCGTCCTCCAGCACCTCCTCCATGGCCTCGTCGGGCTCGATCTTGCCCTTGGACTGCATCATCTCCAGGAAGACAGCCTGGATCTTCTGCGCCTCGGCCAGTTCCTTGCCCACGAGCAGCTCGTTCAGTACGGAGGCGCTGGCCTGGCTGATGGAGCAGCCCTGGCCCTCGTAGCTGACGTCCGTCAGCTTCTCACCGTCGTACTTCACGCGCAGCGTGATCTCGTCGCCGCACGTCGGGTTGACGTGGTGCACCTCGGCATCGCCGTCGCGCAGGCCACGCCCGTGCGGGTGCTTGTAGTGGTCCAGGATCAGTTCCTGGTACATCGAATCCAGCTTCACTGCGTCCTCGTCGCCTCGTCCGTCAGCCGAAGAAGTTCCGTACGTGCTCCAGCCCGTCGATCAGCGCGTCGACGTCGGCCGGAGAGGAGTACAGGTAGAAAGACGCTCGCGTCGTCGCGGGAATTCCGTAGCGCAGGCAGACGGGGCGCGCGCAGTGGTGTCCCACGCGGACCGCGATGCCCTGCTCGTCCAGGACCTGGCCGACGTCATGCGGGTGGATGTCGCCGAGCACGAAGGAGATCGCGGCTCCGCGGTCCTCGGCCGTGGTGGGGCCGATGATCCGCAGGTCGGGCACCTCGGCGAGGCGCTTGATCGCGTACTCGGTGATCGCGTGCTCGTGCGCGGCGATCTTGTCCATGCCGATCGCGGTCAGGTAGTCCACGGCCGCGCCGAGGCCGACGGCCTGGGCGATCGGGGGCGTACCGGCCTCGAACTTGTGCGGCGCCGGGGCGTAGGTCGAGGCGTGCATCGACACGGTCTCGATCATCTCGCCGCCGCCGAGGAACGGCGGCAGGTCCTCCAGGAGCTCCTGGCGGCCCCACAGGACGCCGATGCCGGTCGGGCCGCACATCTTGTGGCCGGTGAAGGCCACGAAGTCGGCGCCGAGCGCCTGCACGTCCAGCGGCATGTGCGGGGCGGCCTGGGAGGCGTCGATCAGCACCAGCGCGCCGACGTCCTGGGCGCGCCGGACGATCGCCTCGACCGGGTTGACCGTGCCCATGATGTTGGAGACCAGCGTGAAGGAGACGATCTTCGTCTTCTCCGTGATGACCTCTTCGATGTTGGACAGGTCGAGCCGGCCGTCGTCGGTGAGGCCGAACCACTTCAGCTTCGCGCCGGTGCGCTGCGCGAGCAGCTGCCACGGCACGATGTTGGAGTGGTGCTCCATCTCCGTGATGGCGATCTCGGTCTCGCGGTCGACCCGATAGGGCTCGTCCGCCCAGCCGAGCATGTTCGCGACGAGGTTGAGCGACTCCGAGGCGTTCTTGGTGAAGATCACCTCGTCGCGGCTCGGCGCGTTGATGAAGGCGGCGACCTTGTCGCGGGCGCCCTCGTACAGCGCCGTGGCCTCCTCGGCGAGCACGTGCACGCCACGGTGGACGTTGGCGTTGTGCTGCTCGTAGTACTCGTTCAGCGCGTCGAGCACCTGGCGCGGCTTCTGCGAGGTCGCCGCGTTGTCCAGGTAAACGATCTTCTTCCCGTCGTGGACCACACGATCCAGAAGGGGGAAGTCCTTTCGGATCGCCTCGATGTCGAGGAGGCCAGGCAACTGTGTCACGCGGTCGCGCCACCCTTCGTGCTGTACGACTCGTAGCCTTCGGCCTCCAGCTTGTCGGCGAGTTCGGCGCCACCGGACTCGGCGATGCGGCCCTCGGAGAAGACGTGGACGAAGTCGGGCTTGATGTAGCGGAGGATCCGCGTGTAGTGCGTGATCAGCAGCGTGCCGACCTCGCCGGTCGCGCGGACGCGGTTGACGCCCTCGGAGACCTGGCGCAGGGCGTCGACGTCGAGACCGGAGTCGGTCTCGTCGAGGATCGCGATCTTCGGCTTCAGGAGCTCCAGCTGCAGGATCTCGTGGCGCTTCTTCTCACCGCCGGAGAAGCCCTCGTTGACGTTGCGCTCGGCGAAGGCCGGGTCCATCTGGAGCTGCTCCATCGCGGACTTGACCTCCTTCACCCAGGTGCGCAGCTTGGGGGCCTCGCCGCGGATGGCGGTGGCGGAGGTGCGCAGGAAGTTGGAGACCGAGACACCGGGGACCTCGACCGGGTACTGCATCGCGAGGAAGACGCCGGCGCGGGCGCGCTCGTCGACGGACATCTCGAGGACGTCCTCGCCGTCGAGGGTCACGGTGCCACGGGTGATCGTGTACTTCGGGTGACCGGCCAGCGAGTACGCCAGGGTGGACTTGCCGGAGCCGTTCGGACCCATGATGGCGTGCGTCTCACCCTGCTTGACGGTGAGGTCGACGCCCTTGAGGATCTCGCGGGCGCCGTTCTCGGCCTCGACGGAGACGTGCAGGTCGTGGATTTCAAGCGTTGCCATGGATACCTCAGGACTCCTGGGTGAGGGAGACGAGCACGTCGTCCCCTTCGATCTTTACGGGGTATACGGGAACGGGGCGCGTCGCGGGCAGACCGGAGGGCTTGCCGGTGCGCAGGTCGAAGGCCGACCCGTGCAGCCAGCACTCGATCATGCAGTCCTCGACCTCGCCCTCCGAGAGCGAGACGTTCGCGTGCGAGCAGATGTCGTTGATCGCGAACACCTCCCCGTCGGTGGAGACGATGGACACCGGCGTGCCGTCGAGTTCCACCCGCTTGGGGGTGTTCTCCTCCAGCTCGCTCAGCGCACAGGCCTTGACGTAATTCATCAGACGGAACCCTGGAGCTCGGCCTCGATCTTGGTGATCAGGCGCTCCTCGATGTCGTCGACACCGATCTGCTGGACGAGCTCGGCGAAGAAGCCGCGGACGACCAGGCGGCGGGCCTCGTCGGCCGGGATGCCGCGGGCCTGCAGGTAGAAGAGCTGCTCGTCGTCGAAGCGGCCGGTCGCGGAGGCGTGGCCGGCGCCGACGATCTCGCCGGTCTCGATCTCCAGGTTCGGCACGGAGTCGACCCGCGCGCCGTCCGTGAGGACGAGGTTGCGGTTCATCTCGTACGTGTCGGTGCCCTCGGCGCTCTTCTCGATGAGCACGTCGCCGATCCAGACGGCGTGGGCGTCCTGGCCCTGCAGCGCGCCCTTGTAGACCACGTTCGACTTGCAGTGCGGGGCGTCGTGCGTGACCAGGAGGCGGTGCTCCTGGTGCTGGCCGGCGTCGGTGAAGTACACGCCGAGCATCTCGGCCTCGCCGCCGGGGCCCGCGTAGGTGACGCGCGGGTGCAGGCGGACGAGGTCGCCGCCGAAGGTGACGACGACGGACTTGAAGCCGGCGTCGCGGCCGACGAGGGCGTTGTGCTGCGAGGTGTGGACCGCGGTGTCGTCCCAGTCCTGGACGGACACGAAGGTCACCTTGGCGCCGTCGCCGACGAGGATGTCGACGTTGGCGGCGCGCACGCCGTCACCGGTGTGGTCGATCACGATGATCGCCTCGGCGAAGGGCTTCACGTCGAAGACGGTGTGACCGAAGGTCGTGCCGCCCTCGCCGTGCAGGGCGACCCGGATGGGCTCGGCGAGCACGGTCTCCTTGGGCACGGTGATGACCGTGGCCTTGGCGAAGGAGGAGAACGCCTGTGCGGCGACCCGGTCGACGGGGGTGCCGGCCTTGCCGATCCGCTCGTCGCCGCGCTCCACGGACTCGACGGTCACGCCCTCGGGCGCGTCGATCTGGGCCTTCATGGTGCCGTCCGCGACAGCGGTGCCGTCGTGCAGGCCCTTGAGGCGGGCGAGCGGCGTGAAGCGCCACTCCTCCTCGCGGCCGTGCGGGACCGGGAAGTCGGCCACGTCGAAGGACGGGGGCGCGCTCATCCGGGTGGCGACGGTGGACTCGGCGGCCACCGCGATCGCGCCGGCGGTGGTGGAGCCCGCCGGAATGTTCTGAGCCTCAGCCATGGCTGTCGTCTTGCTCGCTCTCTTAAAAGAAGCAGGTCTGCGTCTGTGGATTGCTGCGGGCGGGGCGGTCGGACTAGCCGACCGAACCCTCCATCTGCAGCTCGATCAGCCGGTTGAGCTCCAGCGCGTACTCCATGGGCAGCTCCTTCGCGATCGGCTCGACGAAGCCGCGCACGATCATGGCCATGGCCTCGAACTCGGTGAGGCCGCGCTGCATCAGGTAGAAGAGCTGGTCGTCGGAGACCTTGGAGACGGTGGCCTCGTGGCCCATCGTCACGTCGTCCTCGCGGACGTCCACGTACGGGTACGTGTCCGAGCGGGAGATCGTGTCCACGAGCAGCGCGTCGCACAGGACGTTGGACTTGGAGCCGGAGGCGCCCTCGCCGATCTCGACCAGACCGCGGTAGGAGGTGCGGCCACCGCCACGGGCCACCGACTTGGAGACGATGTTCGAGGAGGTGTTCGGCGCCATGTGGACCATCTTGGATCCGGCGTCCTGGTGCTGGCCCTCGCCCGCGAAGGCGATGGACAGGGTCTCGCCCTTGGCGTGCTCGCCCATCAGGTAGACGGCCGGGTACTTCATGGTGACCTTGGAACCGATGTTGCCGTCGATCCACTCCATGGTCGCGCCCTCGTACGCCACGGCGCGCTTGGTGACCAGGTTGTAGACGTTGTTCGACCAGTTCTGGATCGTCGTGTAGCGGCAGCGGCCGCCCTTCTTGACGATGATCTCGACGACGGCGCTGTGCAGCGAGTCCGAGGAGTAGATCGGGGCGGTGCAGCCCTCGACGTAGTGGACGTAGGCGTCCTCGTCGACGATGATCAGCGTCCGCTCGAACTGGCCCATGTTCTCCGTGTTGATGCGGAAGTAGGCCTGGAGCGGGATGTCCACGTGGACACCCTTGGGGACGTAGATGAAGGAGCCGCCGGACCACACCGCGGTGTTCAGCGACGCGAACTTGTTGTCGCCGACCGGGATGACCGTGCCGAAGTACTCCTGGAAGAGCTCCGGGTGCTCCTTGAGCGCGGTGTCCGTGTCGAGGAAGATCACGCCCTGCTCCTCCAGGTCCTCACGGATCTGGTGGTAGACGACCTCGGACTCGTACTGGGCCGCGACACCGGCGACGAGGCGCTGCTTCTCCGCCTCCGGGATGCCGAGCTTGTCGTACGTGTTCTTGATGTCCTCGGGCAGTTCCTCCCAGGAAGCGGCCTGCTTCTCGGTGGAGCGCACGAAGTACTTGATGTTGTTGAAGTCGATGCCCGAGAGGTCGGAGCCCCACATCGGCATGGGCTTGCGATCGAAGAGCTTGAGGCCCTTGAGGCGGAGGTTCAGCATCCACTCCGGCTCGGACTTCTTCGCCGAGATGTCGCGGACGACGTCCTCGGACAGACCCCGCTTGGCAGCGGCACCGGCCGCGTCGGAGTCGGCCCAGCCGTATTCATAGGTGCCCAGGCCATCGAGCTCAGGGTGAGCAGTCTCCGTGGTCATGCGGGGTTCCTCCCGGCCGTACTTGCAGATACTGATGTGTCGGTCTGTGTGGTGCCCGCGCTTCGCGGAATGAACGTCGTGCACACTCCGTCGCCGTGGGCGATCGTGGCGAGGCGCTGCACGTGCGTCCCGAGCAGACGGGAGAAGACCTCGGTCTCCGCCTCGCAGAGCTGCGGGAACTGCTCGGCCACGTGGGCGACCGGGCAGTGGTGCTGGCAGAGCTGTTCACCGCTGTGCGGACCGGGAGCGCTCTTCGCCGTAGCAGCGTACCCGTCCTGCGTCAACGCCTTGGCAAGGGCCTCCGCGCGGCCCTCGGGGGCGGCCGCCTCGACGGCCTCCCGGTAGGTCTGCGCCTGCGACTCCATCCGCGCCCTGGCGAAGGCGGCGACGGCCGCCTCGCCCTGCTCGCCGCCGCCGACGGACTGCGCGATCCAGCGCAGGGCGTCCGCGGCGAGCGTGTCGTAGGACTGGTCGAAGGCGTCGCGACCGCAGTCGGTGAGCGCGAAGACCTTGGCGGGCCGACCTCGGGTCCGCGCTCCGTACACGCGCTGCTCACGGGCTTCGACCACGTCGTCGGCGACGAGCGTGTCGAGGTGGCGGCGGACGGCGGCCTGGGTGAGGCCGAGGCGCTGGGCGAGGTCGGCGACGGTGGACGGACCGTGGTCCAGGATGGAGCGCGCCACCCGGTCGCGGGTTGACCGCTCCCCGGTGGTGAGCTCCCCCTGGGGGGCCTCGTTCTGCCGTTCGCCGTATTTCACAACGCCATTGTTGCGTAATTAACCGAGCCCGGACAAGCCGTGACGGACGCCACGCCTGGTGGCCTCCATCACTAAGGGTTACCTTATTTGTCTACGGAGAGTTATTCGGAGGGGGCCGCTCCGCTAACCCCCCGAATGCATTTCAGAGCCCGCCGGACGGCTCCCACCAGCGCTGATGCACCCGCGGTGGTTCCAGGCGCCGCGAACATCGACTTCTCGAAAAGATCACCGAAACCGGATGGGCCGTACGGGCCCACCGGACTGAAAAAAGCCATTTTCGCTACCTGGCGTTCGAATCCCAGGTGCCCGGACCCCTGCCGCTCCCCATTTCGGGGGCCCGGCTCCCGGCCACCCGGCACCCGAGGCCCTTCCCGCGGCTCCGTAGACTCACCCACCATGAGCAACGACCCCGCCGTGGAGATCCGCGGACTGGTGAAGCGGTACGGCGCCAAGACGGCGGTGGACGGACTGGACCTCACCGTCCGCAGGGCCTCCGTCACCGCGGTCCTCGGTCCCAACGGCGCGGGCAAGACGACCACGGTCGAGACCTGCGAGGGCTACCACCGCCCCGACGCCGGCACCGTCCGCGTCCTCGGCCTCGACCCGGTCGCCCAGGCCGAGGCGCTGCGCCCGCGGATCGGTGTGATGCTCCAGTCCGGAGGCGTCTACTCCGGGGCCCGCGCCGTCGAGATGCTGCGCCACATGGCCAAGCTGTACGCCGACCCGCTCGACCCCGAGGTCCTGGTGGAACGCCTCGGACTGGGCAGCTGCGGCCGCACCCCCTACCGCCGGCTCTCCGGCGGCCAGCAGCAGCGCCTCGCCCTGGCCATGGCCGTCGTGGGCCGCCCCGAGATGGTCTTCCTCGACGAGCCCACCGCCGGCCTGGACCCGCAGGCCCGCCGCGCCACCTGGGACCTTGTACGGGAACTGCGCGCGGACGGGGTCACCGTCGTCCTCACCACGCACCACATGGACGAGGCCGAGCAGCTCGCGGACGAGGTGGCCATCGTGGACGCGGGCCGGGTCATCGCCCACGGCAGCCCCGAGCAGCTGTGCCGGGGCGGCGCCGAGAACACCCTGCGCTTCACCGGCCGCCCCTCCCTCGACCTCGCCTCGCTGCTGAAGGCGCTGCCCGACGGCACCCAGGCGGCCGAGGTCGTCGCCGGCGTCTACCGGTTGACCGGCGAGGTCGACCCGCAGCTGCTGGCCACCGTCGCCTCCTGGTGCGCGCAGAACGGCGTGATGCCGGACAGCCTCTCGGTGGAGCGGCACACCCTCGAAGACGTCTTCCTCGAACTGACCGGTAAGGAGCTGCGCGCATGAGCGCCGGTACGTTCACCCCCCGCCCGGGGGCCGCGCCCGTGTCCCGCATGATCCTCGCGCAGACGGCGCTGGAGACCCGGATGCTGCTGCGCAACGGCGAGCAGCTGCTGCTGACCGTGATCATCCCGGCGCTGCTCCTGGTGCTGTTCTCCGCCGTCGACATCGTCGACACGGGCGCCGGGAAGCCGGTGGACTTCCTCGCCCCCGGCATCCTCGCCCTCGCCGTGATGTCCACCGCCTTCACCGGCCAGGCCATCGCCACCGGCTTCGACCGCCGCTACGGGGTCCTCAAGCGGCTCGGGGCCTCCCCGCTGCCGCGCTGGGCGCTGATGGCCGCCAAGACCCTCTCCGTGCTGGTCACCGAGGTGCTGCAGATCGCCCTTCTGACGGCGATCGCCCTCGCGCTGGGCTGGTCCCCGCAGGGGAACCCGCTGTCGGTCGCCGCGCTGGTCCTGCTGGGCACCGCCGCCTTCTCGGGGCTCGGGCTGCTGATGGCGGGCACGCTCAAGGCCGAGGCCACCCTGGCCGCCGCCAACCTGGTCTTCCTGCTGCTGCTGGTCGGCGGCGGGGTGATCGTGCCGATGGAGAAGTTCCCCGGCGGCGTCCAGTCCGTCCTGGGGCTGCTGCCCATCTCGGCCCTGTCCGACGGTCTGCGCGAGGTGCTCCAGCAGGGAGCGGCGCTGCCGTGGGGCGACGCCGCCCTCCTCGCGGCCTGGGCCGTGCTCGGTCTGGGCGCCGCCGCGCGGCTCTTCCGCTGGGAATGAAACCCTTTCCCTCGCGACGGCGAAGCCGCGAGGATGGGCGCCTCCACACATGAAGCCGGGGGGCGGACATGGTGCAGCGGGAGGCCGTACTTCGGCTGGACGACCGATGGGCGCGGGTGCGGGCGGGGGCCGCGCAGGCGGAGCCGGCGGAGCACGAACGGCTCCTCGACGAGCTGATCGGCGCCCTGCGCACGCTTGACGACGACCCCGAGTGCACCGCCCTGCTCGGGCTGCGCCTCGCCGACCGCGCCGCCCTGCGGTTCGCCGCGGGGGACCGCGCGAGCGCCCTGGCCACCATCGAGGAGGGCCTGCGCAGCTCCGAGCGCGCCGCCCGGCACACCCCGGAGTACGCCCGCTGGTACGCCCGCGGGCTGATCAACCACGGGGTGTGGCTGGCCTGGCCGCTGAGCGACGCGGACCGGCTGCCCAGGCACCCGCTGGGCATGGCCGCGGGCGGGGGCCCCAGCGCCATGGAGCGGGCCGCCGGTGAGCGCGCCCGGGATCTGACCCGTACCGCGGTGGAGGTGTGGGCGGGACTGGACCAGCGGGATCCCGTCAACCGGCGGGGCCTCGCCCAGGCCAAGGTGTTCCTCGGGGACCGCCTCGCCGAGCTGGGTTTCACCGAGGACGCGGTGGCCTGGGCCGTGGACGCGGAGTCCGACTTCCGGCAGCTGCTGCTGGCCGTTCCCGCCGCGGAGGAGGCCGAGGCCGCCGAGGAGGCCCTCGACCACATCGGCCGCCAGCTGGAACTGCGCCTGCGCTACCTGGCCTTCGACGAACTGGTCGGCCTGCGCACGCGGGGGCTGCTGCCCGAACGCCTGCTGCCCCGGGCCGTGGTGGCCGCCCGCATCCGGTCGGTGGAGGAGACCGAGATCGCGGCCCGGCTGCACCTCGGCGCCGAACAGGTGCGCACGATGCTGGAGGTCACCCCGTGGCTCGCGGTGTGGCGCTTCGACGTGCGCGACCCCGACGGACTGTGGAACGCGCTCGCCCATCCCTGGCACAGCGCCACAGAAGTGAGGAACCGGACGGCAGAGGACGTAGCGGCCGAATTAGTGCGCGGCTTCACGAGCTCGCCGGACTGTCCGGGCGACGCCGCGCACTGGCGCGTCCTGCTCTGGTGGCACGAGGAGGGCGACCCCGCCGGGGCCGTGTTCCGGCTGCTCGCCGGGCCCGACGCACCACCCCCCACCCCCTCGTGAAAGTTTGCACAAGGGGTCGCCTACGATATGGGGCGTGTTGAACCCCCTCGCATACATCGCCAGCCGCTGGACTCCGTCACCCCGGATCGTCCGGCGGGCCGCGCTCGCCGCGCTCGTCATGAGCGTGGCCATCGTCGTCACCGGCGGCGCGGTGCGGCTGACCGGGTCCGGTCTCGGCTGCGACACCTGGCCCAAGTGCACCGACGACAGCCTGATCGTGACGCAGGAGCAGGGGCTCCACGGCGCCATCGAGTTCGGCAACCGGATGCTGACGTACGTGCTCAGCGCCGCCGTCGGCTGGGTGATCGTCGCGGCCCGGTCGGCCGAGCCCTGGCGCCACTCGCTCACGAAGCTCGGCTGGGTCCAGTTCGCGATCGTCATGTGCAACGCCGTGCTCGGCGGCATCACCGTCATGACGGGTCTCAACCCCTACAGCGTGGCCGGGCACTTCCTGCTCGCCACCGCGCTGATCGCCGTGACGACCATCACCTGGCAGCGCGCCGGCGAGGGCGACACCGCCCCCCGCCCGCGCGTCCCCGGCCCGGTGCGCAAGCTGTCGTGGGCGCTGATCTCCACCACGCTCGTCCTGATCGCCGCGGGGACGGTGGTCACCGGATCCGGCCCGCACGCCGGTGACAGCAGCGAGATCAAGCGGATGCCGTTCGACTGGGAGGCCACCGCGCACGTGCACGCGATCGCCGCCTGGGTGGTCTGCGCGCTGGCCGTCGCGATGTGGCTGGTGCTGCGGGTGGTCGACGCCCCCGTCGACACCCGGGCCCGCGCCCGCGACCTGCTGCTCGTACTGCTCGCCCAGGGCGGCATCGGCTACGTGCAGTTCTTCACCGACGTGCCCGAGGTCCTGGTCGCCGCGCACATGCTCGGCTCCTGCCTGGTGTGGATCGCCGTGCTCCGGCTCGCGCTGAGCCTGCGCGAGCGGCCGTCCGAGGAGGCGGGGATCCCCGCGCCGGGCGACGCCCAGCTCTCCTCCGTCTGAGCCGGCCGGGCCGGCCGCCCGGGACCGGCCCTCACGGCCGGTCCAGCCGGTAGACGCGGCGGGCGTTGCCCGCCGCGACCATGGCCGCCACCCGGTCCGCGTCCCGCCAGGACCAGGACCCCTCGGCGACCCAGCCGCCCAGCACCCGGGCCAGCGCCTCCCGGAACACCAGGGCGCCCACCGCGTGCAGTTCGGGCAGCCGCCCTCCCCCGCTGGAGAACAGCAGCTTCCCGAACGGCGCGAGCTCCAGCAGCTCGGCCAGGACCGCCGCCGCCCGCGCCCCGGTCCGCCCGAGGCCCGCGCCGGCGTCGGCGTAGACGTGCGGGAAGGCCTCCGCGAGCCGCGCCGTGTGCCGGTGGTACGGATACCCGCCGAGCAGCACCAGCCGTGTGCCGAGCCCCTCCGTGGCCCGCACGAATCCGGTCAGCGCCGCGGGATCCCCCGTACCCGTGTGCAGCTGGAGCGGCAGCCCGGAGGCCACCGCGCTCCAGAGCAGGTGCCGCAGGAGCACCGGGTCCCGTACGGCTCCCCCGCGCGGCCGCCCGGCCAGCCAGCGTCCGGCCGCCCCGCGCACCTCGCCCGGGCCGGGCGGATCGGGATCGAAGACCGTGCCGTCCTCGCGGCCCGGGACCGTCGCGCAGGCGAAGGCCGCAGCGCCGGCGGCCGCGTGGTGGACGGCCTCGGCGAGATTGGCGAGGAAGGCGGCCACCGTCCCGGAGGTGTCGGCGGCCTGCTCGGCCAGTAGCTCCAGCCGGACCGTCTCGAAGGCCTCGGCGTCGGCGGCGAGCGCAAGTTCCTTGGGGGCGGTGAGGTCCCCCGTCAGACCGGTGTCGACCAGATAGGCGGCGACTTCGGACCCCCGCAGCAGCCGCCTCGCGGACTCGGCCGGGCCCAGCTCGCGGCGCCGGGCCAGATAGCGGGCGGGGGCGGCGTGCGGCTCCAGCCCCAGCAGCGGCGGGCACCAGCGGCGGACCGCGAAACCGGTCTGGGTGTCGAAGAAGGTGGTGCCCGCGGCGGGCGGGCCGGCCGAGTGGATCAGCTGGGCCTCGAAGGTGCCCAGTCCCAGCTCCGCACGGAGGACTCCGTGGCAGTACTGGTCCACCAGAGGCGGCGTTTCGATCATCCGGGCATCCCGTTGCGGACGTGGGGAAGGCGCTTCCACACGTCCTAACGGGTGAGCGGGGTGTGAGGTGTTGCTCGGGCTGTTGACCGAGCCCGCGCACCGGCCCCCGGAGGGGGTCCGGGGGCGGTCAGGCCGCCGGGTTCTCGGACCCGCCGAGCTGGATGCCGGCCATCCGCGACCACTCGTACGGGCCGGTCCGCACCCGCGCGGCGAACTCCCCGTCGAACTCCTCGTGGAGGGTCAGCCCGGCCTTCTCCGCGGCCAGCTGCGCCACCGCGAAGGTCGGGGCCACCAGGTCGCCCCAGCCGCCGTCCGTGCCCACGAGCACGATGCGGGTGCCGGCCTGGCCGATGTGGGCGAGCTGGCCCTCGGCGCCGCCGTGCTGCTTGGCGAAGGCGCCGATCTGCTTGGCCAGCTTCGCGGCCGTACGGTCCTGCTTCTTGTCCGCGGCGCCTGCGGCGGCCGCGGTGTCTGCGGTGTCTCCCATGGAAGCCATGCTACCGGCGAGTAATCAACGGAGGAAGGGATCCACGGCCACTGCCACGAACAGCAGCGACACATAGGTGATCGACCAGTGGAACAGGCGCATCTCCTTGAGCTTCGCGCCCGTCACGCCCGACTTGGCCCGCGCGTGCAGCGCGTGCGCCTCCCACAGCCACCAGCCGCCGGCCAGCAGCGCGACCGAGGTGTAGAACCAGCCGGTGTACCCCAGCGGGGTCAGCAGCAGCGAGACGCCGACCATGACCCAGCTGTAGAGGACGATCTGGCGCGCCACGACCTTGTTGCCGGCCACGACCGGGAGCATCGGCACGCCGACCCGCGCGTAGTCGTCGGCCACCTTCATCGACAGCGGCCAGTAGTGCGGCGGCGTCCAGAAGAAGATGACGAGGAAGAGGATGACGGCGGCCCAGGAGACCTCGTTGCGGACCGCGGACCAGCCGATGAGCACCGGCATGCAGCCCGCGATGCCGCCCCAGACGATGTTCTGGGTCGTGCGCCGCTTCAGCAGCATCGTGTAGACGACCACGTAGAAGAGGAGCGCGCCGAGCGAGAGCGCGGCCGACAGCCAGTTGACGAGCAGGCCGAAGAACAGGGTGGAGACCACGCCGAGCGTGATGCCGAAGACCAGGCACTCCCGCGGGCTGACCATGCCGGTCACCAGCGGACGCTGGGAGGTGCGGTCCATCAGCGCGTCGATGTCGCGGTCGATGTACATGTTCAGCGCGTTGGCGCCGCCTGCGGACAGGTAACCGCCGACGCAGGTCACCAGGACCAGCCACAGCGACGGCACGCCCTGCTCCGCGAGGAACATGACCGGCACTGTGGTGATCAGCAGAAGTTCGATGATCCGCGGCTTGGTCAATGCCACGAAAGCCATGACGCGGGTCCCGAACGGCCGGTGACCGGGGCTCGTCCCGAGCACCCCCGCTGGACGGGATTCGACGGCCGTCACGCACACCCCTGAGAGAGAATCCAGCAAGCTCCGACTCGGGCCGTTCACAACATGAAGGCCCGGTTAAGGCTTGCGCGTACCACGCCACTGTAGACGTTGCGCTTACGTCGCCCCGCGCCGGGGTCGCCTCGTGTTGGGCCGATCGGACCGTGCATACATACGGGGGACGGGGCCCGCCCCGCCCCGTGGCCGGGTGAACGCGGGTCGGCGCCGCGATGACGGACCGCCTGCACTCGAATAGCTGCACGCCGTTGCAGGGGTAGGCTCGGAATCGCCGGTGCACCGTTCGTCACCGGGATACAAACATGTGGAGAGGAGCCCTGACCCACGGTGAGCACCAAGCCGACCACCACAGAGCTCGAGTGGACCGAACTTGACCAGCGGGCCGTCGACACCGCCCGCGTCCTGGCCGCCGACGCGGTCCAGAAGGTCGGAAACGGCCACCCCGGTACGGCGATGAGCCTGGCCCCCGCCGCGTACACCCTCTTCCAGAAGGTGATGCGGCACGACCCGGCGGACCCCGAGTGGGTGGGCCGCGACCGTTTCGTGCTCTCCGCGGGGCACTCGTCCCTGACCCTCTACACCCAGCTGTACCTGGGCGGGTTCGGGCTCGAACTGGACGACCTGAAGTCGTTCCGCACCTGGGGTTCCAAGACCCCCGGCCACCCGGAGTACGGCCACACGACCGGTGTCGAGACCACCACCGGCCCCCTCGGCCAGGGTGTCGCCAACGCGGTGGGCATGGCCATGGCCGCCCGCTACGAGCGCGGTCTCTTCGACCCGCAGGCCGCCCCGGGCACCTCCCCGTTCGACCACATGGTCTACGCGATCGCGGGCGACGGCTGCCTGCAGGAGGGCATCTCCCACGAGGCGTCCGCCCTCGCCGGCCACCAGAAGCTGGGCAACCTCGTCCTGCTGTGGGACGACAACCACATCTCCATCGAAGGTGACACGGAGACGGCCGTCTCCGAGGACACCATGAAGCGCTACGAGGCGTACGGCTGGCACGTCCAGCGCGTCGAGCAGCAGGAGAACGGCGACCTCGACCCGAGGGCGCTGTTCGCCGCGCTGCAGGCCGCCAAGGCCGTCACGGACCGCCCGTCCTTCATCGCGGCCCGCTCGATCATCGCCTGGCCCGCCCCGCACGCCCAGAACACCGAGGCCGCCCACGGCTCGGCGCTCGGCGACGACGAGGTCGCGGCCACCAAGCGCGTGCTCGGCTTCGACCCGGAGCAGACCTTCGAGGTCGCCGACGAGGTCATCGCCCACACCCGCAAGGCGCTGGACCGGGGCCGCGAGGCCAAGGCCGCGTGGGAGAAGGACTTCTCCGCCTGGCGCACCGCCAACCCCGAGCGCGCCGCCGAGTTCGACCGCATCAACGCCAACGAGCTGCCCGCCGGCTGGGAGGACGAGCTCCCCGTCTTCGAGGCCGGCAAGGGCGTCGCCACCCGCGCCGCCTCCGGCAAGGTCCTGCAGGCGCTCGGCGCGGTCATCCCGGAGCTGTGGGGCGGCTCGGCCGACCTGGCCGGCTCCAACAACACCACCATCGACAAGGACTCCTCGTTCCTGCCGGTGGGCAACCCGCTGCCGGAGGCCGACCCGTACGGCCGCACCATCCACTTCGGCATCCGCGAGCACGCCATGGCCGCGGCCATGAACGGCATCGCCCTGCACGGCCACACCCGTATCTACGGCGGCACCTTCCTGGTGTTCTCCGACTACATGCGCAACGCCGTGCGCCTGTCCGCCCTGATGCACCTGCCGGTGACCTTCGTGTGGACGCACGACTCCATCGGCCTCGGCGAGGACGGTCCGACCCACCAGCCGGTCGAGCACCTCGCCTCGCTGCGCGCCATCCCGGGCCTGACCATCGTCCGCCCGGCCGACGCGAACGAGACCGCGATCGCCTGGCGCGAGATCCTCAAGCGCCACACCAAGGTGTTCGGCAAGGGCACCCCGCACGGTCTGGCCCTCACCCGCCAGGGCGTGCCGACGTACGAGCCCAACGAGAACACCGTCAAGGGCGGCTACGTGCTGTTCGAGGCCGACGGCGGCGACGCCCAGGTCGTCCTCATCGGCACCGGTTCCGAGGTGCACGTGGCCGTCGAGGCGCGCGAGCAGCTCCAGGCCGCCGGCATCCCGACCCGCGTGGTCTCGATGCCGTCCGTCGAGTGGTTCGAGGAGCAGGACCAGGATTACAAGGACAGCGTCCTGCCGCCCTCCGTCAAGGCCCGGGTCGCGGTCGAGGCGGGCATCGGCCTGACCTGGCACCGCTACGTCGGTGACGCGGGCCGGATCGTGTCGCTGGAGCACTTCGGTGCCTCGGCCGACGCGAAGGTGCTGTTCCGCGAGTTCGGATTCACGCCGGAGGCCGTCGCCGCCGCCGCCCGCGACTCCCTCGCCGCCGCCGCGCGCTGACGCCCGTACTACACCAGTAGGAGATGCAATTCCCATGACAGACGCACTCAAGCGCCTCTCCGACGAAGGCGTGGCGATCTGGCTGGACGACCTGTCCCGCAAGCGCATCACGTCCGGCAACCTGGCCGAGCTCATCGACCAGTCGCACGTGGTCGGTGTCACCACCAACCCGGCGATCTTCCAGAAGGCGATCAGCGGCGGCGAGGGCTACGAGCAGCAGCTCACCGACCTCGCGACCCGCAAGGTCACCGTCGAGGAGGCGCTGCGCATGATCACGACGGCGGACGTCAGGGACGCCGCCGACATCCTGCGCCCCGTCTACGACCGCACCGACGGCCAGGACGGCCGCGTCTCGATCGAGGTCGACCCCCGTCTGGCCCACAACACGGCGGCGACGGTCGCCGAGGCCAAGCAGCTCGCCTGGCTGGTGGACCGGCCGAACACGCTCATCAAGATCCCGGCGACGAAGGCCGGCCTGCCGGCGATCACCGAGGTCATCGGCAAGGGCATCAGCGTCAACGTCACGCTGATCTTCTCGCTGGAGCGCTACCGCGAGGTCATGGACGCGTACCTGGCGGGTCTGGAGAAGGCCAAGGCCGCCGGCCTGGACCTCTCCCTGATCCACTCGGTCGCCTCCTTCTTCGTGTCCCGCGTGGACACCGAGATCGACAAGCGCCTGGACGCCGTCGGCACCGACGAGGCGAAGGCCCTGAAGGGCAAGGCGGCGCTCGCCAACGCCCGTCTGGCCTACGAGGCCTACGAGGAGGTCTTCTCCTCGGACCGCTGGACCGCCCTGGAGCGCGCCGGAGCCAACAAGCAGCGTGCGCTGTGGGCCTCGACGGGCGTCAAGGACCCGTCGTACAAGGACACCCTGTACGTGGACGACCTGGTCGCCCCGAACACGGTGAACACCATGCCGGAGGCCACGCTGGAGGCCGCCGCGGACCACGGGCAGATCACGGGTGACACCGTGCGCGGCACCTACGAGCAGGCCCGCGCGGAGCTGGATGCGGTCGCGAAGCTGGGCATCTCGTACGACGATGTGGTGCAGCTGCTCGAGGACGAGGGCGTCGAGAAGTTCGAGGCGTCCTGGAACGACCTGCTGAAGTCGACCGAGGCGGAGCTGCAGCGCCTCGCCCCCACGGAGGCCTGACCACTTTGTCTGTAAACGGAGCGAACCCGCTTCGTGACGCACAGGACCGGCGGCTCCCGCGCATCGCGGGGCCGTCCGGCCTGGTCATTTTCGGCGTTACGGGTGACCTGTCGCGCAAGAAGCTGATGCCTGCCGTCTACGACCTGGCCAACCGCGGCCTGCTCCCGCCGGGCTTCTCCCTCATCGGGTTCGCCCGCAGGGAGTGGGAGCACGAGGACTTCGCCCAGGAGGTGTACGAGGCGGTCAAGGAGCACTCGCGCACCCCCTTCCGTGAGGAGGTCTGGCAGCAGCTGGTGCAGGGCTGCCGCTTCGTCCAGGGCGACTTCGACGACGACGCCGCCTTCGAGACGCTGAAGGCGACGATCGACGAGCTCGACAAGGCGCAGGGCACGGGGGGCAACTTCGCCTTCTACCTGTCCGTCCCGCCGAAGTTCTTCCCCAAGGTGGTCCAGCAGCTCAAGGACCACGGTCTGGCGCAGAAGGAGGGCTCCTGGCGGCGTGCCGTCATCGAGAAGCCCTTCGGCCACGACCTGAAGAGCGCCGAGGAGCTCAACAAGGTCGTCCACGAGGTCTTCCCGCGTGACGAGGTCTTCCGGATCGACCACTACCTCGGCAAGGAGACCGTCCAGAACATCCTGGCGCTCCGCTTCGCCAACACGATGTTCGAGCCGATCTGGAACCGGTCGTACGTCGACCACGTGCAGATCACCATGGCCGAGGACATCGGCATCGGCGGCCGGGCGGGCTACTACGACGGCATCGGCGCGGCCCGCGACGTCATCCAGAACCACCTGCTCCAGCTGCTCGCGCTGACCGCGATGGAGGAGCCCGGCTCCTTCCACCCCAAGGCGCTGGTGGCGGAGAAGCTCAAGGTCCTGACGGCGGTGCAGCTGCCGGAGGACCTGGGCAAGCACACCGTGCGCGGCCAGTACGCGGCGGCCTGGCAGGGTGGCGAGAAGGTCGTCGGGTACCTCGAAGAGGACGGCATCGACCCCAAGTCGAAGACCGACACCTACGCGGCCATCCGCCTGGAGATCAACAACCGCCGCTGGGCGGGCGTCCCCTTCTACCTGCGGACGGGCAAGCGCCTGGGCCGCCGGGTGACCGAGATCGCGGTGGTCTTCAAGCGGGCCCCGTACCTGCCGTTCGAGTCGGGCGCGACCGAGGAGCTGGGGCAGAACGCCCTGGTCATCCGGGTCCAGCCGGACGAGGGCGTGACGGTCCGCTTCGGGTCCAAGGTTCCGGGCACCTCCATGGAGGTCCGGGACGTCACGATGGACTTCGCCTACGGCGAGTCCTTCACGGAGTCGAGCCCCGAGGCGTACGAGCGGCTCATCCTCGACGTGCTCCTCGGCGACGCGAACCTCTTCCCCCGTCACCAGGAGGTCGAGCTGTCCTGGAACATCCTCGACCCGATCGAGGAGTACTGGGACAAGCACGGCAAGCCCGCGCAGTATCCGGCGGGCACCTGGGGGCCGGTCGAGGCGGACGAGATGCTCGCACGAGACGGACGGAGCTGGCGCCGGCCATGAAGATCGACCTCACGGAGACCAACTCCAGCAAGATCAATGCCGCGATGGTGCAGGCACGCCGGGACATCGGCACGCCGGCCGTCGGCATGGTCCTCACGCTGGTGATCGTGACCGACGAGGAGAACGCGTACGACGCGCTCAAGTCGGCGAACGACGCGTCCCACGAACACCCCTCGCGGATCGTCGTCGTCATCAAGCGGGCCAGCCGCTCGCCGCGCAGCCGCCGTGACGCCCGGCTCGACGCGGAAGTCCGCGTCGGGGCGGACGCGGGCAGCGGTGAGACGGTCGTGCTGCGCCTTCACGGCGAACTGGTCGACCACGCCCAGTCGGTGGTTCTCCCGCTGCTCCTTCCGGATGCGCCTGTGGTCGTCTGGTGGCCGGACGGTGCTCCCACGGACCTGGCGGGCGATCCGCTGGGTGCGCTCGGGCAGCGCCGCATCACGGACACGTACTCCTGCGAGAACCCGGTCGGCACGCTCGGCTCCCGGGCGGGTGCGTACGCGCCCGGGGACACGGACCTGTCGTGGACCCGGATCACCCCGTGGCGTTCCATGCTGGCCGCGGCGCTGGACCAGCAGGCCCTGTCGGTCGTCTCGGCGACCGTCGAGGGCGAGGCCGACAACCCGAGCTGCGAGCTGCTGGCCATGTGGCTGGCGGACCGGCTGCAGGTCCCCGTCCGCCGCACGCTGTCGGCGGGTCCGGGCCTGACGGCCGTACGCCTGGCGACCAAGGACGGCGACATCGTCCTGAACCGCGCGGACGGCGGGCTGGCCACGCTGTGCATGCCGGGGCAGCCCGACCGGAACGTGGCGCTCAAGCGCCGCGACACGGCCGAGCTCCTGGCGGAGGAGCTGCGCCGGCTGGACCCGGACAACACGTACGAGGCTTCGCTGAAGTACGGCGTGTCCCAACTGGCGGCGGCTTCGCCGAAGCCCGAGGCCGAGGCCGAGGCCCCCGCCAAGGCCGAGGCGGCCCCGGCCGCGAAGCCGGCGGCCAAGCCGGCGAAGAAGCCCACGGCCAAGTAGGCGGAGCCGCTGCGCGGAGCCCTCCCCCCGCCCCGCCCCTTCCCGAACCGGGGCTCCGCCCCGGGAACGGCGAAGGGGCGGGGCGGGGACAAGCTCCGCGCAGCGGCATGCGCACCCCCGGAACTACCAAGAAGGCGGCACCACATGGGTATGACGACTCCTCAGGTCGTCGTCCACCGGGACAAGGAACTCATGGCCCAGGCCACCGCGGCCCGGCTCATCACGAAGATCGTGGACGCCCAGGCGGCCCGGGGCACCGCGTCCGTGGTCCTCACCGGAGGACGCAACGGCAACGGCCTCCTCGCCGCGCTGGCCACCGCCCCGGCCCGCGACGCGATCGACTGGCACCGGCTCGACCTGTGGTGGGGCGACGAGCGGTACGTGCCCGCCGACGACCCCGAGCGCAACCACACCCAGGCCCGTGAGGCCCTCCTGGACTCCGTTCCGGTCGACCCCGCCCGCGTGCACGCCATGCCGGCCTCGGACGGCCCGTACGGCGCCGACGTGGACGCGGCGGCCGCCGCGTACGCGGCCGAGCTGGCACGGGCGGCCGGTCCGGAGGACCACGGTCCGGTCCCCCGCTTCGACGTGCTGATGCTGGGCGTCGGCCCGGACACGCACGTGGCCTCGCTCTTCCCCGAGCACCCCGCGGCCCGGGAGACCGACCGCACGGTGGTCGGCGTGCACGGCGCGCCCAAGCCCCCGCCCACCCGGATCTCGCTGACCCTCCCGGCCATCCGGGCGGCCCGCGAGGTCTGGCTGCTGGCGGCCGGCGAGGACAAGGCCGGAGCGGTCTCCATCGCCCTCGGCGGCGCCGGCGGCGTGCAGGCGCCGGCCGCGGAGGCGTACGGGCGCTCGCGCACCCTGTGGCTCCTGGACCGGGCGGCGGCGGCCAAGCTGCCGTCCGGCATGTACCCTCCGGCCTCCTCCTGACGGGAGCCGACGCGAAGGGCCCGCTCTCCCCGGGGAGAGCGGGCCCTTCGCGCATGCGTCAGCCGCGTCCGCGCAGCTTCCGGTAGGTGGCGACCAGCTCCTGCGTGGAGGCGTCCAGACCGGGCACGTCCGCGCCCTCGGTCAGTGCCGGCTCGACGCGCTTGGCGAGGACCTTGCCGAGCTCGACGCCCCACTGGTCGAAGGAGTCGATGTTCCACACCGCGCCCTGGACGAACACCTTGTGCTCGTACAGCGCGATCAGCTGGCCCAGCACCCCGGGGGTGAGCTCCGTGGCCAGGATGGTGGTCGTCGGGTGGTTGCCGTGGAAGGTCTTGTGCGGGACCAGCGACTCCGGCGCCCCTTCCGCGCGGACCTCGTCGGCCGTCTTGCCGAAGGCCAGGGCCTGGGTCTGCGCGAAGAAGTTGGCCATCAGCAGGTCGTGCTGGGCCGCGGGGGCCGCCTCCAGCTCGGCCACCGGCTTGGCGAAGCCGATGAAGTCCGCGGGGATCACCTTCGTGCCCTGGTGGATCAGCTGGTAGTAGGCGTGCTGGCCGTTGGTGCCGGGCGTGCCCCAGACCACCGGGCCGGTCTGCCACTCCACCGGATTGCCGTCGCGGTCCACGGACTTGCCGTTGGACTCCATGTCCAGCTGCTGCAAGTACGCGGTGAAGCGCGAGAGGTAGTGGCTGTACGGGAGCACCGCGTGCGACTGGGCGTCGAAGAAGGCTCCGTACCAGATCCCCAACAGGCCCATCAGGAGCGGGGCGTTCTCCTCGGCGGGCGCCGTGCGGAAGTGCTGGTCCATCAGGCGGAAGCCGGCCAGCAGGTCCCGGAAGGCGCCCGGACCGATCGCGATCATCAGGGAGAGCCCGATGGCGGAGTCGAAGGAGTAGCGCCCGCCGACCCAGTCCCAGAACCCGAACATGTTGGCCGGGTCGATGCCGAACTCGGTGACCTTCTCCGCGTTGGTCGACAGCGCCACGAAGTGCCGTGCCACGGCGGCCTGGTCGCCGCCCAGTCCCGCGAGCAGCCAGCCGCGCGCCGAGGTGGCGTTGGTGATGGTCTCGATGGTGGTGAAGGTCTTGGAGGCGATGATGAACAGCGTCTCGGCGGGGTCCAGGTCGCGCACGGCCTCGTGCAGGTCCGCGCCGTCGACGTTGGACACGAAGCGCACGGTCAGGCCGCGGTCGGCGAAGGCCCGCAGGGCCTCGTAGGCCATCGCGGGGCCCAGGTCGGAGCCGCCGATGCCGATGTTGACGACGTTCCTGATGCGCTTGCCGGTGAAGCCGGTCCAGGCCCCCGACCTGATCTGCTCGGAGAAGGCCGCCATCTTCTCCAGGACCTCGTGCACGCCGGGGACGACGTCCTCGCCGTCCACCTCGACGACGGTGTCCGCGGGCGCGCGCAGCGCGGTGTGCAGGACCGCCCGGTCCTCGGTCGTGTTGATCTTCTCGCCGCGGAACATGGCCTCGCGCAGCTCGGCCACGCCCGTCGCCGCCGCCAGCTCGCGCAGCAGCTCCAGCGTCTCGTCGGTGACGAGGTGCTTCGAGTAGTCGATGTACAGGTCCCCGACCCGCAGGGTGTAGCCGGAGCCACGGCCGGGATTCTCCCCGAACAGCTGCCGCAGATGCGTCTGGCCGAACTCCTCCCGGTGCTTGCCGAGCGCCAGCCACTCCGGCATCCGGTTCAGCTTCGTACGGCTGCCTGCATTCATCTCGGACATCAACCCACTTCTTCCGTCCTGTCGTGCCCCGCCGATCACCAACCTAAGGGATCGGAAGCGGCGCAACGCACACAAAGAGGCCCGGCCCCGCAGGAGAGATTCCTGCGGGGCCGGGCCTCGCGTCACATTCTTCGGGCGGTATCAGATCTCGCCCCGGAGCTTGGCGAGCGCCTCGGCGAGGATCGCCTCGCCGTCGGCGTCCGAGCGCCGTTCGCGCACGTACGCCAGGTGCGTCTTGTACGGCTCGGTGCGCGGCGGCGCGGGCGGGTTGTCCCGGTCCTGGCCGGCCGGGAACCCGCAGCGCGGGCAGTCCCAGGTGTCCGGCACCTGCGCGTCGCTGGCGAAGCTCGGCTGCGTCTCGTGCCCGTTCGAGCACCAGAAGGAGATGCGCAGGCGGGGCGCGGACTCGCCGCGCTCTGCCTCACCCATCGGCCCCGCTCCGACCCGGCTACCACGGATCGCGTTGCCACTTGCCACGGTCGTAACTCCCTGCGTGATGGTGCCGCGGAGTGTGAGTGGAAATTCCGCCGCGGAGCGCCCAAGTCTACGTAAGGCCCAACGCACGTCCAGTGAGCGGAGTTACTGATTCCGCGCTGTGGACGCCCGCCTCATCATAGGTCGGGCGATGCCGACCGGACTGCCGGAATGGCGAGAACGGTCAGCTGCTCGACTTCATCAGCAGGCCGAGCGCGACGATGCACGCGAACCAGAGCAGACCCACCACGACGGTGATGCGGTCCAGGTTCCGCTCCGCGACGGAGGAACCGCCGACCGACGACTGCATACCGCCGCCGAACATGTCGGAGAGGCCGCCGCCCTTGCCCTTGTGCATCAGCACGAGCAGCATCAGCAGGGCGCTGAAGACGATCAGGGCGATCGAGAACCCCATAATCACGGCTGATTCCTACTTTCTGGCTTTTTCAGGCTTTCCGGCTTTGCGAGATGTGCGCGGGGGCCAGCGGCTGGTGGTCCAGCCTCTGGCCCCCGCAAGGGTACGACGGATCGGCCCTACCGCATACTCACTGGTCGCGGAAGCGGACGATCTTGACGAACTCGTCCGCGTCGAGCGCCGCGCCGCCGATCAGGGCGCCGTCGACGTCGGGCTGGGCCATGATCGCCGCGATGTTCCCGGACTTCACGGAGCCGCCGTACTGGATGCGGACCTTGTCGGCCAGCTCCTGCGAGTACAGCTCCGCGAGACGGCCGCGGATGGCCCCGCAGACCTCCTGGGCGTCCTCGGGGGTGGCGACCTCGCCGGTCCCGATGGCCCAGACGGGCTCGTAGGCGATCACGATGGACTCGACCTGCTCGGCCGGGACGTCCTTCAGTCCGCCGTCGAGCTGGGCGAGCGTGTACGGGACCTGCCGGCCGTCCTTGCGGATGTCCAGGCCCTCGCCGACGCACAGGATCGGGGTGATCCCGTGCTTGAAGGCGGCCTTGACCTTGGCGTTGCAGATCTCGTCGCTCTCGCCGTGGTACTGGCGGCGCTCGCTGTGGCCGACGGCCACGTACGCGCACTTCAGCTTCGACAGCATCGGGCCGGAGATCTCGCCGGTGTAGGCGCCGGAGTCGTGCGCCGAGATGTCCTGGGCGCCGTACTTGATCTTCAGCTTGTCGCCGTCGACCAGGGTCTGGACGGAGCGCAGGTCGACGAAGGGCGGCAGGACCGCGACCTCGACGGCGTCGTAGTCCTTGTCGGCGAGCGCGAAGGCGAGCTTCTGGACGTGGGCGATGGCCTCGAGGTGGTTGAGGTTCATCTTCCAGTTGCCCGCCATGAGCGGGGTGCGGGTGGTCATGCGGGTTCAGCCCTCCAGGGCGGCGAGGCCGGGGAGCGTCTTGCCCTCGAGGTACTCGAGGGAGGCGCCGCCACCGGTGGAAATGTGGCCGAAAGCGTTCTCGTCGAAGCCCAGCGTACGGACGGCGGCGGCGCTGTCGCCGCCGCCGACGACGGTGAACGCGTCGCTGTCGACGAGGGCCTGCGCGATCGCGCGGGTGCCTCCGGCGTAGTCGGGGTGCTCGAAGACGCCCAGGGGACCGTTCCAGAAGACGGTCGCCGCGTCGGCGATCTTCGAGGCGTACAGCTCGCGGGTCTTCGGACCGATGTCCAGACCCTCCTTGTCGGCGGGGATCTTGTCCGCGTCGACGGTGGTGTACTCGGCCGGGGTCTTGCCCTTGAGGTCGGGGAAGTCCGTCGAGGCCAGGATGTCGACCGGCAGGACGAGCTCGACGCCGGTGGACTCGGCCCGGGCCATGTATTCCTTGACCTTTTCGACCTGGTCCTTCTGGAGCAGGGAGATGCCGACCTCGTAACCCTTGGCGTAGAGGAAGGTGTAGGCCATGCCGCCGCCGATCAGGAGGCGGTCGGCCTTGCCGAGCAGCTCGTCGATGACGGCGAGCTTGTCGGAGACCTTGGCGCCGCCGAGGACGACGACGTAGGGGCGCTTGACCTCGTCCGTCAGCTTCTTCAGGACGCCGACCTCGGTGGCGATGAGCTGGCCGGCCGCGTGCGGGAGCCGCTCGGGCAGGTCGAAGACCGAGGCGTGCTTGCGGTGGACGGCGCCGAAGCCGTCGCCGACGTAGACGTCGGCGAGCTCCGCCAGCTGGTCCGCGAAGGCGCCGCGCTCGGCGTCGTCCTTCGAGGTCTCGCCGGCGTTGAAACGCAGGTTCTCGATGACGGCGACCTTGCCGTCGGTGAGGGCGGCGACGGTCTCCTTGGCGGAGGAGCCCACGGTGTCGGTGGCGAACGCGACGTCCGTGCCGAGCAGTTCACCGAGGCGCGCGGCGGCCGGCGCGAGCGAGAAGGCCGGCTCCGGGGCGCCCTTGGGGCGGCCCAGGTGCGAGGCCACGATGACGCGGGCGCCGGCCTCGGCCAGCTTCGCGATCGTGGGCTGGACGGCGCGGATGCGGCCGTCGTCGGTGATGGTGCCCTCGGCGAGCGGGACGTTGAGGTCCGCGCGGACGAAGACCCGCTTGCCCTTGACGCCTTCGGCGAGCAGTTCGTCGATCGTCTTCATGTGTTTCTGACTCCTTTGGGCGCCCGTGTCGGGGGCGAAGAACGACTGGCAAGCTACAGGGTCCGGACTGCGCATCGTCGCGCGGCCCGGACCCTGTGCTTCACATCGTGGTGTCAGCCCTGGAAACTCAGAGCTGGCCGCCGACGAAGACCGTCAGGTCCACGAGGCGGTTGGAGTATCCCCACTCGTTGTCGTACCAGCCGACGACCTTGACCTGCTTGCCCTGGACCATGGTCAGGGAGGAGTCGAAGGTGCAGGACGCCGGCCAGTTCACGATGTCGGAGGAGACGATCGCGTCCTCGGTGTAGTCGAGGATGCCCTTCAGCTGGCCCTCGGAGGCCTTCTGGAAGGCGGCGTTGATCTCGTCCTTGGTGACCTCGCGGTCGAGCTCCAGCACGAGGTCGGTGACCGAGCCGGTCGGGACCGGGACGCGCATGGCGATGCCGTCCAGCTTGCCCTTGAGCTGCGGGAGGACCAGTGCGGTGGCCTTGGCGGCACCGGTGGAGGTCGGGATGATGTTCTCGGCGGCGGCGCGGGCGCGGCGCAGGTCCGAGTGCGGGAAGTCCAGGATGCGCTGGTCGTTCGTGTAGGCGTGGACCGTCGTCATCATGCCCTTGACGATGCCGAAGTTCTCGTCCAGGACCTTCGCCATCGGCGCCACGCAGTTCGTGGTGCAGGACGCGTTGGAGATGACGTGGTGGTTGGCGGCGTCGTACTTGTCCTGGTTGACGCCCATCACGATCGTGATGTCCTCGTCCTTGGCCGGAGCCGAGATGAGGACCTTCTTCGCGCCGGCCGCAAGGTGCTTGGCGGCGTCGGCCTTCTTCGTGAAGATGCCGGTCGACTCGATGACGATGTCGGCGCCCAGTTCGCCCCAGGGGAGGTTCGCGGGGTCGCGCTCGGCGAAGGTCTTGAAGGTGTTGCCGCCGACGGTGATGGTGTCGTCGGTGTGGGACACCTCGGCCTTGAGGCGGCCCAGAATGGTGTCGTACTTGAGAAGGTGCACCAGGGTGGCGTTGTCAGTCAGGTCGTTGACACCGACGATCTCGATGTCCGCTCCCTGCTCCAGGAGGGCCCGGAAGTAGTTGCGGCCAATGCGGCCAAAACCGTTGATGCCTACGCGGATCGTCACGAACCGATCTCCTCGTTGGTGCGCCGGTGAGAGCGCCGGCGAGCTGAAATGGGATGTCCCCGACCGCTTACGACCCTACCTCTCCGTGAGCTTTTGGGTGACATCGGTCGAGGGCTGACACTCCCCCCACTTCGCCGGGGCATCCCCTGCGAGGCCCGCTCCGGACGCGCCGGCGCGGGCCTCGGGGACCTCGGTCCCGGTCACTGTGGGTGAGCGTCGAGGGTGGCGCTGATCAGCGGTTGAGCGAGCGGAGCGCCTTACCGACGAGTAGGGCGCGGTCCGCCGCCGCGGGCAGGTGTTCCAGGCCGAAGCCCAGAAGTACGGTGTCACGCGTGGTCACCGAGGCGTAGGACCGGAAGAGCTCTCCCGTGCGGGACCAGTCGCCCGCGACGTCGGGACTTCCGGCAGGTGCGCCCTGGGCCGCCCAGGCTCCGAGGGAGGTCTCGAAGCCCTCGACCGCCTGCTCCCCGCCGGTGGTCGACAGGCGCGCCTCGTCCGCGAAGACGCCGCGTCCGGCCGAGCCCGGGTCGGTGATGTAGGAGAGCGAGAGCTCGACGGACCGGCCCGCGTAGGCACTCAGGTCGAAGGTGACCTGCTTCCAGCCGCCGGAGGACCCGGTGAAGGTGTTCCACTGGCCGCTGGTGCCCTGCGGGGTGCAACCGCCGCCGTCCAGGGTGAGGTAGCGGCGCAGGAACGGGTGGCCGTTGATGAAGAACCCGGCCGCGCACTCCTCCGGGACGGCCGGACTGCTCAGGCCGCCGGCCTCCGGCAGCATGGTCCAGTCGTCGCCGCCGGCGCTGCGGGCCTCCAGCGCGGCGTGGTCGTAGCCCTCCTCGGTGTTCCAGTTGAGGGCGAGCTTCAACTGCGGCTTGTCGGCCGCGGTGACGCCGGTGAGGTCGATGGTGCGGACGAGCCGCTTCCAGTCGCTGTCGGTGTGCAGCGCCGAGGCCATCCCGGTGCCGGCGTAGGGGGCGTACGGGTTCGTGATCCCGGTGTACTGGCCCGCCTGCGCGCTCTTGAACTGCGGGAACTGCGCGGGCGCCAGGGTGTCGGAGGTCACCGTGTAGGCGCCGGGGGCGTTCAGCGGGTTGCCCGCGGCGTCGCCGAGGCCGCCCTTGGCGTCCTGCAGGGCTCCGGTGCCGGCGAATCCGGTGGCGCCGGGGGTGCTCGTACGGCCGTAGGCGCCGAGCCAGTACTGGCTGAAGTCGTTGGTCACGGCGCGGCCGACCTGGGCGTTGCCGCCGGCCAGCTCACCGGCCTCGATCAGCCTGCCCCCCTCGTTCAGGAAGTCGCGCACCGCCAACTGCGTGTCCCCGCCGGGCGGCTTGGCTCCCGTGTAGTGGACGGCCGTGCCGAAGTGGGAGAGGACCCCGAGGTGGTGCGGGACGCCCTGGACGGCGACGTCCCAGACCGCGGCGGACCGTCCGTTGGCGCGCAGCGCGTCGACGTACTTCTGGGCGTGCTGGGCGGCGGCCCCTTCCTCGGCGACCACCAGGACGTCCGCGCGTGGCCGCTCGGCCACCGTGTACGTGAAGTGCTCGCTGGAGACCTGCTTGCCGGAGCGGTCGCGGCCGGTGAACCAGACCTCGACCGTGTCGCCGGGCCGGGCGCCCTCGACCTCGGCCCGGTACTCGTCGAACCAGTTGTTGTCCTCGCCGCCGTAGACGTCGCCGCCCTTCCAGGCCTTGAGGTCCTCGTCGTGGGTGCGTCCGCCGTTGATCCGGTAGTTGAGCTCCTTGTCCTTCAGCGCCTTGCGGGCCGTGACGGCGACCTCCTGGTCCTGGCCGCGGGCCGCGTAGGAGGTGGTGAAGGGGTCCAGGGTGAAGTCGGCCGCGCTCAGGCCGACGGAGGACGCCGGGCGGTCCGGGTGCGCGGCGCTCTCGCCGACCGCGAGGGCGAAGGGGACGTTCTTGGCGAACTCCTCCTGGATGAGCTTCTCGTCGTCCGGGAAGTTGAAGCCCGAGGCGCAGTCCTCGGGCTTCCACTGGTCGTCCGGGTCGCTCGCGGAGGCGGTCTGGCAGGTGGTCATCTCCGGCGTGAACATCATGATGCCGTTGACGTTGGCGCCGTGGCCGTCGGCCTCGCCGTTGGTGGTGTAGAGCTCCGAGGACAGCTGCGGGTAGTAGCCCGGGACCGCCGGGTTCTCGGGGGTGCCGGCGAGGGCCTTGTAGGCCACGTCGTCGGGCGTGGGGGTGGCCACCTGCCAGCCCACGCCGTAGAGGATCAGCTCGGCGGCGGAGTGGTAGTTGACGGCGTAGTCGAAGCCGATGCGCTTCTCGAAGGCGTCGAGGGCGACGGTCTCGGGCTCGGAGGAGGCCTTGGGTCCGCGGTAGGTCTCGCTGGCCTGGTGGGGCGAGGAGCCCTCGTTGTCGTAGCCCCACTTGAAGGCGAAGTTGCGGTTGAGGTCGACCCCGTCGCCGGCGGTGATCTTCCCGTCTCCGTTGTTGTCGCGCAGGTTCTTGCGCCACAGCCGCTGGCTTTCGGCGGCGTGCGTGTAGTCGTAGCCGTCGGGGTTGGCGCTGAGCAGGAACCACAGCTCGCTGGAGTCCACCAGCTTCGTGATCCGCTGGTCCTTGCCGTAGTTGTCGAGGGTGTGGTGCATCAGCCGCCGGGTCATCTCGGGGGTGATCCACTCGCGGGCGTGCTGGTTGGACATGTACAGCACGGAGGGCTTGGAGCCGTCCCTGGCCTTCTTCGCGTTCTTGCTGACCTTGAGGGCGAGGATGTCCTTGCCCTGGACGGTCTTGCCGATGGAGACGACCTTGGTGAGCGCCGGGTTCTGCTGGGCCGTGCGCAGGATCTCCTCCTGGAGGCCGCCCTTGCCGCTGTACGGGCGGAACACGCCGTCGCCGGCGGCCTTGGCCCGGGCCAGGCCCTGCGCCGGGACCTTGCGCTCGGCGAGCTTGACGCCCTGGGCGGCGAGCTCGCCGGCCTGGGATCCGGTGAGGAAGAGCTCGACCTGGGCGGTCCCGTTCTCCGGGGCGCGCTCGGTGAGCTCGTGGGCGTCCTGGCCGGCGGCGAGGACGAGCGGCACCTGTTCCCTGGTGATGTCGGCGTCGTAGACCCTCACCTCCTCGGCGCCGGACGCGCCGGCGCTGCCGGGCCGGGCCTGGGCCGCCGCGGGCAGCGCGGCGAGTGTGGTTCCGAGAACGAGTGCGCTTGCGGCGAGGACGACTCTCGCGCGGTGACTCATGTGCCCCCCTGGGCGTCGGCTGCCACGAAAGGTTCGGACGCCAGACTCAAGACCGGCCCATGCTCATGTCAATGGGGCATACCGCAAAGGGGCCCGCACGAGTGATCGCGCGAGCCCCTTCTGCCGTAGGGCTTCCTGCTAACCGGCCATGTTGTCGGCCATCTCCTCGCTGAGGTCGAGGTTCGACTCGGTGCCCGGGATGCCGAGGTCCTGGGCCCGCTTGTCGGCCATCGCCAGCAGGCGCCTGATCCGGCCGGCGACCGCGTCCTTGGTCAGCGGCGGGTCGGCGAGCGCTCCCAGCTCCTCCAGGGAGGCCTGCTTGTGCTCCATGCGCAGCCGGCCGGCCGCGGCGAGGTGCTCGGGGACCTCCTCGCCGAGGATCTCCAGTGCCCGCTGCACGCGGGCTCCGGCGGCCACGGCGGCCCGCGCCGAGCGGCGCAGGTTGGCGTCGTCGAAGTTGGCGAGGCGGTTGGCGGTGGCGCGCACCTCGCGCCGCATCCGCCGCTCCTCCCAGGCCAGCACCGACTCGTGCGCGCCGAGCCGGGTCAGCAGGGCGCCGATCGCGTCGCCGTCGCGGACCACGACCCGGTCCACTCCGCGCACCTCGCGCGCCTTCGCGGCGATGGAGAGCCTGCGGGCGGCGCCCACCAGGGCCAGGGCGGCCTCCGGGCCGGGGCAGGTGACCTCCAGGGAGGAGGACCGGCCCGGTTCGGTGAGCGAGCCGTGGGCCAGGAAGGCGCCGCGCCACGCCGCCTCGGCGTCGCAGGTGGCCCCGGAGACCACCTGCGGGGGAAGACCCCGGATGGGGCGTCCGCGGCCGTCCACGAGGCCCGTCTGGCGCGCCAGCTGGTCACCGCCGGCCACGACGCGGACCACGTAGCGGCTGCCGCGGCGCAGTCCGCCGGGCGCCATCACCACGAGGTCCGAGGAATGGCCGAAGATCTCCAGGATGTCCTTGCGGAGACGTCTGGCAGCGATCCCGGTGTCCAGCTCCGCCTCGATGACGATGCGGCCGCTCACCAGGTGCAGCCCGCCCGCGAACCGAAGGATCGCCGAGACCTCCGCCTTCCTGCAGCAGGTCCGGGTGACGGGCAGGCGGGAGATCTCGTCCTTCACCGCAGGCGTCATCGCCATGGGCCGATCCTTCCATGCATCCGAAAAATACGGTCGTACGCGGCGGCCAGCAGCTCCGGGTCGTGCTTCGGCGAGCCGTCCTGCCTGGCCACGGGGGCCAGCTCGACCGCGGCACCGAACCGCTTCGCGGCATCGGCAAGGGACTCGCGGTCGGGCACGGCGGCCTCGTCGGCCAGCACCACGTCCAGGGCGAGTTTAGGGGCGTGTCGGGCCAAAACCTCCAAATGACGCTGCGGAGAGAAGCCCTCTGTTTCGCCGGGCTGCGGCGCGAGGTTCAGCGACAGGACCCGCCGGGCCTTGGTCTCGACGAGCGCGTCCAGCAGTTCCGGCACCAGGAGGTGCGGGATGACGGAGGAGAACCACGAGCCCGGACCCAGCACCACCCAGTCGGCGTCCAGCACCGCCGCGACGGCCTCCGGCACGGCCGGCGGGGCGCTCGGCACGACCTGTACGGAGAGCACCTCGCCCGGGGTCAGGGCCACGGTGGCCTGCCCGCGGACGGTGTCGACGTCCTCGGGGCGGGCCGGGTCGTGGCCCCTGACCAGGGCCTGGAGTTCCAGCGGAACCGCCGACATCGGCAGCACCCGGCCCTGTGCGCCCAGCAGCCGGCCCACCAGGTCGAGGGCCTGGACCGGGTCGCCGAGCTGTTCCCACAGGGCGACGATCAGCAGGTTCCCGACGGCGTGCCCGTGCAGGTCGCCCTCGGACTGGAAGCGGTGCTGGATGACCCGGGCCCAGGTCTGGCCCCAGTCGTCGTCCCCGCACAGCGCTGCGAGCGCCTTGCGCAGGTCGCCGGGCGGCAGCACGCCGAGCTCCTCCCGGAGCCGTCCGCTGGAGCCGCCGTCGTCGGCGACGGTGACCACGGCGGTGAGGTCACGGGTGATCCGGCGCAGGGCGGCGAGGGAGGCCGACAGGCCCTGTCCGCCGCCGAGCGCGACCACCTTGGGCGTGGCGCCCCTCCGGCGGCCGGAGCGGCCCGCGCCTTCCTCTCCCCGTCCCGGGGTGAGGCGGCGCAGGCGGCTCAGCCGCGGGGTCCGTGCGGTCACTCGCGCCCCATGTCCCTGTGGACGACGACGGTCTCGACTCCCTCGGAGGCGAGGCGGGCGGCGAGCTTCTCGGACATGGCCACGCTGCGGTGCTTGCCGCCCGTGCACCCGACCGCGATGGTCACGTACCGCTTGCCCTCGCGACGGTAGCCGGTGGCGATGAGCTGGAGCAGCTCGGTGTAGCGGTCGAGGAACTCCTTGGCGCCGGGCTGGCTGAAGACGTACCCCGACACCTCCTCGTTGAGCCCGGTGAAGGGGCGCAGCTCCGGGACCCAGTGCGGGTTCGGGATGAAGCGGCAGTCGACGACGAGGTCGGCGTCGACGGGGAGGCCGTACTTGTAGCCGAAGGACATGACAGTGGCCCGCAGCTCGGGCTCCTCGTCCCCGGCGAACTGGGCGTCCATCTTGGCGCGCAGCTCGTGCACGTTCAGGCTGGAGGTGTCGATCACCAGGTCGGCGTCGCCGCGCAGCTCGCGCAGCAGGTCGCGCTCGGCGGCGATGCCGTCGGTGATGCGGCCGTCGCCCTGGAGCGGGTGCGGGCGGCGGACCGACTCGAAGCGGCGGACCAGCGCGTCGTCGGAGGACTCCAGGAAGACGATGCGGCGGGTGACGCCCTTGCTGTCGAGGTCGGCGAGGGACTCGCGCAGGGCGTCGAAGAACTGGCGGCCGCGGACGTCGACGACGACCGCGATCCGGGCCACGTTGCCCTGGGAGCGGGCGCCGAGCTCCACCATGGTGGGGATCAGCGCCGGCGGGAGGTTGTCGACGACGAACCAGCCGAGGTCCTCCAGACACTTGGCCGCCGTGCTGCGGCCGGCCCCGGACATGCCGGAGATGATCACCAGCTCGGGGATGGCCGCCTCGGCGGTCTCGCCGGGCTCCACTGTCGTGCCCGTACTCACCTGTGCTCCGTCTCGGTCGTGCGCGGTCTCGTGCTCGGTCATTGCTCGGTCCCCCGTTCGGACGATGCTCCCGCTGGCGCGGGGTTCTCATCCTCAATGATCTCTCCTGTGGCCGTGTTGACGGCAGGACCGGCGGGGACCGCCCCGGCGAGGGCCGCGGCCACGGTTTCGGCCGTCTTCCGTCCTATGCCCGGGACCTCGCAGATCTGGTCGATTGTCGCCTGTCTCAGCTTCTTCACCGAACCGAAGTGCTTCACGAGGGCCTGCTTGCGGCTCTCGCCCAGGCCGGGCACCTCGTCCAGCGGCCCCGCCTTCAGGCGCTTGCCGCGTTTGCTGCGCTGGTACTGGATGGCGAAGCGGTGGGCTTCGTCACGTACCCGCTGGAGCAGGTAGAGGCCCTCGCTGGTGCGGGGCAGGACGACGGGGTCGTCCTCGCCGGGCAGCCAGACCTCCTCCAGCCGCTTGGCGAGGCCGCACACGGCGACGTCGTCGATGCCGAGCTCGTCCAGGGCCCGCTTGGCGGCGGCCACCTGCGGCTGCCCGCCGTCGACCACGACGAGCTGGGGCGGGTAGGCGAAGCGCTTGGGCTTCCCGTCGTCTTCGGGCGGCCCGTCCTCGCCGTCCTGGGGGTCCCACTCGCCCGTCTTCGACTTCTCCACGAGGTAGCGGCGGAAGCGCCGGGAGACCACCTCGTGCATGGACCGGACGTCGTCCTGCCCCTCGAAGGACTTGACCTGGAAGCGCCGGTACTCGCTCTTGCGGGCCAGGCCGTCCTCGAACACGACCATGGACGCCACGACGTCGTCCCCCTGCAGGTGGGAGATGTCGAAGCACTCGATGCGCAGCGGTGCGCCGTCCAGCTCCAGGGCCTCGGCGATCTCCTCCAGGGCGCGGGAGCGGGTGGTGAGGTCGCTGGCGCGCTTGGTCTTGTGCAGGGCGAGGGACTGCTGCGCGTTGCGGTGGACGGTCTCCATGAGGGCCTTCTTGTCGCCGCGCTGCGGTATCCGCAGGCTGACCTGGGACCCCCGGCGCTCGGCGAGCCACTGGGCCAGCGCGGGCGTGTCCTCGGGGAGCGCGGGGACCAGCACCTCCTTGGGGACGGACTCGCCCTTCTCCTCGCCGTACAGCTGCTGGAGGGCGTGCTCGACCAGTCCGGCCGTGTCGACGGCCTCGACCTTGTCGGTGACCCAGCCGCGCTGGCCGCGGACGCGGCCGCCGCGGACGTGGAAGATCTGCACGGCGGCTTCGAGCTCGTCCTCGGCGACGGCGATCAGGTCGGCGTCGGTGGCGTCGGCGAGCACCACGGCGTTCTTCTCCATGGCCCGGCGCAGCGCCCCGATGTCGTCGCGCAGCCGGGCGGCCTTCTCGTACTCCATGTCCTCGGCCGCGATGTGCATCTCCTTCTCCAGCCGGGAGAGGTACGCGCCGGTGCGGCCGGCCATGAAGTCGCAGAAGTCCTCGGCCAGTTCGCGGTGCTCCTCGGGGGTGACCCGGCCGACGCAGGGCGCGGAGCACTTGCCGATGTAGCCGAGGAGGCAGGGGCGGCCGATCTGGGCGGAGCGCTTGAACACTCCGGCGGAGCACGTCCGGACCGGGAAGACCCGCAGCATCAGGTCGACCGTCTCGCGGATCGCCCAGGCGTGGGCGTACGGACCGAAGTAGCGCACGCCCTTCTTCTTGGGCCCCCGCATGACCTGGACCCGGGGGTACTCCTCGTTCAGGGTGACGGCGAGGGAGGGGTAGCTCTTGTCGTCCCGGTACTTGACGTTGAACCGGGGGTCGTACTCCTTGATCCAGGAGTACTCCAGCTGCAGCGCCTCGACCTCGGTGGAGACCACGGTCCACTCCACGGAGGCGGCCGTGGTCACCATGGTGGCGGTACGGGGGTGCAGGCCGGCGACGTCCTGGAAGTAGTTGGCCAGGCGCTGGCGCAGGCTCTTGGCCTTCCCGACGTAGATCACCCGGCGGTGCTCGTCGCGGAACCGGTAGACCCCCGGGGAGTCGGGGATCTGCCCCGGCTGGGGGCGGTAGCTGGAAGGGTCGGCCATGCCAACCACCCTACTGGCGCGCACCGACAACGAACCGTAGCCCTCCGGGCCGGTCTGCGGATCCGTGGGGTCCGCCGCGCGGGGTCCGGGGCGGAGCCCCGGGGAACGGTGGAAGGGCGGGGTGGGGAGAGCCGCCCGCAGGGCCCGGCCCCGAGGTGGGGGCGGGCCGGGCACTGCGGGGGCAGCCGCTCAGGCCCGCGCGCCCGCCCGGCGGGAGCGCCGGACGGCGGCCGCACCCAGCGCCCCGAGCACCAGCACACCGGCCCCCGCCGCCCACGGCGCCTCCGCACCCTCGGCGGCCGGCACGGCCACCGCGGAGCCCTCGGCGTAGCCGCCCGCCGAGCCGCGCTCGGCATACGGGGAGCCGGGGAGCTTGTCCCCGTACGCCGTGGCGACCCGCGCCCGGTAGGCGCCGAGCGTCGTGCCCCCGGCGCCCACCGCCCGCACGGCGTCCTCGTCCAGCGGCAGCACCCGGCTGCCGCCGGCCACGTACCAGGCGTCGATCTGCGGTTCCCGGAACACGGTTCCACCGGGCAGTTTCGCGGCGCCCAGCTGCGCGTAGCGGAATTCGTCGTCGCCGGTGGCGATGTTCACGACCTGCCAGCCGGCCTCCGTGCGGGCGGTCCACAGGGCGGCCTGCTGGCCGTCGGAGGAGACCGCCTTGCTGGCGAGGAACTCCAGGCGGGCGACGGACGCACCCGCCCGGCCCGCGACGAAGTCCGGGGAGAGGTGGTGGACCGGTATCGCCTCGCCCTCGATGCGGGGCTGCGCGGCGGCGAGGGAGACCTTGCCCTCCCGGGCGAAGAACCGGGAGAGCGTGGCCAGGGTGTCGGGGGCGGTCGCCGCCTGCGCGGCGGCCGCCCTGTTCTCGGCGGTGGCCGCCCGGGGCTGCGGCTCGGGGGCCGCGGCGGCGGCCTGCGGGGAGAGCCCGAGGAGGGCGGTGGCGGCGAGGACGGCCGCGGCGGCCGAAGCGCGCAGGGTCATGGCGGTCACGCCCCGATCCGGTAGAGGGAGTGGGTCCAGGAGAAGGTGTTGTTGTTGACGTACCAGGCGTGGGAGGCCCAGTTGTAACGGTCGCTGGAGGGCCAGGGGTCGCCCCAGTAGACCCAGTTGCTCGCGGTGTCGTAGCCGTAGACGACGTGCATGTGGCCGCCGCCGTTCGACCACTGGATGCGGGTCTCGATCGGGCGGCCCGCATTGATCTCGGTCTGGACGGTGGAGTACTGCAGCCAGCCGTTGACGTACGAGCCGGGGTTGATGCCCGCCCAGCGCAGCCCGGTCTGGACGTTGCCGAGGGTGGCCTGGCTGTTCGGGCACTCGGTGCCCTGCTGGCGGTTGAAGGCGGCGTTGCAGAACTGGTTCTGGCTGTGGTTGCGGCCGAACCAGGTGGCGATGGTGTTGCCGCCGGCGGCCCAGCACCAGTTGGTCTTCTGCTGTGCCTGCATGGTGATGTTCAGGCGCTTTTGCGCCAGGGCGAGCGGGGCGGTCGCGTCGGCATCGGCGGCGGTGGCGGTGCCGGCGGGCAGGGCGAGGAGCAGGGCGGTGAGAACGGCGGTGAGGAGGGCGGCCGGGGAAAGCCGCCGGTTTCGGTTGCGCATCGCGTTCCTCCCGAGGTGGGGAGTGGGGGTGGAGGAGCGCGTCCGGACGCTGTGGAGGAGCATCAGGGAGTTGTCGCGATCAGGTCAACGCGCTTCAATACGCGGTGACGTTGCAGTGTGAACGGTGGGACTGCGGTGTGAACGGTTGCTGTCGTTTCACCTGGTCCCCCGGAGCTGCCGCCGTGATCCCCCACCCCGGCGCGTGTGAACGTTCACAGAGGAGTCGCCATGCGGCCTTCCACGGATCCGGCGAACACGGCGGAACTGAACCGGCTGCTGCGCGGCGGCCCCTTCCACCTCGCCCTGCGCGCCGCCCTCGCCGCCCGCGGGCTGCCCCTCCAGCGGGTGCAGCACCGGCTCGCCGCGCAGGGCATCAAGGTCGGCGTGACCAGCCTCAGTTACTGGCAGCAGGGCGCCCGCAGGCCGCGCCAGCCGGAGTCACTGCGGGCCGTCACCGCCCTGGAGCGGATCCTGGAGCTGCCCGACGGCGCCCTGGTCAGGCTGCTGGCGGTCCCGGACCCGGCGTCCGTCACCGGGCCCGCCGCCCGGCCGGCCGGCCGCTCGTACCGGGCCCTGTTCAGCGGGGGCGGGACGGTGGAGAGGCTGCTGGACGGGATGGAGCTCCCGCCGGACGGCGGGCTGCACTCGCTCGGCCACCACGAGCGCGTCCGCATCGGAGCGGCGGGCGAACTGCGGGTCCGCGAGTCCCAGCAGATCGTCCGGGCGCACCGGGACGGGGTCGACCGCTACCTCGCCGTGCACCACGGCGACCCGGGCTGCGACGTGTCCCGGGTGCGCGTGACGGCGTACGAGAACTGCCGTACGGGCCGGGTGCGGTGCCATCCGGAGGCCGGGGTGGTGGTCGCCGAGCTGCTCTTCGACGCCCGGCTGCGGCGCGGTGACACCTACGTCTTCGGCTACGGAGTCGAGGACGGCACGGGCCCGCGCAGCGGCGAGTACGTGCGCGGCTTCAGCTACGCGGGCGGCCAGTACATGCTGCAGGTCCACTTCGACGCATCGGCCCTCCCGGTGCGCTGCCGGCGGTTCGCCCGCACCGGACCGGACGCCCCGCGCACCGGCCTGGCGGACCTGACGCCGAGCGGCCGGCACCGGGCGGTGCACCTGGTGGAGCAGTCGGTGCGGCGCGGGATCCTCGGGATCGCCTGGGACTGGGACTGACCCGTACGGCCGGGTGCGGATCAGCCCGCGACGAGCTTGCCGTTCTCCGCGCGGACCGGAACCTCCGGCAGCGGCCGGTCCGCCGGGCCCTGCAGGACCTTGCCCGTGGAGACGTCGAAACGGCTGCCGTGGCAGGGGCAGTTCCCCTCGCCCTCGACGATCTTGTCGAGGACGCAGCCGGCGTGCGTGCACTGGGCGCTGAACGCCTTGTACTGGCCCTCCGCCGGGCAGCTGACGATCAGCTTCCGCTCCCGGTAGAGCTTCGCGCCGCCCACCGGGACGTCGGCCGCCGCGCCCAGCTCCACGGGGGCGGTGGGGGTCGCGGGGGTGTTGCCGCCGCTGTTGGTCTGCGTGGAGCAGGCCGTGAGGGCCGCCCCGGCGCCGGCGGCCCCCGCCAGCGCGGCGGCGCCCTTGAGGACGGTACGGCGGGCGGCGGACTGCGGCGCGGACATGCGGTTCTCCAGGGCTGCGGAAGGGGTGGGGCGGGGCACGGACGGAGGTCACGGGCGGAGCCCGGTCCGGGCACCGGCCCACCCGACGATACCGCCGCCCCATGGAGTACCTTCCTCCGCGTGATCGTCGTCGGCGGAGAAGCCCTCATCGACCTGGTGCCCGCGGTCGGACCGCCGGGCGCGCTGCTGCCCCGGCCGGGCGGCGGGCCGTACAACACCGCGCGCGCCCTCGGTCGGCTCGGCGCGGAGACCGCCTTCTGTTCCCGGGTCTCGACGGACGGTTTCGGCGAGAGCCTGCTGGCCGGACTGCGGGCGGCCGGGGTGGACGTGTCGCTGGTCCAGCGCGGGCCGGAACCGACCACCCTCGCCGTGCCCTCCCTGGCCCCGGACGGCTCGGCCTCGTACGGCTTCTACGTCGAGGGCACCGCGGACCGGCTGTTCACCCTGCCGCCCGCCCTCCCGCAGGGGGTACGGGCCCTCGCGCTCGGGACCTGCTCGCTCGTCCTGGAGCCGGGCGCGAGCGCGTACGAGGCCCTGCTGCGCCGGGAGTCGCGGCGCGGGCTGCTGACCCTGCTGGACCCCAACATCCGGCCGGCGCTGATCGCGGACCCGGCCGGCTACCGCGCCCGGTTCACGGACCGGCTGCTGCCGCACACGGGCGTCCTCAAGCTGTCCGAGGAGGACGCGGCCTGGCTGGGCGGGCGGGTCGGGGACTGGCTGGCGGCCGGGCCCTCGGCGGTGGTGCTGACCCGTGGCGCGGCGGGCCTGACGGTCTGGACGCGGGAGGGCGCCGAACACTCGGCGGCGGCCCGCCCGGTCGCGGTGGCGGACACGATCGGGGCGGGCGACACCGTCAACGCCGCCCTGCTGCACCGCCTGGCGGCGGATCCGGGCGCTCCGGTGGACTGGCAGGACGTCCTGGCCTACGCCGCCCACGCGGCGGCCCTGACCTGCACCCGGCCGGGAGCGGAACCCCCGTACGCGGCCGAGCTCAGCGGATAGCGGCCCAGACGCTCCGGGCCACGGCAGCGGCGGCCTGCAGGGCGGCCATGAGCGGGCCGGCGTTGGGCGTGCGTTCCATCAGCACGCGCACGAACATCTCTTCCTTGTTCGCGCAGTACTGCCCCGCGCCGATGTCGGGGACGCCCTCCTGACCGCCCTGACGGACCCGTCCTGCACGGGCCACGCGGTGGGCGTCGCCTCGTAGCCCCGGACGACGGGAGGGGCCCGGCCGGTGGCCTGCCCGCCCCCGCTGGTCCGAGCGCGGCGGCTGGGCCGTCCCTTCCGGATCTTGTCGGACGAGCCCGTGCCGGGCGGCGCGGGCCCGGCACGATCCGAAAGGGACGGCTTAGGCCTTGCGGGCCCGCGTCGTCGTCTTCTTGGCCGCCGTCTTCTTGGCGGGGGCCGCCTTCTTCGCGGCGGCCGCCTTCTTGGCCGGGGCCTTCTTCGCCGCGGCCCGCACCGGGGACGCCCCCGCGTCGGATACCCGGTCGGCGCCCAGGATGTCCCGCAGGAACTTGCCCGTGTGGCTCGCGCCCACCGAGGCCACCTGCTCGGGCGTGCCCTCGGCCACCACCAGGCCGCCGCCGTAACCGCCTTCGGGGCCCATGTCGATGACCCAGTCCGCGGTCTTGATGACGTCCAGGTTGTGCTCGATCACGATCACCGAGTTGCCCTTGTCGACCAGCCCCGACAGCACCTTGATCAGCTTCGAGATGTCCTCGAAGTGCAGGCCCGTCGTCGGCTCGTCCAGCACGTACACCGTCCGGCCCGTCGAGCGCTTCTGCAGCTCGGAGGCCAGCTTCACGCGCTGCGCCTCGCCGCCCGACAGGGTCGGCGCGGACTGGCCGAGGCGGACGTAGCCCAGTCCCACCTCGTTCAGCGTCTTGAGGTGGCGCGCGATCGTCGGCACCGCCTCGAAGAAGCCCAGCGCCTCCTCGATCGGCATGTTCAGGACTTCCGCGATGGACTTGCCCTTGTAGTGGACCTCCAGCGTCTCCCGGTTGTACCGGTCGCCGTGGCAGACCTCGCACGGGACGTAGACGTCCGGCAGGAAGTTCATCTCGATCTTGATCGTGCCGTCGCCGGAGCAGTTCTCGCACCGGCCGCCCTTGACGTTGAAGGAGAAGCGGCCCGGCAGGTAGCCGCGCACCTTCGCCTCCATCGTCTCGGCGAACAGCTTGCGCACGTGGTCGAAGACGCCGGTGTACGTCGCCGGGTTCGACCGGGGTGTCCGGCCGATGGGCGACTGGTCGACGTGGACCACCTTGTCGACGAGGTCGTCGCCCTCCACGCGGGTGTGGCGTCCCGGCACCGAGCGGGCGCCGTTCAGCTCCCGCGCCAGGTGCGTGTAGAGGATGTCGTTGACCAGGGTCGACTTTCCGGAGCCGGAGACACCGGTCACGGCCGTGAGCACGCCCAGCGGGAAGGACACGTCGATGTCGCGGAGGTTGTTCTCCTTGGCCCCGTGGACGGTCAGCCTGCGCTCGCCGTTCACGGGCCGGCGGATGTCCGGGATCTCGATGGACCTCTTCCCCGACAGGTACTGCCCGGTCATCGACTCGGTGTTCTTCAGCAGCTCCTTGAGCGAACCGCTGTGGACCACCTTGCCGCCGTGCTCGCCCGCGCCCGGACCGATGTCCACGACCCAGTCGGCCACCTTGATGGTGTCCTCGTCGTGCTCGACGACGATGAGGGTGTTGCCCATGTCCCGCAGCCGCACCAGCGTCTCGATCAGCCGGTGGTTGTCGCGCTGGTGCAGGCCGATGGACGGCTCGTCCAGCACGTAGAGGACGCCGACGAGGCCGGAGCCGATCTGCGTGGCGAGCCGGATGCGCTGGGCCTCGCCGCCCGACAGGGTGCCGGCGGCGCGGTTGAGGGAGAGGTAGTCCAGACCGACGTCCACGAGGAAGCGGAGCCGCTCGTTGACCTCCTTCAGGACCCGCTCGGCGATCTTCTTGTCGCGGGCGTCGAGGCGCATCCGCCCCAGGAAGTCCGCGCACTCGCTGATCGACATGGCGGCCACCTCGGCGATGGACTTCTCCATCACCGTCACCGCGAGCACGATCGGCTTGAGGCGGGTGCCCTCACAGGTGGGGCAGGGCACCTCGCGCATGTAGCCCTCGAAGCGCTCGCGGCTGGCGTCGCTCTCCGACTCCGCGTGCCGCCGCTTCACGAACGGCACGGCGCCCTCGAAGGCCGTCGTGTAGGCCCGCTCGCGCCCGTAGCGGTTGCGGTAGCGGACCTCGATCTGCGTCCGGTGGCCGTGGAGCAGGGCCTTCTTCGCGCGCACCGGCAGCCCGGCCCACGGGATGTCCGTGCGGAATCCGAGCTCCCCGGCGAGCGCGCCGATCAGCCGCTGGAAGTAGTCCTTGGTGTGGCCGAGCGACCACGGGGAGACGGCGCCCTCGTCGAGGGACTTGTCCTCGTCCGGGACGATCAGCTCCGGGTCCACCTCCATGCGCGTACCGATGCCGGTGCACTCGGGGCAGGCGCCGAAGGGCGAGTTGAAGGAGAAGGAGCGCGGCTCCAGCTCCTCGAAGGACAGGTCGTCGTACGGGCAGTAGAGGTGCTCGGAATACATCCGCTCACGCTCGGGGTCGTCCTCGGCGAGGTCGACGAAGTCCAGGATCACCATGCCGCCGGAGAGGCCGAGGGCGGTCTCCACGGAGTCGGTCAGCCGGCGCTTGGCGCTGTCCTTGACGGTGAGGCGGTCGATGACCACCTCGATCGTGTGCTTCTCCTGCTTCTTCAGCGTCGGAGGCTCGGAGAGCTGGATGGTCTCCCCGTCCACCCGCGCCCGGCTGTAGCCCTTGGTCTGGAGGTCGGCGAAGAGGTCGACGAACTCGCCCTTGCGCTCGCGCACGAGCGGCGAGAGCACCTGGAAGCGGCTGCCCTCGGGGAGCGCGAGCACCTTGTCGACGATCGCCTGCGGCGACTGGCGCGAGATGGGCCGGCGGCACTCGGGGCAGTGCGGCTTGCCGATACGGGCGAAGAGGAGGCGGAGGTAGTCGTAGACCTCGGTGATGGTGCCGACGGTCGAGCGCGGGTTGCGCGAGGTGGACTTCTGGTCGATCGAGACGGCCGGGGAGAGGCCCTCGATGAAGTCGACGTCGGGCTTGTCCATCTGGCCGAGGAACTGACGGGCGTACGACGAGAGCGACTCGACGTAGCGGCGCTGGCCCTCGGCGAAGATCGTGTCGAAGGCCAGGGAGGACTTGCCCGACCCGGAGAGTCCGGTGAAGACGATGAGCGAGTCGCGGGGCAGGTCGAGCGAGACGTTCTTGAGGTTGTGCTCGCGAGCGCCACGAACGATGAGACGGTCGGTCACGCCGGTCCGCACCTTTCTTGAGAGAGCGGGGGGCACGGCCCCCGTCCCAGGGTATGGGGGGCGCCTCTGCAGTGGAGATGGAGTCTGGACTTCGAGCGTATAGCACGCACATTCGATTTACGGCACTCCGCAGACCTCTTCACCCGATCGTGTGGCCGTCGGCTCCGAGCACTAGGCTCGAAGCCATGACTGATCATGTGCACGACCTGCGATCTGTACGTGAAGCCACGGACCGACTGCTGACCGCGGTCGCGAAACTGGACAACGCCGCCCTGTCCGAGGAGTCACACCTCCCGGGCTGGACCCGGGGCCACATCCTGGCCCACCTCGCACGCAACGCCGACGCCCTCCTGAACGTCTTCGAGGGCCGCCCGATGTACGAGAGCGGCGAGGCCCGCGACGCGGACATCGCGCGCGACGCCGGCCGGCCTCTGGAAGAACACCTGACGGACCTCCGTGATTCCGGGGCCCGCTTCCTCGCCACCACCGAGCACGACCAGGACTGGTCCCGCACGGTCGAGCTGCGCAACGGCGTCACCGACCTCGCCTCGAACGTGCCCTTCCGCCGCTGGGTCGAGGTGGACCTGCACCACGTCGACCTGAACATCGGCTACGAGCTCTCCGACCTCCCGGAGGAGTTCACCGACCGCGAGATCGCCTTCCTCGCCGACCGCTGGTCCGGCCGCCCTGAGGTGCCCGCCACGGCCCTGTCCACCGCCGACGGGCGCACCTGGCGCACCGGCTCTGCCGGGGACCCGGCCGTGACCGTGTCCGGCTCCCCCGCCGCCCTGCTCGCCTGGCTCGCCGGCCGCGGCGACAAGGGTGCCTCCCTGACCACCGCGGGCGGCCCCCTGCCCGTGCTCCCGCCGTTGTAGGAAGAGACCTCTAGGATCAACACATGACGTACACCGGAGAGGTCAAGGTCGGCGGTCCGGCCGACGTGCACGAGCTCGCGGACCTGATGATTTCCAAGGTCGCGGTGGGTTCGATGAACAACAACGCGTACCTGCTGCGCTGTCGGGCCACCGACGAGCAGCTGCTCATCGACGCGGCCGCCGAGCCGCAGACGCTGCTGAACCTGATCGGCGACGACGGCATCGCCTCCGTCGTCACCACCCACCGGCACGGCGACCACTGGGGTGCGCTCGCGGAGGTCGTGGCGGCCACCGGGGCGCGGACCTACGCGGGCGCCCTCGACGCCGAGGGCATCCCGGTCGCGACCGACGTCGCGGTCGCGGACGGGGACACCGTGCGCGTCGGGCGGGTCGAGCTGACCGCACGGCACCTGGTCGGGCACACCCCCGGCTCGATCGCGCTGGTCTACGACGACCCGCACGGCCACGCGCACGTGTTCACCGGCGACTGCCTCTTCCCGGGCGGCGTCGGCAACACCCACGACGACCCGGAGGCCTTCAAGAGCCTCCTCGACGACGTGCAGCACAAGCTCTTCGAGCAGCTGCCCGACGAGACCTGGGTCTACCCGGGCCACGGCAACGACACCACGCTCGGCGCGGAGCGTCCGCACCTGGCGGAGTGGCGCGAGCGCGGCTGGTAGGGACGGCAACGCGTCAACTTGGCTACGCGGAGCACTCCTTCCGGTCGTTGACGGCCGAACTCATGTCCCGGCGGACGGGGAGGCGGTATTTGGTGCGGCATGCAACAGGACCCCTCCCCGCCCCCCGCCCCTGCCGCCTCCCCCGCTCCGGCCCCGCGGGCCGCTGAAGACGGCGGCCCCGCCCGGCCCGGGATGCTGCGGCTCGCCTCCGCGGCGCTCGCCGGGACCGCCATCGAGTTCTACGACTTCTTCGTGTACGGGACGGCCGCCGCACTCGTGCTCGGCCCGCTCTTCTTCCCCTCCTTCTCCCCGCTCGCCGGGACCCTCGCCGCCTTCGGCACCTTCGGGGTGGGCTTCCTCGCCCGCCCGCTGGGGTCCGCCGTCTTCGGCCACATCGGCGACCGCTACGGCCGGCGCCCCGTCCTGTTGGCCTCCCTGCTGCTCACCGGCCTCGCCACGGTCGCCGTCGGCTGCGTGCCGACGTACGGGACGATCGGCATGGCCGCGCCGGTGCTGCTGCTCCTGCTGCGCTTCCTCCAGGGCCTGGGGCTCGGCGGCGAATGGGGCGGCGCGGTGCTCCTGACCGCGGAGCACGCGCCGGAACACCGGCGCGGCCTGTGGGCGAGCTTCCCGCAGATCGGCCCGTCTGTGGGGTTCCTGCTGGCCAACGGCCTGATGCTGGGGTTGTCCGCCTCGCTGACCGACGCCCAGTTCACCTCGTGGGGGTGGCGCGTGCCGTTCTGGGCGGCCGGGCTGCTGGCCCTGGCCGGGCTGTGGCTGCGCCGCTCGGTGGAGGAGACCCCGCAGTTCCGCGCGCTCGCGGCGACCGGGCGGCGGGCCGACGCCCCGCTCGCCGAGGTGTTCCGGGGCCACTGGCGGCTGCTCCTGCTGACCGGCGGGGCCCTCGCCGTGGGCTACGCCGTCTTCTACGCGGTCACCACCTGGTCCCTCGCCTACGCCACCGAGCACCTCGCGGTGGGCCGCACGACGATGCTGGCCTGCATCATGGCGGCCGTCGCGTTCAAGGGCCTGATGACCCCGCTGCTCGCGATGCTCGGCGACCGCTACGGGCGGCGGCCGCTGTGCCTGGCCGGGTGCGCGGCCAGCGCCGTGTGGATGTTCCCGCTGGTGGCGCTGTTGCGGACGGCCGACCCGCTGCTGATGACGCTGGGCTTCGCGGTGGCGCTGCTGGGCATGGTGACGATGTTCTCGGTGGTGGGCGCGTACCTGCCCGAGCTGTACGCCCCGCGGATCCGCTGCACGGGGGCGGCCGTCGGCTACAACCTGGGCGGTGTGCTGGGCGGGGCGCTGACCCCGATCGTCGCGACGGCGCTGGCGGACGGCTCCGGGCCGCCGTGGGGCGTCGCGGCGTACCTCACGGCGATCGCCCTGGTCAGCCTGGCGTGCTTCGCGCTGCTGCCGGAGACCAGCCCCCTGGTGGTGGGGAAGCGGTCGGGCGTGGAGTCCCAGGAGAAGAAAACGGAAACGGGGGCGGCCGAAGCGGCCGCCCCCGTGTAGGTCCGGGAACCGGGTCAGGCGTCGATGCTCTCGGTGCGGGCGGCGGCCTCGGCCGCCGCCTGCTTCTTCGAGGCGATCAGGCTGGTGATCGTGGTGATGACCAGGACACCGCAGATGACGCCCAGGGAGACGGGGATGGAGATCACCGGCACGTGCACCCCGGACTCGTGCAGGGCGTGCAGCACCAGCTTGATGCCGATGAATCCGAGGATGATCGACAGGCCGTAGCTGAGGTGGACCAGCTTCTTCAGCAGGCCGCCGATGAGGAAGTACAGCTGGCGCAGGCCCATCAGCGCGAAGGCGTTGGCCGTGAAGACGATGTACGGGTCCTGGGTGAGGCCGAAGATGGCGGGGATCGAGTCCAGCGCGAACAGCACGTCGGTGGTGCCGATGGCGAGCATGACGACCATCAGCGGCGTCAGTACGCGCTTGCCGTTGTTGACGATGAAGAGCTTGGTGCCGTGGTACTGGTCGGCGACGCCGAACTTCTTCTCGACGGACTTGAGGAGGCGGTTCTCCTCGAACTCCTCGTCCTCCTCGTCCTTGCGGGCCTCCTGGATCAGCTTCCACGCGGTGTAGATCAGGAACGCGCCGAAGATGTAGAAGACCCAGCTGAAGCTGGCGATGATCGCGGCGCCGGCGGCGATGAAGACCGCGCGCAGGACGAGTGCGATGAGCACGCCGATGAGCAGCACGCGCTGCTGGAGGTGGGAGGGCACCGCGAACTTCGCCATGATCAGGACGAAGACGAAGAGGTTGTCGACGCTGAGGGACTTCTCGGTGATGAAGCCCGCGAAGAACTCCTGGGACGCCTGGGGGTTGCCGAAGAACCACAGGCCGAGGCCGAAGAGTGCGGCGAGGACGATCCAGACGACCGTCCAGATGCCGGCTTCCTTGATCGATACGTCGTGGGGCTTGCGGCCGATGAAGAAATCGGCGCCGATGAGCAGGGACAGACCGAGGATGGTCGCGACCCAAAGGGCCCAGGAAACTTCCATGGTGAATACGCCTCCGGCGGATGGCTCAGCACTTCGTCAGCGTCATCGCTGCCGGAGGTCTCTTCCACCCGGGCGGCCTGGAGGCCGTGGGCCGACGCCCCGGGACCGACTTGCGCTTATTCAAGCAATGGTCCGTATTGACGGGTACGCCGTAGCAGGAAAGCAGGAATACTCCCCTCCGCGGAGACGAGCTTACCCGCCGAAGGCGGTAAAGGTAAAGGGAATGCCAAAGGATGGTCACGGACGGGTAGTGCGCCGGGCCTCCGCCACCCGGTCGAGGGCCTGGTCGAGGACCCGGCTGCCCTGCGGCGGGAGGTCCGGCTCGAAGGTCCAGGCGTGGTGCACCCAGGGGTCCGCGAGGTGGTTGTCCGGGACCGGCGAGAGCCGCATCAGGGAGCGCCACAGCGGGTCGAGCAGCGGTCCGTAGGCGGACGCCTCGTCGCGGTCGGCGACCATCAGCAGGTGCACACCGACCGCCGCGCCCTCGTCCGCGAGGTAGCGCAGCTGGGTGACGGCCCGGTCGTCGAAGCCGTGCGGGAAGTCGTGGACGATGAGCAGCTGGTCGGCCGTGTCCACGTCCGGCGGCAGGTCTTCGGGGGCTCCGGCCTTGAGCGCCATCTGTACGAGGTCCACCCGGCGGGTCAGCTCGGCCAGCGTCCGGGTCACCCCCGCGGCCCCGGCGGCGGGCGGTGCGGCCAGCACCCCGGCCCGTACCAGGGGAGCCAGGGAGGCGGCGCCCGCCCCGGCCGCGTCGATGACGTGGACGGAGAACCGGTCGGCGGGGTGGACCGCGAGCAGCCGTACCGCGTGGGCGACGGCCATGTCCATGGCGGCGCGGCGCAGCCGGTCGGTGTCCATGGCCATCGCGGCCTCGGAACCGGTGCGGCCGTTGTCGATCCACAGTCCGCGCTCCAGCGGGACCCGGACCAGCATGGGGATGCGCAGGTCGGGCCGCTCGGGCAGGTGCAGGTCGCCCAGGCGCAGGGCGAGGGGGCCCTCCTCCGGCGTGCGGTGGCCGTGCCAGACGGGGTTGTCCCAGCGGGCGTACGAGGCCGGCAGCGCGGGCTCGACGACCTCGGCCTCGGCGATCAGCTGGGCGAGGTCGCGGTCGAGGACGGCCTGGGCCTGGGCGACCAGTTCCTCGCGGCGGGCCCGCGCGGTGTCGCGGGCGGCGTTCCCGGAGCCGCCGATGCGGTGGCGCGGGTCCGAGAGGGCGTCGTCGAGCTCGCGGTCCATGCGGGAGTCGGCGAACTCCACGGCGCTGCGGTAGGCGGCGACCGTGCGCGCCAGGTCCTCGAACATGCCCCAGACCTGGTTGTAGAGCCGTTCGTCCATGGACCAGCCGCTGGCGTCGCCGGCGACCGGCCGCGGGGGCTGCCCCGACTCGGCCGCCGCGGCGGCCCGGGGAGCCGGCTCGGGCGGCTCGCTGCTGGTGCGGCGGCGGCGCGGGTGGGTGTAGCTGATCGTGGGCGGGGAGCCGTCGCCGGTGGGCGCGGGACCGGGCGTACCGGCGTACGGGACGCCGGAGACCGGGATCGGGTCCGGGGGCTCCGGGGCGGGCGCGGGGGCCTGGGCCGGGGTCTGCGGGGTGCGCAGGTCGCCGACGAGGGTGGGCATGGCCGCGAGCGTCACGTCGGCCTCCTTCGCCGGGGCGACGGTGCGCAGCGCGGTGGCGGCCAGCTCCCGGGCGGCCGGTGCGGGCATCCCGCCGTCGGCGAGGAGGGCGCCGAGGCCGTCGGCGTAGCCCTGGCCGACGGCGCGGACCTTCCAGGCGCCCTGGCGCCGGTACAGCTCCAGGGCGGTCACGGCGGTCTCGGCGTCCAGCCCGGTGAGGGTGTAGCCGGCGATCTCGGTGCCGCCGTCGGCTGCGGCCACGGCCACGTAGGAGGCCGGGACCGCGCCGAAGCGGACCGGGCCGCCAGGCGGCAGGACGAGCAGCACGCCGACGCGGTGGACGTCCGCCGCGACGGCGTCGAGGTCCACGGCGAAGGTGTGCCGGTCGGCGAGGTCCGCCGGCGCGTGCACGCCGGGGAGGGACCTGGCGCCCGGGTGGGCCAGGACCTCGGTGCCGGTGAGCCGGCCCTGTTCGTCGGCGAGCGAGGCCAGGGCGAGCACGGGCGTGCCCGCCGAGACCCTGATCTCCACCCGGCTCTGGGACACGGGGTGGTTCTGCCCCCGGACCAGTTCGGCCGTCATCGTGCAGCCCCTCCCCCGTGCCTTCTTTTCTCTTCTTCCGGTACTGCTACAGGTGCGGCAGGATTGCCGGCATCAGGTCCTGGAAGGTGCGGCCGTTGGCCGGGTTGCCCAGGGCCGTCATCTGCCAGCCGGAGCCCGCGCGGGACACCTTCGCCATGATCTGCGCGGTGTACGCGCCGCCGCCGTCAAGGGTGTAGCGGGCCAGCTCCTGGCCGTTGGTCTCGTCGACGATGCGGCAGAAGGCGTTCTGCACCTCCTGGAACGTCTGGCCGGTGAAGGAGTTCACCGTGAAGACGATCTGGTCGATGTGGACCGGCACGCGCTGGAGGTCGACGAGGATCGCCTCGTCGTCCCCGCCCTGGCCGACGCCGCCGACGAGGTTGTCGCCGGTGTGGCGCACCGAGCCGTCGTCGCTCTGCAGGTGGCGGAAGAAGACCACGTCGACCGGCTGCTTGTCGGCGAAGAGCACCGCCGACGCGTCGAGGTCGATCTCCCGCGTCCGCGAGCCGAACAGTCCGCGGCGCTTGGCCGCCTGCCAGCCCAGGCCCATCCGGACCGCGGTCAGCGTGCCTCCGTCCGCCTTCTGCAGACTGATGGCCTGACCCTTGGTCATGTTGACCGTCACGCGCGTCCCCTCTCCATAGCCCGCCCCAGTTGACTGGTGCGCAGCGTGTTCCTGCGGCTGTGACCCAACCCTACTGACAGCCCCCGACTCAGGCGAGGCCCGCTTCCTTCATCTGCCGAAGCTCCTTCTTCAGCTCGCCGACCTCGTCCCGGATCCGGGCCGCGACCTCGAACTGGAGCTCCGCCGCGGCGGCGCGCATGCGGTCGGTCATCTGCTCGATGAGCGAGGCCAGTTCGGCGGCCGGGCGGTCGGTGAGCACCTCGGCACCCTTGGCGCCCTTGGCCGGTTTCGTCCCCTTGCCGCCCTTGGCGCCCGCCGGGGCGTGGGCCGCGGGACCGCCGAGCGCCGGCACCGGTGCCTTGGCGCCCTTGCCCTGCCGGTATCCGGTGCCGAGGAGCTGCTCGGTGTCCAGTTCCTCGCGGGCGATGGTGGCGACGATGTCGTTGATCTTCTTCCGGAGCGGCTGCGGGTCGATCCCGTGCGCCGTGTTGTAGGCGATCTGCTTCTCGCGGCGCCGGTTGGTCTCCTCGATCGCCTTCTCCATGCCCGGCGTGACCTTGTCCGCGTACATGTGGACCTGGCCGGACACGTTGCGCGCGGCGCGGCCGATGGTCTGGATCAGGGAGGTGCCCGACCGCAGGAAGCCCTCCTTGTCGGCGTCGAGGATAGCCACCAGGGACACCTCGGGCAGGTCGAGGCCCTCGCGCAGCAGGTTGATGCCGACCAGGACGTCGTACTCGCCGGCCCGCAGCTCGCGCAGCAGCTCGATGCGGCGCAGGGTGTCGACGTCGCTGTGCAGGTAGCGGACCTGGATGCCGAGCTCCAGGAAGTAGTCCGTGAGGTCCTCGGCCATCTTCTTGGTGAGGGTGGTGACCAGGACCCGCTCGTCCTTCTCCACCCGCTTGCGGATCTCGTGCACCAGGTCGTCGATCTGGCCCTCGGTGGGCTTGACCACGACCTCGGGGTCGATGAGGCCGGTGGGGCGGATGATCTGCTCGACGAAGCCGTCGCCGCGCGAGAGCTCGTACTTGCCCGGGGTCGCCGACAGGTAGACGGTCTGGCCGATGCGCTCCTGGAACTCCTCCCACTTCAGCGGCCGGTTGTCCAGCGCGGACGGCAGCCGGAAGCCGTGGTCGACCAGGGTCCGCTTGCGGGAGGCGTCGCCCTCGTACATGGCGCCGATCTGCGGGACGGTGACGTGCGACTCGTCGATGACCAGGAGGAAGTCCTCCGGGAAGTAGTCGATGAGGGTGTTGGGCGCCGATCCCCGCTCGCGGTCGTCCATGTGCAGCGAGTAGTTCTCGATGCCGGAGCAGGACCCGATCTGGCGCATCATCTCCAGGTCGTAGGTGGTGCGCATGCGCAGGCGCTGCGCCTCCAGCATCTTGCCCTGGTTCTCCAGCTCGGCGAGGCGCTCGGCCAGCTCGGTCTCGATGCCGGCGATCGCCTTCTCCATGCGCTCGGGGCCGGCGACGTAGTGGCTGGCGGGGAAGACGTAGAGCTCGCGGTCCTCGCTGATGACCTCGCCGGTCAGCGGGTGCAGGGTGGAGAGGGCCTCGATCTCGTCGCCGAACATCTCGATGCGGACGGCCAGTTCCTCGTAGACCGGGAAGATCTCGATGGTGTCGCCGCGCACCCGGAAGGTGCCGCGGGTGAAGGCGACGTCGTTGCGCGTGTACTGGATGTCGACGAAGCGGCGCAGCAGCTGGTCCCGGTCGATCTCCTCGCCCACCTTGAGCGAGACCATCCGGTCGACGTACTCCTGCGGGGTGCCGAGGCCGTAGATGCAGGACACGGAGGCGACGACGATCACGTCCCGCCGGGTCAGCAGCGAGTTGGTGGCGGAGTGGCGCAGCCGCTCCACCTCCTCGTTGATCGAGGAGTCCTTCTCGATGTACGTGTCCGACTGCGGTACGTAGGCCTCGGGCTGGTAGTAGTCGTAGTACGACACGAAGTACTCGACGGCGTTGTTCGGCAGGAGCTCGCGGAACTCGTTCGCCAGCTGGGCGGCCAGCGTCTTGTTCGGCGCCATGACCAGGGTGGGGCGCTGGAGCTTCTCGATCATCCAGGCGGTGGTCGCCGACTTGCCGGTGCCGGTCGCACCCAGCAGGACGACATCCTTCTCACCTGCACGGATGCGCTTCTCCAGCTCGGCGATGGCCGCCGGCTGGTCGCCGCTGGGCTGGTAGGGGCTGACGACCTCGAAAGGCGCCACCGTGCGTTCGATCTTCGATACGGGCCGCATGAGTCCACCGTACGACCCCGCACTGACACTCACGCCTCCCCGCCCGGTCCCGGCGCGCTCCGGGCGGCCCCGCGGGCCCCGGGCCCCCGTCATCCGTTCTGGTCCGTTTGTCGTAGTTCGGTGGCGGCTCCGTGATCTTCAACCCCATGATCGCGGTGAAGTGCATCGCCACAACGTCTGCCGCTCCGCACCCGTCTGACGCAGGAACAGGGCTCACGACCCGAGGAGAACGCACATGTACGTCCGACCCGCCGCCGCGGCCGCCGCCGCATTCCTGGGCTTCACCCTCACCCTGCTGGGCGGGACGGCGTCGTACGCCGCCACCGGTCCCGGATCCACGCCCGGACCGCTGGGCCTGGGGGGTCCCGTCGTGTACGCCCACCGGGGCGCCTCGGCGTACGCCCCGGAGAACACCCTCGCCGCGGTCGACCTGGCGATGCGGCTGGGTTTCGACTGGGTCGAGAACGACGTGCAGCGCACCAAGGACGGCGAGCTGGTGGTGATCCACGACGACACCCTGGCCCGGACCACGGACGTCGAACAGCTCTTCCCCGACCGCAAGCCCTGGAAGGTCAAGGACTTCACGGCGGCCGAGATCGATCGGCTCGACGCGGGCAGCTGGTTCGGCGAGGAGTACGCGGGCGCCTCCGTGCCGACCCTGCGGCAGTACCTCGACCGGGTGCAGCGCAACCGGCAGCGGCTGCTGCTGGAGATCAAGAAGCCGGAGCTCTACCCGGGGATCGAGGAGCAGACCCTGAGGGTGCTGGGCGAGGCGGGCTGGCTCGACGCGCGCCACGTCGCGCAGCGGCTGGTGGTGCAGAGCTTCAGCGCCGACTCCGTGCGCATCGTGCACGGGCTGCGCCCCGACCTGGTGACGGCCTTCCTGGGCACCCCGCCCGTGGCGGACCTGCCGCGGTACGCGGAGTTCACCGACCGGATCAACCCGTGGCACACCACCATCACGGCCGACTGGGTGGCGGCCGTGCACGGTCTGCTCGGGGCCCACGGCAGGGCGATGGAGGTGGACACCTGGATCGTCGACGACGCCGCGACCGCCCGGAAGGTGCAGGAGATGGGCGTGGACGGGATCATCACGAACGCCCCCGACGTGGTCCGGGAGGCGGTCGGCGGCTTCTGAGCACCCGGGCGGTGACAAGCCGGTGCGGCCGGGGCCTGTCGGCGGCGAGCCGTACCGTGGAGGCGTGGACAGCACCGAGCGGCCCCGCGGGCCGCACCTCGAATGGACCGTCGTCGCCAGCGACATCGGCCCCCTGCTCCTGGCCGCGACCCCCGAGGGGCTGGTCCGGGTCGAGTTCCATGCCGGGCCGGACCGGCTCGACCGGATGACAGGACCGCTGGTCTCCCGGCTCGGCGCCGACGCCCGGCGGCCCGCGCCGGGCGAGGAGGAGCTGCTGGCCGAGCCGGTGCGCCAGCTCGCCGCGTACTTCGCCGGTTCGCTGCGGCGCTTCGACCTGCCGCTGGACTGGCGCCTCAGCTCCGGCTTCAACCGCCAGGTGCTCCAGGAGCTGGACCGTTCCGTGCCCTACGGATCGGTCGTCGGCTACGGGGAGCTGGCGGCCCGCGTCGGACAGCCCGGCGCCGCCCAGGCCGTGGGCAACGCCATGGGGTCGAACCCGCTGCCGCTGGTGGTGCCCTGCCACCGGGTCGTGGAGAACGACGGGGGCATCGGGGGGTTCGGCGGCGGACTGGAGACCAAGCGGCAGCTCCTCGCACTGGAGGGAGTGCTCCCGCAGCCCCTGTTCTGAGCCCGGCGCGACGCCTGTGACCTCCTGGCCCGGCCCGCGGTGACGGCCCGGTTCCGCCGGACGGTAAGGGGTGGCACACTGCGGCGGTGACTACTGCTGCTGCCGCCGCACCCGGCCCCGCCGCGTCCCCCGTGCCCCGCGCCGCGCACCCGCGAGGGCGGTGTACGGCGTGACCGCCTCTCCCGGCACGGACCGGCCCGCCCCGCCGCTCGGCCTCCCGGACCTCGCGCGGCTCCAGAAGCGCACCTCCCGTGTGCTCATGGCCGGCCAGATGCTCGGCGGCCTCGGCGTGCCCATCAGCATCGCCCTGGCCCCCGTCCTCGCCACCGAGGTCAGCGGCACCGAGGCGCTGTCCGGGTTCGCCTCGACCGCCTCGGTGATCGGCACCGCCCTGGTCTCGCTGCCGCTCGCCGCCCTGATGACCGCGCGCGGCCGGCGCCCCGGACTGGTCCTGGCGTACGGGATCGGCGCCGTCGGGGCGGGCCTCGTGGTGCTCGCCGCCACGATCAAGAGCTTCCCGCTGCTGCTGCTCGGCATGGCCGCCTTCGGCGCCGCCTCCTCCGCCAACCTCCAGGCCCGGTTCGCCGCCGCGGACCTCGCCGCCCCGGACCACCGGGCCCGGGCCATCTCGGTCGTCGTGTGGGCGTCCACCCTCGGCGCGGTGCTCGGCCCCAACCTGTCCGCGCCGGCGAGCCGCAGCTTCGCCGGGACGTCCATACCCGAGACGGCCGGCCCGTTCGTGTGGGCCGCCGTCGTCTTCCTGCTGACCGGCGCGCTGATCGCCGTACTCCTGCGCCCGGACCCGCTGCTGACGGCTCGGGCACTGGCCGCACCCGAGGAGCAGACCCGCGAGGGCCGCTCGATCCGCGCGGGAATCGCCGCCGTGAAGGCCTCGCCGCGGGCCCGCCTCGCCCTGCTCACCGTCGCCGTCTCCCACACCACCATGGTCTCGATCATGGTCATGACCCCGATGGACCTGGGCCACCACGGCGCCGGGCTGGAGCTCGTCGGGCTGGTGATCAGCGGTCACATCGCGGGGATGTTCGCCTTCTCCCCGCTCATGGGCTGGCTCGCGGACCGGCTCGGACGGCTCTCCGTGATCGGCCTCGCCGCGGGGATGCTGTCGGTCGCCGCGCTGCTCGCCGGGACGGCCGGGCCCAACCACGGCCAGAGCGCCCTCGGGCTCTTCCTGCTCGGCCTCGGCTGGTCCGCCGGGATGGTGTCCGGCTCGGCCCTGCTGACCGACTCGGTGCCGCAGCCCGCGCGGGCCGCCGTACAGGGCCTGAGCGACCTCACGATGAACACGGCGGCGGGCGTGGGCGGGGCCGCCGCCGGCGTGATCATGTCCCAGGCCGGCTACGGCTGGCTCAACGCCGTCGGGGCCTCGCTGCTGCTGCCGATGGCGGCGCTCGCCCTGTTCACCGCGCGCCGCCGTCCCGCGGATCCCAAGGGGGTCAGCAGCTGATGTGGTAGGCCTTGCGGAGCGTCTCGTGGACGGTCCAGACGGTCTTGTCGCCCTCCCTCAGGACGCAGGCCGAGCCGGGGCCCACCTCCAGGGTCTCGCCGCCCTCGACCTCGACGGTGGCGCGTCCGCTGACCACCACGAACAGCTCGTTCGCCTCGACGTCGGTGACCACGCCCGGGGTGATCTGCCAGATCCCGCGCACCTGCTTGCCGTCGGCCGACTCCCACAGGACCTTGCCCGTGACGACCGGATCGCCGGAGACGATCTGTGCGGGGTCGAGGTCGTCGGGCTCCAGCTCCACGTCCGCCACGGTGACGGCGAAGGAGGCGGGGGCGGGGACGGCGGAGTGATCGCTGGTGCTCATGGCGCGCCAGCCTAGTGCGGCCCGTCCGCCCGGCGCGGTGACCACAGCGTCCAGGAACGGACCGGCCTACGAGTCACCCTGTCCAGTCGGACCGGGCCGCCTGGCGGTGAGGACCGGCTGGTGGAAGCCGGTGTCCGCCGGAGCGTGCCAGGCGGTGTCGCGCAGGCCCCCCTCCCGGGCGAACTCCGCGGTCCTCTCCTGCGTGAGCGCCCAGTACGTGGCGCGCGAGGTCCAGGGCGTCCAGGTGTCGCCGGCCGGCAGCAGCTGGAAGAGCTCCAGGTCGTAGCGCTCCCCGTCGGCGTGCCAGTGCCACAGCTGGAAGGTGATCGTCCGCTGCCCGTCCGGGCCGGTGTGGACGTGCGGGGCCTCGCTCTGCGGCCGGGCCCGGAGCAGGTCCGCGTAGGGGCGGGTGGAGAGCAGGAGCAGGCCGCCGGGGCGCAGGACCCGCCGGGTTTCGGCCAGGGCGGCGCGCACGTCCTGGGCGGTCAGCAGGTGGGGCAGCGCGTTGTCGGCGCAGACCACGGCGTCGAAGGAGGCGTCCGCGAAGGGCAGGGCCCGCATGTCGGCGGCGGCGAAGGGCAGGTCGAGTCCGCGGCGGGCGGCCTCGCTCGCGGCGCGGGCCGCGGAGAGGGGGCTCAGATCGGTCCCGGTGACCTCGTGGCCCAGTGCGGCCAGGCCGAGGGACTGCGTGCCGATGCCGCAGGCGTTGTCGAGGACCGTGTGCGGTCCCGGACCCAGCGCGGCGGTGAGCAGGGCGTCGAGGGCCCGGCCCTGCCGGGTGACGGACGCGTCCCAGTCCGCGTAGATGAGGTCGTAGCGGTCGGCGAGCCCGTCGTAGAAGCCGCGCGTGTCCATGGGGGAACGCTACTCGGACAGCTTTGTGACGGGTGTGGCGGGAGTGCGTTTGGAGGCGGCGGTCCCGTGCCATGGATGGGGACATGTCACAGCACAGAGCAACTGCACCCCTGCCCGGTGGACCGGTCCTGTCGGAAGAGGTACGCGAGGCGCTCGCGCAGGGCAGGCCCGTGGTGGCCCTGGAGTCGACGATCATCGCGCACGGCCTGCCCCGCCCCCGCAACCTGGAGGTGGGCCTCGAACTGGAGGAACTGGTCCGCGCGGAGGGTGCGGTTCCGGCGACGGTCGCGGTCGTCGACGGCGTGGCCCGCGCGGGCCTCGACAAGACCCAGCTGGAGCGGATCGCGGCCGGTGACGGCGTGCGCAAGCTCGGCCACCGGGACCTGGCGCCCGCGCTGGCGACGGGCGCGACCGGGGCGACGACGGTGTCCGCGACGGCCTTCCTCGCGGCCCGGGCGGGCCTGCGGGTCTTCGCGACGGGCGGGCTGGGCGGCGTGCACCGCGAATGGGCGCAGACGCAGGACGAGTCGGCGGACCTCTCCCTGCTGGCGCGGACCCGGATCACGGTGGTGTGCGCGGGCGTGAAGTCCATCCTGGACGTCCCGGCGACACTGCAGCGGCTGGAGACGCTGGGGGTGGGGGTGCTCGGGTACGGCACGGAGCGGTTCCCCGGTTTCTACCTGGCCGATTCCGGTGAGCCGGTGGACTGGACCGTGCACCGGCCCGAGGAGGTGGCGGCGGTCATGGCCGCTCAGGACGCGCTGGGCGGGACGGAATCGGCGCTGCTGGTGGCCAATCCGGTGGCGGCCGGGGAGCAGCTGGACCCGGAGCTGCACGACCGGGTCCTGGCCGACGCCCTCGCCCTCTGCCGCGAGCAGGGGATCACGGGCCAGGCGGTGACCCCGTTCCTGCTGGGGTTCCTGGTACGGGCGACGGACGGGGCCTCGCTGGAGGCGAACCTCGCGGCGGTACGCGGCAACGTGCGGCTCGGCGCCTGGATCGCCGGGGCCTGGGCGGCGCGGGCATGACCGCTGCGGGGGCGCTGCTCGTCGTCGGGGACGTGGTGACTGATGTGGTCGCCATACATCCGGAGCCGCTTGCTCCGGCCACCGACACCGCGGCCCGCATCCGCACCCTGCCGGGCGGCGCGGGGGCCAACGCGGCGTGCTGGGCCGCCCGTACGGGGAGCGCGGAGGTACGCCTCCTCGCGCGGGTGGGCACGGAATCGGCGCGGTGGCACGAGCGGGCCCTGGTGGACGCGGGGGTGCGGCCGCGGCTGGTGGTCGACCGGGAGGAGCCGACCGGGACGGTGGTGGCCCTGGTCGGCAAGGACGCGGAGCGGACCTTCCTCACCGACAGCGGGGCCTCGCTGCGGCTGTGCCCGGCCGACTGGGCCCCGTCCCTGCTGGACGGGGCGGCGCACCTCCACCTGTCGGGTTACCTGTTCTTCGCCGACAGCAGCCGGGAGCTGGCCCTGGTCGCGCTGCGGGCGGCGCGGACCCGGGGGGTGCCGGTGAGCGTGGACCCCGCGTCGGCGGGGTTCCTGGCGACGCTGGGCCCGCAGCGCTTCCTGGACGCCGTGGCGGGCGCGGGGGTGCTGCTGCCGAACGAGGACGAGGCCCGGCTGCTGGCCGGGCTGCCGAAGGGGGCCGGCGCGGCCCGGGCGGCGACGGCGCTGAGCCGGCGGGTGCCGCTGGTGGTGGTGACCCGGGGCCCGGCGGGGGCGCTCGTGGCCGAACGGGGCCGGATCACGGCCGAGGTGGCGGCCTCGGACCCGGCCGGGGCGGTGGTGGACTCCACGGGAGCCGGCGACGCCTTCACGGGCGCCTTCCTGGCGGCCCGCCTGGAAGGCGCGGACCCACCGGAATCGGCCCGCGCCGGCTGCCGCGCGGCAGCCCGAGCCATAACCCGCCCGGGCGGCCGCCCGTAACACCCCCAGCCCCGCCGACACCAGAGGTCCAGGCCCGGACAGCACCCGCCACCCCAACCCCGCCGGCGTTTGAGGCCCGGGCCCGGACAGCACCCGCCACCCCAACCCCGCCGGCGTTTGAGGCCCGGGTCCGGACAGCGCCCGCCACCCCAACCCCGCCGGCGTTTGAGGCGCGGGTCCGGGCAGCGCCCGGGAAACGGCGAAGGGGCGGGGCGGGGTGGAGCCTCCGCGCAGCGGCACTGGCACCCAGCCCCGCCGCCCCGCAGGGTCACCGCTCCCGGACCCCCGTCCAGGCGGGATGCCTGGGATCATCGGCCCGCACCACCACATCGGCGGCGGACGCCGGATCCACCTCGGCCTCGTACCGGGCGAACGCCTCCCCCGTCCACCGCTCGGACTCCTCGGTCCGCCGCGCCAGCGCCCCCGGCGACAACCGCACGTGGACGCTCAGGTCGAAGGGGAACCACCGCCCCAGCAGCAGCGGCCCGTGCACCAGCAGCACACCGCCGGCCGGGAGTTCGACGTACGGGCTGCGGGTCGCCCGGTCGGTCACCGGGTCCCACAGGTCCGGCAGCACCCGCCCCGTCCCACCGGGGTCGGTCGGCCCGAACACCTCCCGCCAGAGCGCGGCCGTGTCGTACCAGCCGTCCAGGTACGCGTCCACGTCCCGCCGGCCGAACTCGTAGCGGAGGGAGGCGGGCCGCAGGAACCCGCCCGTCGGCACCACCAGGACCGGTCGCCCGCGCAGCCGCAGCTCCTCCGCGAGCCGCCCGGCGAGGGTGCCGGTGTCCGCCGCGGGCGCTCCGTCGATGCCCACGCGCTGCCGGCCGTCCGGCCCGGGGGCGTTGGCGGGGTCGTCGAGGTGTCCGGCGAGCCGCTCGGCCATCCGCTGCCATGTGATCGCTTCCCACTGCACCGGCCCATTGTCAGTGGTCGGCCCTAGCTTTTTCCCACGAGGGATCACCGCGGAAAGGGCGCCGGTGGCCCGGCTTTCGGGGAGGGGTCTGTCATGGCTCGGGAGACGACGTATCTGGAGCTGTCGCAGGACGGCGGCGGGGCGCACAAGTTCTACGAGGTGACCGTGGACGGCACGGCGGTCTCCGTGCGCTACGGACGCATCGGCGCGCCCGGCCAGTTGCAGAGCTCCTCGTTCCCGACGGCCGAGAAGGCCCGGGCGGCCGCCGCCAAGAAGATCGGCGAGAAGGTCCGCAAGGGGTACGCCCCGGCCGTGCAGGGGCAGCGCGCCGCCCGGGCGGTGACGCGCCGCCAGGTGACGTCGGCGCCGTCGACGGCGCGTGCCGTCGCCCCCGTGCTGTGGCGTTTCCGTACCGGTTCCGCGGCCTTCGGGATCCATGTCGACGAGGACCGCTGCTGGGTCGGCAACCAGGCAGGCGACGTGTACACGCTGAGCCACGGCGGTGAGGTGCTGGCCCGCTATTCGCTGCCGGACGGGGTGAAGTGCCTGGTGGCGGACGAGTTCTGGATATACGCGGGCTGTGACGACGGCACGGTGTACGACCTGTCGTCGAAGGTCCCCTTCGGCGCCTACGCCATCGCGGCGGACGTGGACATCTACTGGCTGGACATCCACGAGGGCGTACTGAACGTCTCCGACGCGAACGGCGGCCTGACCGTCATCGACCACGAGGAGGAGCACCAGTGGTCGCGGAAGTCCTCGGGGACCGGTGGGTGGATGGTCCGGGCCGACGAGCGGGCGGTCTACCACGGACACAGCGCCGGTGTGACGGCCTACGCGGCCGACGGCACCGGGCAGTTGTGGCACAGCGCCACCCCGGGCGGTGTCCTGTTCGGCTGGCAGGAGGAGCACTCGGTGTACGCGGGTACGGTCCGCAACACCGTGCAGCGGCTGTCGAAGGCCTCGGGGGCGACCGAGGCCACCTACCGGTGCGACGCGGCGGTGTATTCGTGCGCGACCTCGCCGGACGGCCGCCACGTCTTCGCGGGCGACTCCTCCTCCTCCGTCTACTGCTTCGACGCGGACGGGAACCGGCTGTGGAAGCTGGGGACCGGCGGCGGGTCGGCGCTGTCGATGCAGTACCTGGACGGGCGGCTGTACCTCGTCACCACGGACGGCTCTCTGGTCTGCGTGGACGCGAGCGAGCAGGCGATCGCGGCGGCCCAGCAGGGTTCGGTGCCCGCGCCGATGGACGTGAAGTCGGCGGCCGCGCTGCCGGTTTTCACCCCGGCCGCGTCGGCCTCGGCGGTGGCGACGGTCTCCATGGCCGCGGTGGCCTCGGAGCCGGCGGGCGGTGTGGTGGTGGAGTGCGTCCAACAGGGGGGCCGGATGCGGGTACAGGTGGTGTCGAGCGGCTTCGAGTCCTCCTGGAACGTGCAGTTCCCGCGGGGGATCAGGGAGGTCGGCGCCCGGTACGTGGTCGACGACCTGCACGCGGCGTCCAGGGGCTTCTACCGGGTCCGCGGCGAGATACGCCGACTGGTGTGAGCGCGGCCGGCCCGCTCGGGCGGCGGCTCAGCAGGGGTGCTGCCGGCAGACCTCCGGTGTGACACCGGAGGGGGCCGGCGTGGGTATGGAGAAGGCGGTCCCCTCGGGCAGCCGGGGGGTCACGTGGAGCACGACCGGCTCGGTGCCGAGGTTGTGGCCCAGGTGTATGTGGCCGATGCCCGCGGGTTCCACGAAGGCGGTTCCGGGCCGGTGCACCTCGACGGTGAGGTCGTGCAGGACCCGGGTCAGGGTGCCCGCCAGGACGACGGCTTCGAGCCGCATCCGGTGGTAGTGCCAGCCCGTGCAGCCGCCCGGCGGGATGACGATCTCATGGCCCGCGGGGATCGTGGTGACGCATGCCTTTCCGGTGCTCATGCCGAAGCCGATCACCGGCGGCCGTGCCGTCGTCGTCCGCCGTGCGCCCATGTGTTCCTCCTCCGTGGACCGACCCCCGTGGTCAGCGGTCCAGGGCCCACCGTAGGAGTGATCAGGCCGATCCCGGAAGAGTCGGTGAAACCTCAACCTCCCTTCGCCACCAGGTGATATGAGGGGCGCAGGGCGGTATCACACCTGTATGAGCCTGGTCGTGTTCGAGTCTGCGAAGCAGATCCACTGCGCGGAGTGCCGGCAGGGTCCCCTCCGGCACCTGGTCCGCGAGGCCGGTGTGCCCCGGTGCCTGGACTGTGCGGATCTGGGGCACCTCGTCTATCTTCCGCGCGGCGACGCCGCGCTCACCCGCCGCTCCCGCGAGGCCAGTTCGCTCTCCGCCGTCGTGGTCCGCTTCCACAGGCGGCGCCGCCGGTACGAGCGCCTCGGGCTCCTCGTCGAGGACGCCGCCCTGGCCGGCGCGGAACGCGCCTGTCTCGCGGACTCCGAGGCGCGGGCGCGCCGCCGGGAGCGCGACCGGCTGCGCCGTGCGGCGGAGGACGTCCGCTTCACGGCGGCCTTCGCCGCCGAGATCGTCCGGCTGTTCCCCGGCTGCCCGGCCGACCGGGCCGTGGCGATCGCCACCCATGCCTCGGTGCGCGGCAGCGGCCGGGTGGGCCGCACCGCGGCGGGGCGGGCCCTGGACGAAGCGGCGGTCTCGGTGGCGGTGCGGGCTGCGGTGCGGCACACCGACACCGAGTACGACGCTTTGCTGATGTCGGGTGTCCCCCGCTTCGCGGCCCGCGCCCGGCTGGCTCCGCGGATCGACGCCATCCTGGACGGGTGGCGCACCATGCCGCGGAGGGCGGCTAGTTGAGCCGGAAGCGGCGGTAGAGGAGGACACCGCCGAGGAGCAGGCCTCCGCCCGCGGGCAGCAGGTACCCGGCGCCGTCGGCCCCGGTGTGGGCGAGCGCCTCGCTGTGCCGCGGCGGCTGGACCTCGGTGACCGGGACGACGGGCGTGACGGGGGTGGCCGGCGTGACCGGGGTGACCGGCTTCTCGACGACGGGCGGCTGGACGGGCTTGCCCTCTGTGGGCTTCTCGCCGTTGACGGACGTGTTGCTGTGCGCGGGGTTCCCGATGCCGACCACGTTGACGGAGTTGCCGCTGACGTTCAGCGGGAGGTCGACGGGGAGCTGGATCCCATTACCCGACAATACGCCCGGAGAATCCTTTCCGCGCCCCTCTGCCACGGCTCCTCCGCCGTTCCCGCCGCCCTGCTGCGACGTGTGCGACCCGCCCTGCGTGGAATGCCCGCCGCCTCCCCGCGACTCGTTCGCACAGCGGTTCCCGGCCGCGGGGTTCAGCACGCCGACGACGTTCACGGTGTTCCCGCAGAGGTTCACCGGCACGTTCACCGGCAGCTGCACCAGGTTCCCGGACAGCAGACCGGGCGAGCGCTCGGCCCTGCCGCCGGCGTCCGCGTCGGCGTGGGCGAGCCCGCTCACGCCTGCGGCGGCCAGGCCGCCGCCTGCAACGACCGCCGCGATCAAGCCACTTCGACGACTGTGACGCATCACTTTCCTGCCTTCCGGTGGATTTCGGGACCCAGCCCCGCATCGGAAACAACGCCTCCAAACCCATACGGGTTATAGGGGTGGTAGGGATTTCACTCAATCGTGTACTGGGTACTGGGTACTTCATGACTGATCGCCCACTGCTGCTCCTCGACGTGGACGGCCCGCTCAACCCCTTCCGTTCCCTCTCCGCCGGGCTGCGCGGGTACCGGAGCCACCGCATGCGGCCGGAGGTCTGGCTCTCCTACCGCGACCCGCAGTCCCGCAGCGCCCGGCGCGGCGCGCGGGTCCGCCTCCACCCGTCCCACGGCGCCCGGCTGCTGGCCCTGCCCTTCGAGATCGCCTGGGCCACCGCCTGGACGCACCAGGCCAACACCCTGATCTCCCCGCACATCGGGCTCCCCGGCGACCTGTCCGTCGTCGAATGGCCCGAACTGTTCGCCGAGGACCCCGACGGCCTCTCCTGGAAGACCCGCCACCTGCGGGACTGGGCGGCCGGCCGGCCCTTCGCCTGGGTCGACGACATGATCACCCCGCAGGACCGGGCCTGGGTCGCCGCCCACCATCCGGCCCCGGCCCTCCTGCTGCGCATCCACCCGCGCCACGGCCTGCGGGACCGCGACTTCACCGCCCTCACCCGCTGGGCGGAGGGTCTCAGCCCAGCAGGGCGCTGACCGGGTCCGGGGAGGGGCGGCCCGTGGGCCACCAGTCGTCGTCGTCCGGGCGGGACTCGTAGGCGTACCAGAGGGCGTCGCGGCCGAGCCGGAGCTGGCGGGTGCGGGCCGTCAGGCGGTTGCGCTCGGGGCGGAAGGAGCCCTGCGACGCGGCGAGGAGCGCGGGGCGGGCCCGGTCGAAGGGGCCGGCCGGCGGATCCCAGGGCTCTTCGAGGGCGGCGAGGGCGGGGCGGCCGCCCTGGCGCCAGGCCGCCGCGGCCCGGGCGAGGTCGGTGGTGGTACGCCCGGTGGCGCGGGCCAGGTCCCGGTAGAGGGTGCGGGCCGCACCCGTCAGGCCCGCCGTTGGCTCCGCGGAGGCCAGCCGTACGGCGTCCTGCCAGAGGGAGAGCCCGGCGATCGGGTCCTCGCCGGTGGTGAGCAGGGCGAGGGCGCGGGCGGCCGCGTCGGAGGCGAGCTGGTCGAGGGCCAGCGGGTCCGGTGCAGCCGGGTCGGCCGGGTAGGCGGGCGGAAGGCCCGCCGCCGCGGGTGGGGCGAGCGGCGCGGGCAGCGGCGGCAGCACGGTGCGGACGAGCGCCTCCCGGGCGGCGACACCGGGGAAGTCCGGCGCCGCATCGGGCTGTTCGCGGGCGGCGTGGGCGGCGTTGCGGCGGGTGAGGTCCTCCAGGAGTTCCCGTTCGCCGCGGCCGCGCAGGAGCAGCAGGACGAACGGGTCCTCGTCGAGGAGGCGGGCCGCGCGGTAGCAGAGGGCGGCGGCGTGCTTGCACGGCGGACGCCCGAAGTCCGGGCAGGAGCAGTGCGGGACGAGCTCGCCCGCCCCGGGCAGGACGGTCCCCGCCAGCGACTGCGGGACCTCACGCTCCAGGAGCGCGCCGAGCGCCGCCGGGTCGGCCGCGACCTCCTCCAGCAGCTCGCTCCACTCCGGGTCCGCGAAGGCGGGCAGGGTCAGCTCGGTGCGGTACGGGCGGGGCCTGCTGCCCCGCACGTACGCGACGATCCGGCCGGGGGTGACGGTCACCGCGTCGACGTGCCCGGCCACGGCATAAGTACGGCCCCGGGCCAGGCGGGCCGGGTCGCCGGAGGCCTCCTCCAGTGCGGCCACCCAGGACCGGCCCCACCAGCTCACCGCCTCCGCCCCGGCGGGCACGGTCTCGAAGGTGCGGCGGCGGTCGTCCCGCGCGGTGATCATGCGGGCCTCCGCAGGGAGACGAGGTCGGCGAGCTCGCGGTCGGTCAGCTCGGTCAGCGCCGCCTCGCCCGAGCCGAGGACTGCCTCGGCCAGGGCCCGCTTCGCCTCCAGCATCTCGGCGATGCGGTCCTCGACGGTGCCCTCGGCGATGATGCGGTGGACCTGTACGGGCTGGGTCTGGCCGATGCGGTAGGCGCGGTCGGTGGCCTGTTCCTCGACGGCCGGGTTCCACCAGCGGTCGAAGTGGACGACGTGGCCGGCGCGGGTGAGGTTCAGGCCGGTGCCGGCGGCCTTGAGGGACAGCAGGAAGACGGGGACCTCACCGGCCTGGAAGCGGTCCACGAGCTCCTCGCGGCGGGCGACCGGGGTACCGCCGTGCAGGAGCTGCGAGGCGATCCCCCGGGCCGACAGGTGCCGCTCGATCAGCCGGGCCATCGTCACGTACTGCGTGAAGACCAGCACCGAACCGCCCTCGGCGACGATCGTGTCCAGCAGCTCGTCCAGCAGGGCGAGCTTGCCCGAGCGGTGCGGCAGCCGGGGCTGCTCCTCCTTCAGGTACTGGGCGGGGTGGTTGCAGATCTGCTTGAGCGAGGCCAGCAGCTTCATGATCATGCCGCGTCTCTCGATGCCCTCGCTGGACTCGATCACGGCCATCGCCTCGTCCACCGCGGCCTGGTAGAGGGAGACCTGCTCCCGGGTGAGGGACACCGGGTGGTCGGTATCCGTCTTCGGCGGCAGCTCGGGCGCGATACCGGGGTCGGACTTCTTGCGCCGCAACAGGAACGGCCGTACCAGCGCGGACAGGCGGGCGACCGCGGCCTCGTTGCCCCCGTCCTCCTCCTGCTGGTGCTCCACCGGGCGGGCGTGGCGGGCCCGGAAGGCGGTCAGCGGGCCCAGCAGGCCGGGCGTGGTCCAGTCGAGCAGCGCCCACAGCTCGGAGAGGTTGTTCTCCACCGGGGTGCCGGTCAGCGCCACCCGGGCCGGCGCCGGGATCGTGCGCAGTGCCTTCGCGGTCGCCGAGTGGGGGTTCTTGACGTGCTGCGCCTCATCGGCGACGACCATGCCCCAGCGCTGTTCGGCGAGCTGCGCGGCGCTGGCGCGCATCGTCCCGTAGGTGGTGAGGACGAACCCGCCCTCGCAGGACGTCAGGTCCTCGGTCCTGCGGCCGCCGCCGTGGAAGCGGCGCACGGGGGTGCCGGGCGCGAACTTCTCGATCTCCCGCTGCCAGTTGCCCAGGAGGGAGGCCGGGCACACGACGAGCGTCGGCTCGCGGCGGTCCCGGTGCAGGTGCAGGGCGATGAGGGTGACGGTCTTGCCCAGGCCCATGTCGTCGGCGAGGCAGCCGCCGAGACCGAGGGAGGTCATCAGGTCCAGCCAGGCCAGGCCGCGCGCCTGGTAGTCGCGCAGGGTGGCCTTGAGCGCGGCGGGCTGCGGCAGCGGCGCCAGTTCCCCCGTCAGCCGCTCGCGGAGCGCGGCCAGCGCGCCCACGGGCACCGCCTCGACCTGCTCGCCGCCGACCTCCGTGGTCCCCGACAGCGCGGCGGCCAGCGCGTCCACCGGGTCCAGCAGGCCCAGTTCGCGCTTGCGCGCCTTGCGCACCAGCTCCGGGTCGACCCGGACCCACTGGTCCCGCAGCCGTACGACGGGCCGGTGGGCCTGCGCCAGCGCGTCCATCTCGCCCGGGGTGAGCCGGTCGCCGCCGAGGGCCAGTTCCCAGGAGAAGGCGAAGAGGTGTTCCGCGTCGAAGAAGGCGGTCCCGTCGGTGGCGGACCCGGGCGCGGTGGACCGTACGACGGCGTTCGCGGACAGCGTACGGGCCAGGTCGCGGGGCCAGTGGACGACGACCCCGGCGGCCGCCAGGCGGTTCGCGGCGACCCCCAGCAGGTCTTCCAGCTCCGGGTCGGACAGTGCCAGGGCGTCGGGCACGGGCTGGTCCAGCAGCCGCAGCAGCGGTGGCCAGACCCGCGCGGCCCGGCGCAGCGCGAGCACGGCGTCGATCCGGGCGCGGGGACCGAAGCCGGCTCCCGCGGTGCCGGCCCACAGCTGCCCGGCATCGGTGACCAGCGTCGGGTCGGCGAGGCTGTGGACCTGGACGACGGCGGCCCCGGCGCGCCGGGTCTCCTCCCCCTCGGCCTCGTCGAAGAGGCGGAAGGAGGACAGGTCGAGCCGGAGCGAGAGCCCGACCCCGGTGTCGGATCCGGCCGCGACCTGCGCGGCCCACTCCTGTATCCCGGGCACCCGCTGCGGTTCCCGGGCGGCGAAAGGCCGCCCGGCGGCGACGGCAGCCGCCGGGGTGCGGGGCAGGCTGTCGGCGACTGCGTCGAGGAACGCGCGGACCAGCGCCTCCGGTTCGGGCAGCCGGAGCGGACGGCGGCCGGCGAGGGGCGTCGCGTACCCCTCGTGGGGCAGGGCGGCGGCGACCGCCCTGAGGTGGGCGATGTCGGCGGCGTCGAGCGGGCCCGCGCGCCAGGCGTCGACGCCCTCGGGGGTGAGCCCGGGGAGCAGTCGGCCGCGCGCGGCCAGGGTCAGGGCCTGCGTGGCGGCGGTGCCCCAGGCCCGGGTGGCGGGGTGCGCGGCGGGGCTGCGGGGGGCCGGCGCGAGCAGGGGCAGGGCTGCGGCGACCGAGAAGGTCACCGCGGGCACGGTCCGGCTGCGGACCCCGGTGCCGTGCGGCCGTACGACGGTGAGCGGACCCGGTGTGCCCGCCTCGGGCAGGGGGTCCCCGTCGGGCGACCAGAAGGCGACCCGTCCCTCCCGGGGGACGGCGGCGGGCAGGAAGACGGCGGCATGGCGCAGCAGCGCGGATGCGTGCGTCTGCGCGGTCATGGTGTCCCCCTCCCTCACGATGTCCTCCCGGACCTGCCGACCCCTTCCCCACGAGTCTAGGTGTGGCCACCGACAACGGCCCCTGACCTGCGGATTCAGCGGGACCAGCGGCCCTGTTCCACGGCGTACCCGTACACGGGCCGACCGGTCGCGGCGCTCGTGCGCAGCGAGCGGCCGCCGTCGTCGATGCGCAGGGTTCCCGAGCCGGCCGGCGAGGACCAGCGCAGGTCCAGGGACCAGTCGCAGTCGCAGCCCGTGGTGGCGGCCGCCACCCGCAGGACGACCGGCTCGGCGGCCGAGACCCGCATCGGGAAGGACGGGGCGGGAAGCCGGTTCCCGGCGTCGTTCCCGGCGACGGGCCGGGCCAGCGGGCGCGGCGCGTCCAGGTTGACGGCGAAGACGGCCGGGGTGATGCCTCCGCCGCAGCCCTGCGACATCTGGTAGACGTTCCAGGCGGGCGGTGTGCGGCGCGCCGCCACCCGCACCTCCAGGCCCTCCAGGACCACCGCGCCCCCGCCCGTGCCGTGCAGGGTGGCCTCCACGATCTGGTTCCCGGCGTGCACGGCGCGCTGCGCCGAGGCCCAGGCGGGCGCGTCCGCCTCCACGGGCGGCGGGGGCACCGCTGCGGGACCCCGCTCGGACAGGTAGGCGTGGTCGCAGCCCGCTGCCCACACGTGCGACCGCACCGCCGCCCTGAGGGGCGCCGCCGGCGCCTGGCCGGGGGCCGCCGCCGGCGGCGGGGAGGAGGACGGGGCCGGCGCCGTCGCCGGTCCCTGCGACGCTGCCGAAGGCGGTGCCGGACCCGTCGCCGGCTCCGACGGAGCCGCTCCGTCCGCCGACGGAGTCCCCGCCGCCGGGCCGGATCCCGCAGGCCCCTGCGTACCGGCCCCCGTGCCCGCCCCCGCCCCGGCCCCCGCCTGCGGGGTCCCCCGCTCGGGTCCGGTCACCGCCAGCAGCGCCACGGCGACCGCACCCGCCGCCAGCCCCGCGGCGACGACCACGGCCGCCCTGCGCCGGTACCAGGACGGGCGGACCACCGGCTCCCCCACCGCGGCCGGAGCGACCACCAGCACGGCCCGCTCCGCCGCGACGGCCGGTACCGGCGGCTCGGGTACCTGCGGCTCCGGTACCTGCGGCTCGGGTACCGCCTCTGGTGCCGGCTCCGGTACGGGCGTCGGCGCGGCCGCCCCCGCGCGCCGCCGCGCGTCCGCCAGCAGCCACGCCCGGTGCAGGTCCACCGCCTCCGCCGCCGAGGCCCCGCAGGCCCGCGCGAAGCGGTCCACCACCGCGAACTCCGCCGGCAGCGCCTCCCCGTTGCAGTAGCGGTGCAGCGTCGACGTACTCGTGTGCAGCCTGCGCGCCAGGACGCCGTAGCTCAGCCCTCCGCGCTCCTTCAGCTCCCGCATCAGCCGCGCGAAATCCTCGGCCTCACTCACCGTGTCCCCCGTCCCGTGTCCCGTGGCTCCGTTCCATGCCTGAGGTGTTCCCCCAGGTGAAAGCGCGTACGGGCGTTCCAGTGTCCCGATTTCGCCCCGAACCGTCGCCCTGCGCCCCCACCGGGGAACAGCCTTGTCAGGCACACCGATGCATCCACGGGGAGAACCGACATGTTCCGACGTACCGACACTGCCGCCACCCTCGCCACCGCACTGGTCGCGGCGGCCGCCACCCTCGTCCTCACCACCTCGACCTCCGCCGCGGCCGTCGGCGCACCCGGTTTCCTGACCGGCACCGACCTGCCGCCGCACCCGACGTCCCCCTGGTACTCCGGCGAGATCACCAAGGGGCTGCCCGAGACGGCGCCGTTCTGCCTGGACGGCGTACTGCCGGCGGCGGGCAGCTGGCACCGCACGTTCGGCACCGAGCTCGACACCGGTGCCGTGCAGGTCTCCGTACGGTCCGCCTCGCCCTCGGCGGCCGCCAAGCTGGTCGGCACGCTGGAGCGCAAGGTCGCCGCCTGCGCCGCCGACTGGCTGCGCACGGCCCCGGGCGGCACGGCCTCCTGGCAGGACTACGGGACCCTGCCGGTCGAGGAGGGCGCGCACGTCTACGGGGTCCACACCTCGATCCCGGAATCCGAGCCGGGCGTGCACCTGTACGGGATCGGACGCGACGGCTCCACCGTGACCGTCGTGCAGTGGGGGCAGATGGGCGACCTGTCGCAGGCCCCGCTCGCCGCCTTCAAGAAGACGACCACCAAGGCCGTGAACAAGCTCAACCCGTAGCCCGGCCGCCCGAGTGGGACCATGGACAGCGAGAGGCGATGGCCATGCGTTCCGGAAACGAGCCGGTGACAGCCCGCAGTCCGCTGCGGCTGCGGTTCTGGCTGGGTGTCTGGGGGCTGGTCTGGTCCGCCGCCGGGACGGTCGCCTTCTCGCTGGCGGGCCGTCCCGGATGGGCGGCGGCGTGCGGGGCGCTGGCGGTCGTGGTCAGCGTGGACCTGTTCATGATCGTGCGCCACATCCGCCAGGGCCCCCACTACCAGCCGGGCCGGGACATCCCCCCGTACGAGCCGCCCGACAGCCGTTGATCGGGGCTCGGCCGGACCAGGCGACCGGGCGTCGGCCGGACCAGGCGGTCAGGCGGTCAGGCGGTCAGGCGGTCAGGCGGTCAGGCGGTCAGGCGGTCAGGCGGTCAGGCGAGGGGAAGATCAGGCCTGTTCCTCGAAGCGGGCCGCCGCCAGGTACTCCGGCTGCGGGTCGAGGGCCGCGGCCAGCCGGAAGTGCCTGCGCGCCTGCTCCGGCCGGCCCGCGCGCTCGTGCGTGCGGGCGAGCGCGAAGTGGGCGAAGGCGTTGTCCGGCTCCCGCTCCAGCACCAGCTCGAACTCCAGCTCCGCCGGGCGCAGTTGGGCGGCGGCGAAGAAGGCCCGGGCACGCAGCAGCCGGGCCGCCGTGTTCTCCGGGTGGGCGGCGATGACCGAGTCGAGCAGCTTGACCGCGCCGCGCGGGTCGCGTGCGGCGAGCAGCTGCTCGGCCGCCCGGAAGTCGATGACGTGTGTTTCCGGGCTGGACGGCGTGGGACGCGTGGTCTCGGACACGGTATGGATCCTTCCCTCTACCGGCGCCTTCAACGCCCCCGCCCCACGCGCTATTCCATGCACACGTCAGGCGGTGGCGCTTCCCGGGGCCCGGCCCGAGGCCCGCGCCGTAAGCTCTTCCCACACCTTGCGCACCTGCGGCTCCAGCGCGTCCAGCGGCCCGTCGTTGTCGATCACGAGGGTGGCCACGGCCAGCCGCTGCTCGCGCGTGGCCTGCGCGGCCATCCGGGCCCGGGCCTCCTCCTCGGCCATCGCGCGCAGTGCGGTCAGCCGGGCCAGCTGCGTCGACGGGGCCGCGTCCACCACGACCACCAGGTCGTAGAGGGGCGCGAGGCCGTTCTCGGTGAGCAGCGGTACGTCGTGGACGACGATCGCGTCGGGACCCGCCGCGGCCTCCAGCTCGGCGGACCGGGCGCCGACCAGCGGATGCACGATCGCGTTGAGGGTACGGAGCTTGTCCTGGTCCGCGAACACGATGGAACCCAGCTTCGGCCGGTCCAGACTCCCCTCGGGGGTCAGCACCTCTTCCCCGAAGGCCGCGACGACGGCCGCGAGCCCCGGCGTACCGGGCTCCACGGCCTCCCGTGCGATCCGATCGGCGTCGACGACGATCGCCCCGTACCCCGCCAGCAGTCGCGAGACCTCGCTCTTGCCGGCACCGATTCCGCCCGTCAGGCCCACTTTCAGCATGCCCCGCAGCTTAGGCCCCCGTACACCCGTGCGGGAGGCGGACCCCCGGGCGGGGGGCTCAGCCCTCTCCCTCGCGCTCCGCCAGGAACCGCTCGAACTCGCGGCCGATCTCGTCGGCCGACGGCAGCTCCGCCGGCTCGGCGATCATGTTGCCGCGGGTCTCGGCCCCGGCGGCGGCGTCGTACTGGTGCTCCAGCCCCTGCACCAGGCTGACCAGCTCCTCGTCGCCCTCGCGGATCTGCCGGTCGATCTCCGTCTGCGTACGGTGCGCCTCGGTCCGCAGCGCGTGCGCCACGGCCGGCAGCACCAGACCGGTCGCCGCCGTGATGGCCTCCAGCACCGTCAGCGCGGCGTCCGGGTACGGGGAGCGCGCCACGTAGTGCGGCACGTGCGCGGCGACGCCGAGCACGTCGTGCCCGGCCTGGGACAGGCGGAACTCCACCAGGGACTCGGCGCTGCCGGGCACCTGGGCCTCGTCGAAGGGGCTGCGGTGGCCCGGCATGAGGTCGGTGCGGTTGCCGTGCGGGGTGATGCCGACGGGCCGCGTGTGCGGGACGCCCATCGGGATTCCGTGGAAGTTGACCGAGAGCCGGACCCCGAGGCGCTCGACGATCTGCCGGACGGCGACGGCGAAGCGCTCCCACTCCACGTCCGGCTCCGGGCCGGACAGCAGCAGGAACGGCGCTCCGGTGGCGTCCTGGACCAGCCGGACCTCAAGCCGCGGCTCCTCGAACTCCGCCCAGTGGTCGCGCTGGAAGGTCAGCAGCGGACGGCGCGCCCGGTAGTCCACGAGCCGGTCCGCGTCGAAGCGGGCGACCACCTGGTGGGGCAGCGTGTCCAGCAGCCGCTCGACGATCTGCTCGCCGGTCTCTCCCGCGTCGATGTACCCCTCGAAGTGGTACAGCATGACCAGCCCGGCCGAGTCCTGGGCGACCGCCAGGTCCGCCACCGCCAGACCCTTGGCATCCCATTCGTACAAGCCCTGTGGATCAAGCACCGCCACCACTCCTCCTCGTCTCGTTCTCTGCCAAGAACGTCCAAGGCTGCGCCGCCATTCCCCAGTTGGCCCCCTTCACAGGAACGCAATGGATCACACGGACCACACGGAGCACACGGAGCACGGGAATCGCAGGGGCCCGCCGGGAACGCGGAGAGGCCCGCCCCCCGAAGGGGACGGGCCTCACCGTCGTACTCAGTCAGCTCTGCTCACACCGGAGTGCGATGCGCGCTGCGATCAGCTCTGGCCGCCGGCCAGCTTCTCGCGGAGCGCGGCCAGGGCCTCGTCCGACGCCAGGGCGCCGGAGGTCTCGTCCGACTCCGAGGAGTAGGAACCACCCGAGATGCCCGCACCGGCGTTGCCACCGGCGGCCGGGGCGGCAGCGCCCTCGGCAGCAGCGGCCTCGTCGGCCTCGCGGCTCTTGATGACCTGAGCCTGGTGCTGCTCGAAGCGAGCCTGCGCCTCGGCGTACTGGGTCTCCCAGGCCTCGCGCTGCTTCTCGTAGCCCTCGAGCCAGTCGTTGGTCTCGGGGTCGAAGCCCTCGGGGTAGATGTAGTTGCCCTGGTCGTCGTAGGACGCGGCCATGCCGTACAGGGTCGGGTCGAACTCGACCGACGCCGGGTCGGCACCGAAGGACTCGTTGGCCTGCTTCAGGGACAGCGAGATCCGGCGACGCTCGAGGTCGATGTCGATGACCTTGACGAAGATCTCGTCGTTGACCTGGACGACCTGCTCCGGGATCTCCACGTGGCGCTCGGCCAGCTCGGAGATGTGGACCAGACCCTCGATGCCCTCGTCCACGCGGACGAACGCACCGAACGGAACCAGCTTGGTGACCTTACCCGGGACGACCTGACCGATCTGGTGCGTACGGGCGAACTGCTGCCACGGGTCCTCCTGCGTCGCCTTCAGCGACAGGGAGACACGCTCGCGGTCCATGTCGACGTCGAGGACCTCGACGGTGACTTCCTGGCCGACCTCGACAACCTCGGACGGGTGGTCGATGTGCTTCCAGGACAGCTCGGAGACGTGAACCAGACCGTCGACGCCACCCAGGTCCACGAAGGCACCGAAGTTGACGATCGAGGACACGACGCCGGAGCGGACCTGACCCTTCTGCAGGGTGGTGAGGAACGTCTGGCGAACCTCGGACTGGGTCTGCTCCAGCCAGGCGCGGCGGGACAGGACCACGTTGTTGCGGTTCTTGTCCAGCTCGATGATCTTCGCCTCGAGCTCCTTGCCCACGTAGGGCTGGAGGTCGCGGACGCGGCGCATCTCGACGAGGGAGGCCGGCAGGAAGCCACGGAGGCCGATGTCGAGGATGAGACCACCCTTGACGACCTCGATGACGGTACCGGTGACGATGCCGTCTTCTTCCTTGATCTTCTCGATCGTGCCCCAGGCACGCTCGTACTGAGCGCGCTTCTTGGACAGGATCAGACGGCCTTCCTTGTCCTCCTTCTGGAGAACCAGGGCCTCGATCTCGTCGCCGACCTTGACGACCTCGTTCGGGTCGACGTCGTGCTTGATCGAGAGCTCGCGGCTCGGGATCACGCCTTCCGTCTTGTAACCGATGTCGAGCAGGACCTCGTCCCGGTCGACCTTCACGATGACGCCGTCGACGATGTCGCCGTCGTTGAAGTACTTGATCGTCTCGTCGATCGCGGCGAGGAAGGCTTCCTCGTTACCGATGTCGTTGACCGCTACCTGCGGAGTGGTAGAGGTGGTCTCGGTGCTGCTCGTCATGTGGGAAAGGGCTCCGGTTACGGACAGAAAGTCGTAGGTACTGCTACGCCGGGAGCCCTTATCGGCATCTGCCGAAGAAGCCGGACAGCCAAGGAAGCCCCTGATCCGCACAAGCGGGGAGGGCCTCGAAAACCGAGGGGACATCAACAGATGCAAGCGCAGCCTGCTAGGTCTGAGGAGCACAGGCTCGCAGCGCAACTTGTAGCATACGGGGACGGCCGGACAGGGTCAATGCGCGAAGGCCCACACCCCGGGCGGATCACCGCACAACCGGCACAATTCATGGGCGGGAACGCCCTGATGGCGGTTCCTGCCACATCCCAAGACATTCGCAGACTACGACGACGGGCCCCATGAACCAAGAGGACGACGCCCCCGAAGACGCGTACAAGGCCGATCCGGACTCCGCGGACGACGCCGAGGCCACACGCCGTGACGCAGGGGAAGCGGAGAGCAGCCGGGCGAGCCGCGGCTGGTGGGACCGCAACGCCGACGAGTACCAGAGCGAGCACGGCGCCTTCCTCGGCGACGACCGCTTCGTGTGGGGGCCCGAGGGACTCGACGAGGCGGACGCGGGCCTCCTGGGCCCCGCCGCCTCCCTCAAGGACAGGGACGTGCTGGAGATCGGCGCCGGCGCCGCCCAGTGCTCGCGCTGGCTGGCCGCCCGGGGCGCCCGCCCGGTGGCCCTCGACCTCTCCCACCGCCAGCTCCAGCACGCGCTGCGCATCGGCGACGACATCCCCCTGGTCGAGGCCGACGCCGGCCGGCTCCCCTTCCGCGACGGCTCCTTCGACCTCGCCTGCTCCGCCTACGGCGCCGTCCCCTTCGTCGCCGACCCGGTGAACGTCATGCGCGAGGTCCACCGCGTACTGCGCCCCGGCGGCCGCTGGGTCTTCTCCGTGACCCACCCCCTCCGCTGGGCCTTCCCCGACGAGCCCGGCCCCGAGGGCCTGACCGTCTGCGCCTCCTACTTCGACCGGACCCCGTACGTCGAGCAGGACGAGCAGGGCCGCGCGGTCTACGTCGAACACCACCGCACCCTCGGCGACCGCGTCCGCGACGTGGTGGCGGGCGGCTTCCGCCTGCTCGACCTCGTCGAGCCCGAGTGGCCCGAGTGGAACGGCCAGGAGTGGGGCGGCTGGTCCCCGCTGCGCGGCAACCTGATCCCCGGCACCGCGATCTTCGTCTGCGAGAGGGCCTGACGTCTTGATCCGCCAGGCCGCCCTCGACGCCCTTCCCGTACGCGAGGCCCTGCCCGGGCTGGTCTCCGCGCTCGACGCCCACGGCACCGCGGTGCTGTGCGCGCCGCCCGGGACCGGCAAGACCACGCTGGTGCCGCTGGTGCTCGCGGGCCTGGTCGGCGGCGGGGCGCGGCGCCGGGTGGTCGTGGCCGAGCCGCGGCGGATCGCCGCCCGGGCCGCGGCGCGCCGGATGGCCTGGCTGCTGGGCGAGCAGCCCGGCGGCTCGGTCGGCTTCACGGTCCGCGGCGAGCGCGTGGCCGGCCCCGGCACGGTGGTGGAGGTGGTGACCACCGGAGTGCTGCTCCAGCGGCTCCAGCGCGACCAGGAGCTGGCCGGCGTGGACGTGGTCGTCCTGGACGAGTGCCACGAGCGGCATCTGGACGCCGACACGGTCGCCGCGTTCCTCCTCGACGTACGCGAGACCCTGCGCCCGGAGCTGCGGCTCGTGGCGGCTTCGGCGACGACGGACTCCGCGGGCTGGGCCCGGCTGCTCGGGGGCGCGCCGGTGGTGGAGGCCGCGGGGGTCTCGTACCCGGTGGAGACCGTCTGGGCGCCCCCGGCCCGCCCGGTGCGGCCCCCGCACGGGATGCGGGTGGACCCGGCGCAGCTCGCGCACGTGGCCTCGGTGGTGCGGCGGGCGCTGGCGGAGCGTTCGGGTGACGTGCTGTGCTTCCTGCCCGGCGTCGGCGAGATCGCCCGGGTGGCGGGGCAGCTGGGCGGTGTGGACGCGGAGGTGCTCCAGGTCCACGGCCGGGCGCCGGCGGCCGTGCAGGACGCGGCGCTGACGGCCTCGGACCACCGCCGGGTGATCCTCGCGACGGCGGTGGCGGAGTCGAGCCTGACCGTCCCCGGGGTGCGCGTGGTGGTCGACTCGGGGCTGGCCCGCGAACCCCGGGTGGACCATGCCCGCGGGCTGGGCGCGCTGGCGACCGTACGGGCCTCCCGCGCGGCCGGGCGCCAGCGGGCGGGCCGGGCCGGGCGTGAGGCGCCGGGCGTGGTGTACCGCTGCTGGACGGAGGCGGAGGACGGCCGGCTGCCGGCGTTCCCGTCGCCGGAGATGCGCATCGCCGACCTGGCGCAGTTCGCACTGCAGGCGGCGTGCTGGGGCGACCCTGACGCGTCCGGGCTGGCGCTGCTGGACGCGCCGCCGGCCGGGGCGATGGCCGCGGCGCGGGAGGTGCTCGTGGCCGTCGGCGCGGTGGACGCGGCCGGGCGGCCGGGCCCGCGCGGGCTGCGGATGGCCCGGCTCGGGCTGCACCCGCGGCTCGCGCGGGCCCTGCTGGACGGCAGCGCCGCGCTCGGCGCCCACCGGGCGGCGGAGGTGGTGGCCCTGCTGAGCGAGGAGCCGCCGCGCGAGTACGGGGACGACCTGGCGTCGGCCTGGCGTCGGGCCCGCGCGGGCGGGGACGCGTACGCCGCCCGCTGGCGCACGGAGGCCCGCCGCCTGGAGCGTGCCCTTGCCCCTGCGGGGCGCACGTCCGAGACCGAGTCCGGGGGCCGGTCCCCGGACGATGCCGCCGCCGGCCTCGTCGCCGCCCTCGCGTTCCCCGAGCGGGTGGCGAAGGCCAGGGGCGAGGGCGCCTTCCTCATGGCCTCCGGGACCGGGGCCGGGCTCGGCGACGGGTCACCGCTGCGGCACGCGCCCTGGCTGGCCGTCGCCGTCGCCGACCGGCCCCCGCACTCCGCCTCCGCGCGGATCCGGATGGCCGCGGTCGTCGACGGGGACACCGCCCTGGCCGCCGCGGCGCACCTGCGCACCGACGCCGAGGAGGTGCACTGGGAGGACGGGGACGTCGTCGCCCGCGCGGCGCAGCGGCTCGGGGCGATCGAGCTGGCCGTGCGCCCCCTGCGCACCCCCGACCCGGCGCTCGTGCGGGCGGCCCTGCTGGAAGGGCTGCGCACCGAGGGGCTGGACCTGCTGCGCTGGTCCCCGGACGCGCGGACGCTTCGGGCCCGCCTCGGCTTCCTGCACCGGACGCTCGGCGGCGCGTGGCCCGACGTGGCAGCGGACGGGGTGCTCCTGGAGCGGGCCGACGACTGGCTGGAGCCCGAGCTGTCCCGGGCCCGGCGGCGCGCGGACCTGGCCCGGATCGACGCCGGCCAGGCCCTGAACCGGCTGCTGCCGTGGGCCACCGGCGAGGCGGCCCGGCTGGACGAGCTGGCTCCGGAACGCCTGGAGGTGCCCAGCGGGTCCCGGATCCGGCTGGACTACGCCGCCGAGCACGGACAGCCGGTGCTCGCGGTGAAGCTGCAGGAGCTGTTCGGGCTGGCCGAGACCCCGCGGGTGGCGGGGGTTCCCGTACTCGTCCACCTGCTGTCGCCGGCGGGGCGTCCGGCGGCCGTCACCGCCGACCTGGCCTCCTTCTGGCAGGGCGGCTACCGCGCCGTCCGGGCGGAGCTGCGCGGCCGCTACCCCAAGCACCCCTGGCCGGAGGACCCGGCCACGGCCGAGCCGACCCGCCACACCAACGCCCGGCTCAGGCGCTGACCCCGTCCCGCGGGACGCGCTCGTCGTCGCGCGGGACGCGCTCGTCGTCGCGTACGCGGCGGCCGCGGGCCTCCAGCCACAGCGCCAGCCCGAGCAGTGCGAGGCCGCCGGCGGCCAGGCCGGCCGGGGCGTAGGTGTGCAGCGCGAGGACCTTGGCCCGGTTCGCCTTGACCAGGTCGACCGTGTAGTCGGAGTAGTCCTCGCGCATGGTGACGTGCCCCGCGAAGGCGGTGAGCTTGCCGTCCGGGCCGCCCGAGGCGATGCCGCCGCGCATCTCCTGCTGGATGTCCTGTTCGGCGTTGACGGGCGCTCCGGTCACCGGGTCGACCCAGAAGCGCACCTTGGCGGTGTACCAGAGGGTGGTGCCGGTGGCCGCCTCGATCGTCGCGGGGTCGATGCCCTCGATCGGCATCTTCTTCGGCATGGCCACCTTGGTCCAGGGGATGGTCTGCTCGAAGTAGTAGACGTCCATGCCCTTGAAGCGGCGCGGTCCGACGTAGTGGATCGGCGAGGAGGTGCGGGTCTGGGCGTCGAAGTAGAGGTAGTCGCGCGGTTCGGTGAAGAAGGGCCATTTGAACTCGATGCCCTGGCGCTTGACCGCGTCGCCGTCGACCATCTCCCCGGTGGCGTGCACCGGGTCCTGGGTGTGCGCGTCGAAGATGTAGCGCTCGGGGATCTGGGAGACCATCTTGCCGTCCGGGCCGATGATGTAGGACAGCGTGTCCCAGACGACGACGTCCTTGCCGGCGCTGGCCTCGATCTCCCTGGAGGCTTCCACGTTGCCCTTGAGGGTCTGGACGATCGTGACCTTGTCGACCTTCTTGGGCTGCATGCCGCCGGTGTAGTCGAGGAGGGTCGCGTCCTTCGCCTCCAGGACCATCTCCTGGTACTGGTTCGGCGGGATCTTCGCGAGCCGCGGGTACGCGTACCAGCGCAGCAGCGGCGCGAGGGCTGCGCAGAACACGGCTAGGGCCAGCAGGACAAGGCTCGCTCTGCGTCGCACGGCCGGGCCCTCCTCTACTTTCCGGGCGCGGGGGGCGCGGTGGTGAGCAGGGGCTTGGGTGAGGTCTCGCCTTCGGGCACCCCGAACGCCGTGATGGCGAACACGAGGGCCAGCGCGGCCGCGAGGCCGATGACGGCGGCGACGAATGCGCGCATGCCGGGGCTCCGAAATCTGATGAGGCGTCAGAGATGGGGCACCGTAGCAACGCGGGGGCGAGATGAGAACCGTCTGGGCGACGGGTCCGCCGCCTGCGGCCGGACCCGGCGGAGCCACCCGCCGGTGGGGTGGCGGGTGGCGGCCGGCCGGCCGGCGCTACGAGGCCGGGGTGCCCGTCGGCGCGGGGGTCCGGGCGGGCTTCGCAGTGGCCGTGGGCGCCGGGGTCCGGGTGGGCGCCGTCGCGGTCGGAGTGGGGGTCGGCTTCGGCGACGGGGTCACGGTCGGGCTCGGTGTGGGTGTGGGGGTGGGGGTGGGCTTCGGGTCCGGCGTGGGCGACGGCGTCGGCGTGGGTGTCGGCGTAGGCGTAGGCGTCGGATCGGGAGTCGGCGTCGGGGTGGGCTCCGGCGTGGGTGACGGCGTCGGCTTCGGGTCCGGCGTGGGGGTCGGGCTCGGCTTGGGCGTGGGGGCCGGGGGCGGGGTCGGCTTCGGGGACGGCGTCGTGGGCACGGGCGCGGGCGCGGGTGCCGGCGTCCCGCCGGTGTCAGGGACCTCGTGCGTGCCCTTGAGGTAGTACGTGAACCAGGACCGCACCGTCCGCAGGTACTCCGTGGAGTGGTTGTAGGAGAGCACCGCCCGGTCCAGGTCCGCCTCCACCCGCAGGTCCCGGGTGCCCGCGCACAGGTAGCGGGCGGCCGCGAGGGCCGCGTCGTGCACGTTGTTCGGGTTGCGGCGCCCGTCGCCGTCCGCGTCCTGGCCCCAGGCCGCCCACGTGGAGGGGATGAACTGCATCGGCCCGACCGCCCGGTCGTACCGCGCGTCGCCGTCGTAGGCGCCGCCGTCGGTGTCCCGGATGTTCGCGAAGCCGTTGCCGTCGAGCACCGGTCCGAGGATCGGCCGCAGAGTGGTCCCCGCCGCGTCCACCTGGCCGCCGCGCGCCTGCCCGGACTCCACCTTGCCTATGGCGGCCAGGAGTTGCCAGCGCAGCCCGCAGCCGGGGTCGCTCTGCCCCACGGCCTGCTCCGCCCGCCGGTACGCCGCGAGCACGCTCGCCGGTATCCCCTGCCCCCCTTCCCGCGGTCCGGTCACGACCGGGGCGGAGGGCTGTTCGGACTGCGGCGCCGGGTCCGCTCCCGTCGTCGGCGGCGTCCCCTCAGGCAGCAGTACCGCCGGCGGCTGCGGGCTGACCAGCGGGGGCAGTTCGGTGAAGTAGGCCGAGTCGCCGCCGCTCGCGTCAGCCGGGAGCGGCCCGTCCGCGACGTTCCCGCCGGCCGCGACCGCCGCGTCCGGGTCCACGCCCGCGGGACCCCGCGAAGCGGTCAGCGCGGCGACCGTCAGCGCGCAGACCAGCGCGGCCGTGGCCCCCCTGCGCAGCCTGCGGCCGAATATCCGAGACGACATGAGCCGGACCCCTCCCCCTCGACGTCCGCGTGACCCTACGTCAACTCCCTGCAACGGGCACGCACCGCGGCCCGGAATTCACCGGATCCCCACGTCCTCGGGCAGGTCACGCATACTGTCGGGACCCTTCGGGCGCATTGGCCCGAAGTAAGGAACGACGACAGCGACATCCAGAAGAGGTGCCATGCCGTTCACTCTCAGCCATGCGGCGGCCGTACTTCCGGCCATCCGCCGGACGGGCCGTGCACGGGGTCCCCTCGTCGCCTCCGCGATGGTCCTCGGCTCCTTCGCGCCGGACACCTTCTACTTCACGGACGCCGTCGTCGAGGGCTTCATGGCCTACGGGAGCGTGACGCACTCGCTGCTCGGGGTGTTCACGCTGGACGCGGTGCTCACCGCGGTCCTCGTGGGGTGCTGGCTGCTGCTGCGCGAGCCGCTCGTCGCGCTCCTGCCGGGCCGTTGGCAGGGCAGGGTCCACGCCTTCCTGCGGGGCGAGGAATGGCGCGCCCGGCGCCGACTGCCCGCGCTCGCCGCATGGTTCTACGTGTCGGCGGTCGCCGGTTCGCTCACGCACGTGCTGTGGGACAGCTTCACGCACATGGACCGGTGGGGGACCAACGCGCTGCCCTGGCTCGGCGAGCCCATCGCCTTCGGCTTCCCGCCCTACACCTTCCTGCAGTACGGCAGTTCGGCGATCGCGGCCTGCGCGCTGCTGTGGTTCACGGCGACCGCCCTGCGCCGGCTGCCGGCCGGCGCGCCGCCCGCGTCCGTGCCGGTGCTCGGCCGCGCGGAGCGCTGGGGTGCGCTGGCACTGATCGCGGCGGGCGTCGCGGCCGGGGTGGTCTTCCGCGTGATCCGCTTCTACACCTTCTTCGACCGGATCCGTACGCCCCTCGACATCATCCCGACCGTCTGCTTCGGGGCGGGCGGCGGCCTGTGCGTGTCCCTGCTGTTCTACGGGGTCTACGTACGCCTGCGCCGGCGCCGCGACCGCGACCGGCACCGCGACGACCGCGCGGACGAGGGAACGCGAACGCCCGTCCCCACCGCCTGAGCGGACGGGGACGGGCGCTGCTCGCGCATCGTCACGCGGATCAGTGCGCGGCGGACTCCCAGTCCGCGCCGACACCAACCGACACGTCCAGCGGGGCGCGCAGCTCGACGGCGGCGCCCATCTCGCGGCGCACCAGCTCCTCCACCTGCTCGCGCTCGCCGGGGGCGACCTCCAGCACGATTTCGTCGTGGACCTGGAGCAGCATCCGCGACCGCAGGCCGGCCTCGGTGATCGCCTTGTCCACCCGCAGCATCGCGACCTTGACGATGTCGGCGGCGGTGCCCTGGATCGGGGCGTTGAGCGCCATCCGCTCGGCGGCCTCGCGGCGCTGGCGGTTGTCGCTGTTGAGGTCCGGCAGGTACCGGCGGCGGCCGAAGACCGTCGCCGTGTATCCGGTGGCCCGGGCCTCGTCCACCACGCGCTGGAGGTAGTCGCGGACCCCGCCGAAGCGCTCGAAGAAGGTCTCCATCAGGCCGCGCGCCTCGGCGGGCTCGATGCCCAGCTGCTGCGAGAGGCCGAAGGCGGACAACCCGTAGGCCAGGCCGTACGACATGGCCTTGATCTTGCGGCGCATCTCGGCGTCGACCTGGTCGCGCTCCACCCCGAACACCTGGGAGGCGACCGTGGTGTGCAGGTCCTCGCCGGTGGCGAACGCCTCGATCAGGCCCTCGTCCTCGGAGAGGTGGGCCATCACGCGCAGCTCGATCTGGCTGTAGTCGGCCGTCATCAGGGACTCGAAGCCCTCGCCGACGACGAAGCCGCGGCGGATGGCGCGCCCCTCGTCGGTGCGTACCGGCACGTTCTGCAGGTTCGGGTCGGTGGAGGACAGCCGGCCGGTCGCGGCGACGGTCTGACTGAAGCTGGTGTGCACCCGGCCGTCGGCGGCGATGGTCTTGACCAGGCCCTCGACCGTGACGCGCAGCTTGGCCTGCTCCCGGTGCCGGAGCATGATCACCGGCAGTTCGTGGTCGGTCTGCGTGGCCAGCCAGGCCAGCGCGTCGGCGTCCGTGGTGTAGCCGGTCTTGGTCTTCTTCGTCTTCGGCAGGTCCAGCTCGCCGAAGAAGACCTCCTGGAGCTGCTTGGGCGAGCCGAGGTTGAACTCGTGGCCGACCGCCGCGTGCGCCTCCTTGACCGCCTGCTGCACGGCTCCCGCGAACTGCTGCTCCATGGCTTCCAGGTGGTCGCGGTCGGCGGCGATGCCGGCGCGCTCCATCCGGGCGAGCAGCTCAGAGGTCGGCAGCTCCATGTCGTGCAGCAGCTCCGCGGCGCCCACCTCGGTGAGCTTGCCGGTGAAGGCGTCGCCCAGGTCCAGGACGGCGCGGGCCTGCGCCATCAGCGCCTCGGCCTCGGCCGTCTCGTCGGCGCCGAAGGCCAGTTGCCCGTCGGCGGCGGCGGGGGCCAGCTCACGGTGCAGGTACTCCGTGGACAGGGCGTCCAGGGCGAAGGAGCGCCGGCCCGGCTTGACCAGGTAGGCGGCGAGCGCGGTGTCCATGGTGACACCGGCCAGGCTCCAGCCGTGCTCGGGGAAGACCCGCATCAGGCCCTTGGCGTTGTGCACGACCTTGGGCCGGGCCGCGTCGGCCGCCCAGGCCGCGAAGGCCCGCTCGTCCGTCTCGTCGAGCTCGGCCGGCGTGAACCAGGCGGCCGCGCCCCCGGCGGCGGCCAGCGCGATCTCGGCGACGTTGCCCTGGCCCAGGGCCCAGCTGTCGACGGTCGCGACGCCCAGCGGCCCGCCCGCGTGGCTCTCCAGCCACGGGGCCAGCTCGCCCGTGCCCAGCACGGACGCGTCGAGCTCCACGCCGGCCGCGGGCGCCGGGGCCGTCTCCTGCTCGGCCGCACCCGGGTCCACGGCCAGCAGCCGCTCGCGCAGCGACGGGTTGCGGATCTCCAGCACGTCCAGCACACCGGTCACCGCGGACCGGTCGTACGGCAGGCGGCCCAGGTCGGCGGCGGACTTGGGCAGCTCCACGTCCTTGACCATCTCGGTCAGGACCCGGTTGAGCTTGACGGCCTCCAGGTGGTCCCGGAAGTTCTGCCCGGCCTTGCCCTTGACCTCCTCGGCGCGCTCCACGAGCTCCGCGAACGACCCGAACTGGGTGATCCACTTGGCGGCGGTCTTCTCACCGACGCCCGGGATGCCGGGGAGGTTGTCGGACGGGTCTCCGCGCAGGGCCGCGAAGTCCGGGTACTGCTGCGGGGTGAGCCCGTACTTCTCCTCGACCTTCTCCGGCGTGAAGCGCGTCAGCTCCGAGACGCCCTTGGTCGGGTAGAGCACGGTCGTGTGCTCGGACACGAGCTGGAAGGAGTCCCGGTCGCCGGTGACGATCAGCACCTCGAAACCGAGGGCCTCCGCCTGCGTCGCCAGCGTCGCGATCACGTCGTCGGCCTCGAAGCCGTCGACGGCGAAGCGCGGCACCTTCATCGCGTCGAGGAGCTCGCCGATCAGCTCGACCTGCCCCTTGAACTCGTCGGGCGTCTTGGAACGGTTCGCCTTGTACTCGGGGAACTCCGTCGAACGCCACGTCTTGCGGGACACGTCGAACGCCACCGCGAAGTGCGTGGGCGCCTCGTCGCGCAGCGTGTTCGCCAGCATCGACGCGAAGCCGTAGATGGCGTTGGTCGGCTGCCCCGTCGCGGTCGTGAAGTTCTCCGCGGGCAGCGCGAAGAACGCCCGGTACGCCAGGGAGTGCCCGTCCATGAGCATCAGGCGGGGGCGGTCCGCTGCGGTCGTCTGGTCCGTCTTCTTCGATGCTGAATCTGCCACGTCCCCGATCCTAGGCGCCCCCACCGACAATTCCGGCCCGTCGCCTCCCCCGGCGCATCCGCCCCACCGGACGCCCCCCGCGCACCCCGCCGGGCGTCACAAGCACCGGACCGCCCTCCCCGAACCCCGTGGGTCGTGCAAGGATCGAAGCACGCGGCCACCCGTGCTGCACACGTACGTACGCTCGAAGGGGAGCGCGATGGCGACCAAGCCGCCCACAGGTGATCCGGTACAGGACGCACCGCAGGTCACACCGCCCAAGCACGCGGCGGCCGGCCTTCCGGCGATCGGCCACACCCTGCGCATCGCGCACGAGCAGATGGGCCTGGCCCGCACCGCCCGCACGCTCCTCAAGGTCAACCAGAAGGACGGCTTCGACTGCCCCGGCTGCGCCTGGCCCGAGGGCGACAAGCGGCACACCGCCGAATTCTGCGAGAACGGCGCCAAGGCCGTCGCGGAGGAGGCCACCCTGCGCCGGGTCACCCCCGAGTTCTTCGCCGCGCACCCCCTGGCCGACCTGGCCACCCGCTCCGGCTACTGGCTGGGCCAGCAGGGCCGCATCACCCAGCCGATGTACCTCCCCGAGGGCGGCGACCGCTACGAGGCGATCAGCTGGGAGCGCGCCTTCTCCGTCATCGCGCAGGAGCTGACCGCGCTCGGTTCCCCCGACGAGGCCCTCTTCTACACCTCGGGCCGCACCAGCAACGAGGCCGCGTTCCTCTTCCAGCTCTTCGCCCGCGAGTTCGGCACCAACAACCTGCCCGACTGCTCCAACATGTGCCACGAGTCCTCGGGCTCCGCACTGACCGAGACCATCGGCATCGGCAAGGGCAGCGTCTCCCTCGAAGACCTCCACCAGGCCGACCTGATCATCGTCGCCGGCCAGAACCCGGGCACCAACCACCCGCGCATGCTCTCCGCCCTGGAGAAGGCCAAGACGGCTGGCGCGAAGATCATCTCGGTGAACCCGCTGCCCGAGGCCGGCATGGAGCGGTTCAAGAACCCCCAGACCCCCCTCGGCATGCTCCGGGGCACCGCCCTCAACGACCTGTTCCTGCAGATCCGCATCGGCGGCGACCAGGCCCTCTTCCGCCTCCTGAACAAGCTCGTCATCGAGACGGACGGCGCCACCGACGAGGCGTTCATCCGCGAGCACACCCACGGCTACGAGGACCTCGCGGCCGCCGCGAAGGAAGCCGACTGGGACGAGACCCTCACGGCCACCGGCCTGACCCGCCCCGAGATCGAGCGCGCCCTCGCCATGATCCTGGCGTCGAAGCGCACCATCGTCTGCTGGGCCATGGGCCTCACCCAGCACAAGCACGCCGTCGCCACCATCCGCGAGGTCGTCAACCTCCTCCTGCTGCGCGGGAACATCGGCCGCCCCGGCGCCGGCGTCTGCCCCGTCCGCGGCCACTCCAACGTCCAGGGCGACCGCACCATGGGCATCTTCGAACGGCCGGCACCCGCCTTCCTCGACGCCCTCGACAAGGAATTCGGCATCACCTCGCCGCGCGGCCACGGCTACGACGTGGTCCGCTCCATCCAGGCGATGCGCGACGGCAGGGCCAAAGTCCTCTTCGCCATGGGCGGCAACTTCGTCGGCGCCACCCCCGACACCGAGGTCACCGAGGCCGCGATCCGCCGCACCGCCCTGACCGTCCACGTCTCCACCAAGCTCAACCGCTCCCACGCGGTCACCGGCCGGCGCGCCCTGATCCTGCCCACCCTCGGCCGCACCGACAAGGACGTCCAGGCCTCCGGCAGGCAGTTCGTCACCGTCGAGGACTCCATGGGCATGGTCCACGCCTCCCGCGGCAACCTCGCCCCCGCCTCCCCGTACCTGCTCTCCGAGCCCGCGATCGTGGCCAGGATGGCCCGCGCCGTCCTCGGCTCCGCCTCCGCCACCCCGTGGGAGGACTTCGAGCGCGACTACGGCGCCATCCGCGACCGGATCGCCCGCGTGGTCCCCGGCTTCGAGGACTTCAACGCCCGCGCCGCCCGGCCCGAGGGCTTCCGGCTGCCGCACGCCCCGCGCGACGAACGCCGCTTCCCCACCCGGACCGGCAAGGCGAACTTCACCGCCGCTCCCGTCGAGTACCCCCAGGTCCCGCCGGGTCGGCTGCTCCTGCAGACCCTGCGCAGCCACGACCAGTACAACACCACGATCTACGGCCTCGACGACCGCTACCGCGGCATCACCGGCGGCCGCCGCGTCGTCATGGTCAACCCCGCCGACGCGGCGGAGCTGGGCCTCGCCGACGGCTCGTACACCGACCTGGTGAGCGAGTGGAAGGACGGCGTGGAACGGCGCGCACCCGGATTCCGCGTCGTGCACTACCCGACCGCCCGCGGCTGCGCCGCCGCGTACTACCCCGAGACGAACGTGCTGGTCCCGCTCGACTCGACCGCGGACACCAGCAATACCCCGGCCAGCAAGTCCGTCGTCGTGCGCTTCGAACCCGCCTGATAGAACGACCTCAGGAAAAGAAGGTTAACGAGCGTTGACGAACGGAGCCTGACCATGGGTGAGCAGCACGCAGTGAAGTTCCCGCAGGAGGTCCTCGACGAGTACGCGGCCCTGGGCATCGACCTGCCCGCGCTGTTCTCGGCCGGAGACCTCGGCGAGCGCATGGACATCCGCATCCTGGAGGCCTCGGCCGACCGCGTCGTCGGCACCATGCCCGTCAAGGGCAACACCCAGCCCTACGGACTGCTGCACGGCGGGGCCTCCGCCGTACTGGCCGAGACCCTCGGCTCGATCGGCGCCATGATGCACGGCGGCATCAGCAAGATCGCCGTCGGCGTGGACCTGAACTGCACCCACCACCGGGGCGCCCGCAGCGGCGTCGTCACCGGCGTCGCCACCCCGGTCCACCGCGGCCGCTCGACCACCACCTTCGAGATCGTCATCACCGACGAGCAGGACAAGCGGATCTGCACCGCCCGCCTGACCTGCCTGCTGCGCGACGTCGACCAGGTCGCCGGTGGCGCCGAGGCCCACTCCCAGGCCTGACCCGCACGCCCCACCCACCCGGCACGGCCCGCCCGGCCCCGACGAACGGCTCACCGCCCGCCGCCGGGGCCCAGGCCGTTCCCTCCCGGACGGCCCTAGGTGTGTTGCCCCGGGACCTTGGTGCAGGAGCAGGGGTTCGAAACGGTCCACGCCGACGGCCAGCGGCGCCGGCACCCCGTAGGGGAACTCGTAGGACGTGGTGCCCGCACCGAGCGCGTTCAGTGCGGCCTCCCGCAGCGCGTAGCCCTCGTCGGAGAGGGCGACCGCGACGAGGCGCCCGGCGACCCGCTCGGCGTCGGCCCTCGCCAGAAGGCCCCGCTCCGGGATGTCGGCGATGACTTCGAGACAGCCGTCCCGGGTGCCCGCGTCGGGGGCGTCCAGCTCGCGCCAAGCCGATTCGATCAAGTCTGTCGCGCTCCGGCGTCCGCTCACGGGCCGAGCATGGGAGCCGGCCCCGCCGTGCGGGCCCCGCAACAGCCCGGAATCCGCCAGTCCGCACGCTTCGCGGTGACATCTGTTGTCTCACCGGTGGGCACCGCCTACCGTCCCCCCATGGGGACCATGCCACGCACGGCCCGGTACGCCGCCCACACCCTTCTCGCGGCGCTCGCCCTGACCGGCTGCTCATCCTCCGCACCACCCTCCGCGGCGGGCTCCGCGAGCCAGTCCGCCCCCACCCCCGCCTCGCCCGTACAGGTGTGCACGAGCCTCGTGTCCTACTGGGCGAAGGAGACCCTCCTGGGCACCAAGTGGTCCGGCCTCGACTGGGAGCAGAAGGGGCTTTCCAACGACCAGTACGCGATCCACGAGGCCGCGGTGGCCGCAGGACGCACGGAAGAGCGAACTGCCGGACAGGACAAGGCACTTGAGCTGATCGACCACTTCGTGGCGCAGCGCTGCGCCGAGCAGGGCGGCGCGACCCGCAGCTCGGAGAACTGGCGCCCGCCGATGTGACCGGCGTCACCGCATTCCGAGCACGTTGTCCGTCTTCCGGGCAGATGCCTCCGCCGGATCGAACCGCAGGTGGGAGGCCCTGCCGCCACCGAAGCAAGATCGTTCACAGTCCCGCCACAACGCTGCAATCATCACTCTGTGTAATTCCTAAGACGGCTCGAATCCGCCTTTTCCCTCGGCAATGACCACCCGGAGGATTCTTTCGGGCACACGCAGCCACATTCGGCTCAATTTGATCTAAGACAGGTGCATGAAGGCCTCAAGCCCCTTAGAGGAACTGCAATTTCTCACCATGCGGACGATCTCAAGGGTGCCTAAATGTCCGTTTTGTTTAAACTCCCACCACACATTCTTGGCCTTGGCATAACAAGAGCGTCACATCCTCCTTTCCCGCCTCCCGGTGCTCGCCACCTCGGCCCTAGAGTCACGGCCAGTCACCGCGCCGCAGGGCGCGAATCAGCACGGCCGTGGACCTCTCCAGTGCGGCCCGGCGACCCAACGGCACCTCGACAGAGGGCTGCGCCAGGGAAAGGAAGAATCGTGCGACACCGTTCTTTGCTCATCCTCACCACCGTGATCACCACGGGAGCACTGACCCTCACCGCTTGCGGATCGCGCGACGGAGGCTCCAAGGACAACAGCGGCGGCAAGAAGACCGTCGTCGTCATCGGCGTCGACGCCCCGCTGACCGGTTCCCTCTCCGCTCTCGGTCAGGGCATCAAGAACTCCGTGGACCTCGCGGCCAAGACGGCCAACAAGAACAACGAGGTCCCGGGCATCGAGTTCAAGGTCGAGGCCCTCGACGACCAGGCCGTCCCGGCCTCCGGTCAGGCCAACGCCACCAAGCTCGTCGGCAACAAGGACGTCCTCGGCGTCGTCGGCCCGCTGAACTCGGGCGTTGCCCAGCAGATGCAGGGCGTCTTCGCCTCCGCCAAGCTGGCGCAGGTCTCCCCCGCCAACACCAACCCCGCGCTCAGCCAGGGCGACAACTGGGGCAAGGGCGAGTTCAAGCGCGGCTTCGACACCTACTTCCGCACCGCCGCCACCGACGTGGTCCAGGGCAAGTTCGCCGCCCAGTACCTCTTCAAGGACGCCGGCAAGAAGAAGGTCTTCATCGTCGACGACAAGCAGACCTACGGCGCCGGCCTCGCCGCGATCTTCGCCGAGGAGTTCAAGAAGCTCGGCGGCGAGGTCGCCGGCACCGACCACGTCACCGTGAAGGAGACCGACTTCTCCTCCACCGCCGACAAGGTCAAGTCCTCCGGCGCCGACTCCGTCTACTTCGGCGGCCAGTACCCCGAGGGCGGCCTGCTCGCCGACCAGATCAAGAAGGCCGGCGCCGCCGTCCCGCTCATGGGCGGCGACGGCATCCAGGACCCCGCCTTCATCAGCGCCTCCGGTGAGGCCAACGAGGGCGACCTCGCCACCTCCATCGGCTACCCCGTCGAGAAGCTCGACACCGCCAAGAAGTTCATCGAGGACTACAAGGCCGAGGGCTACAAGGACCCGTACGCCGCCTACGGTGGCTACTCCTACGACGCCGGCTGGGCCGTCATCCAGGCCGTCAAGGCCGTCGTCGCCGCCAACAGCGGCAAGCTCCCCGACGACGCCCGCGCCAAGGTCGTCGAGGCTCTCGGCAAGGTCTCCTTCGAGGGCGTGACCGGCAAGGTCGCCTTCGACCAGTACGGCGACACCACCAACAAGCAGCTCACGGTCTACAAGGTCGAGGGCGGCAAGTGGGTCGACGTCAAGAGCGACACCTTCAACCAGTAAGCCCGTAGCACCCAGCACCACCCGTAACACCTGAACCAACGCCGCGCGAGGGCGCAAACAGTGCCCTCGCGCGGAGTCTTATCCGACACGCTCATCGGAGGCCCTGCGGTGCACGAACTGCCGCAACAGCTGGCCAACGGCCTGGCCCTCGGTGCTCTCTATGGCCTCATCGCCATCGGGTACACCATGGTCTACGGCATCGTCCAGCTCATCAACTTCGCCCACGGCGAGATCTTCATGATCGGCGGCTTCGGCGCGCTCACCGCCTACGCCATCCTCCCGACCGGCACCAGCCTGCTGATCGCGATACCCGTCATGATCGTCGGCGGCGCCATCTGCTCCGTCGCCGTGGCATGCGCAGCCGAACGCTTCGCCTACCGCCCCCTGCGCAGCGCTCCCAGGCTCGCACCCCTCATCACCGCAATCGGCCTCTCGATCGCGCTCCAGCAGCTCGTCTGGCAGTTCTACCCGGACGCCAAGAAGGCCGTCAGCTTCCCCGAGTTCACGGGCCCGGCCTTCAAGCTCACCGACAGCCTCGCGATCCAGCGTGCGGACCTCTTCGTCCTCATCCTCGCCCCGCTCTGCATGCTCGCCCTCGGCGTCTTCGTCCAGAAGAGCCGCAGCGGCCGCGCCATGCAGGCCACCGCGCAGGACCCCGACACCGCCAAGCTGATGGGCATCAACACCGACCGCATCATCGTCATGGCCTTCGCCATCGGTGCCGCGTTCGCCGCCGTCGCAGCCGTCGCCTACGGCGTCGACAAGGGCCAGATCAACTTCGAGATGGGCTTCATCCTCGGCCTCAAGGCCTTCACCGCAGCCGTCCTCGGCGGCATCGGCAACATCTACGGAGCCATGGTCGGCGGCGTCGTCCTCGGACTCGCCGAAGCCCTCTCGATCGCCTACATCGAAGAGATCCCCGGCATGCAGCAGCTCGGCGGCGGAGCCTGGTCCAACGTCTGGGCCTTCGTACTCCTCATCGTCGTCCTCCTCGTGCGGCCCCAAGGCCTGCTCGGCCAGCGCGTCACGGATCGGGCGTGAGAACCATGACCACCAACACCACCCCGCAGACGCAGACGCCCACGCAGACCGCGAAGACGGCACCCGCACCCGCCGCGCTCCTCTACGCGATCGTCGGTGGCAGCCTCCTCACCATCGTCAGCGCCTTCCTCGCCTGGACGTGGACCGCCGACTTCCCCGGCGACCTCACCTTCTACGGCAGCCCCGCCGACCTCCAGTACGTCACCCTGGTCGGCGCCGCCCTCACCCTGGTGCACGCGCTCGCCGCACTCGGCGTCAAGGGCTTCAGCTGGCTCACCCCCGCCGGCTCCCGCAAGGCCATCTGGTTCCTGGCCCTCGGCAACCTCGCCGCCACCTGGTTCACGGTCATCTCGATCACCGTCGTCCTCGGCGGCGTCGTCAACCTCGAACCCGGCGCCTACGTCGCCCTCGTCGGCTCCCTCGTCCCGGCCCTCGCCGCGTACAAGCTCCCCGACGACAGCCGCAAGGTCACCGCGGCCAAGAGCAAGCTGCCCAACTGGGCCGAGATCCTCATCATCACCGGCGTCTTCGCCCTCGGCCTCTTCGTCATCACCTTCGGCATCGACACCGATGACAAGGAACCGCAGCTCTTCGTCGCCTACCTGATCACGGTCGGCCTCGCGGCCCTCGCCCTGAACAAGTCGGGCCTCCTCGCCCGCTTCTCGGTGCTCACCGCGAACAACCGCCAGGTCACCCTCCTCGGCACCGCGGCCGCCGCGATCGCCTTCCCGTTCATCCAGCAGAGCGGCGACACCTACACGCTGATCGCGGTCAACATCCTGATCTTCGCGACCGTCGCCCTCGGCCTGAACATCGTCGTCGGCCTCGCCGGCCTCCTGGACCTCGGATACGTCGCCTTCCTCGGTGTCGGCGCCTACGCCGCCGCCCTGGTCTCCGGCAGCACCGCCTCCGCCTTCGGCATCCACCTCCCCTTCTGGGCGGCGGTCATCGTCGGCGCCATCGTCTCGCTCGTCTTCGGCGTGGTCATCGGTGCACCGACCCTCCGCCTGCGCGGCGACTACCTCGCCATCGTCACCCTCGGCTTCGGAGAAATCTTCCGCATCGCCATGGGCAACCTCGACGGCACCTCCGGTCCGGACGTCACCAACGGCCCGAACGGCATCCCGAACATTCCCCACCTGGAGATCTTCGGGTGGAACTTCGGCGAGTCGCACATCGTCGCCGGCATCGAACTCGGCGCCTACGCCAACTACTACTTCCTGATGCTGCTGGTGATGGCCCTGGTCGTCGTGGTCTTCGCCCGCGCCGGCAACAGCCGCATCGGCCGCGCCTGGGTCGCCATCCGCGAGGACGAGACCGCCGCCGAAGCCATGGGCATCAACGGCTTCAAGGTCAAGCTCATCGCCTTCGCCCTCGGCGCCACCCTCGCCGGCCTCGCCGGCACCGTCCAGGCACACGTCAACACCACGGTCGTCCCCGAGAACTACGTCTTCGCCGGGCCCGTCCCGCCGAACTCCGCGTTCCTCCTCGCCGCCGTCATCCTCGGCGGCATGGGCACCATCCGCGGCCCCATCCTCGGCGCCGCACTCCTCTTCCTGATCCCGGCGAAGCTGGCCTTCCTCCAGGACTACCAGCTCCTCGCCTTCGGCATCGCCCTCATCCTGCTCATGCGCTTCCGCCCTGAAGGCCTCATCGCCAACAAGCGCGCGCAGCTCGAGTTCCACGACGACACCGCTGACCAGGCCCCCCAGGACCTGGCCACCGCCAAGGCGGGGGCGTGAACGACATGACGACCACCACGGACACCACCACCAAGACCAAGACCACGGTTCTCGAAGCCAAGGGCGTCACCATGCGCTTCGGCGGCCTCACCGCCGTCAAGGGCGTCGACCTCCAGGTCAACGCGGGCGAGATCGTCGGACTCATCGGCCCCAACGGCGCCGGCAAGACCACCTTCTTCAACTGCCTCACCGGGCTGTACGTCCCCACCGAGGGCTCCGTCAGCTACAAGGGCAAGGTCCTCCCGCCCAAGCCCCACCGGGTCACCGAGGCCGGCATCGCCCGTACCTTCCAGAACATCCGGCTCTTCCACAACATGACGGTGATGGAGAACGTCCTCGTCGGACGCCACACCCGCACGAAGGAAGGCCTCTGGTCCGCCCTGCTGCGCGGCCCCGGCTTCAAGAAGGCCGAAGCCGCCAGCGAGGCACGCGCCATGGAACTCCTCGAGTTCATCGGCCTGGAGCACAAGGCCGACCACCTCGCGAAGAACCTCCCCTACGGCGAGCAGCGCAAGCTGGAGATCGCCCGCGCCCTTGCCAGCGACCCCGGCCTCATCCTCCTGGACGAGCCCACCGCCGGCATGAACCCGCAGGAGACCCGCGCCGCCGAAGAGCTCATCTTCGCGATCCGGGACATGGGCATCGCCGTACTCGTCATCGAGCACGACATGCGCTTCATCTTCAACCTGTGCGACCGCGTCGCCTGTCTGGTCCAGGGCGAGAAGCTCATCGAAGGCACCGCCTCCGAGGTCCAGGGCGACGAGCGCGTCATCGCGGCCTACCTCGGCACCCCCTTCGAGGGCGAGCCCGGTGCCGAGGAAGTCGCCGAGGTCGAGGCGGCCGAGGCCCACGCCGAGGCTGAGGCCGACGCCGAGCCCGAGGCTGAGGCCGACGCCGAGCCCGAGGCTGAGGCCGACGCGGAGACCGAGGCTGCGGACGAGGACGAGGCCCCCGCGGCCGAGTCGGACGACGCACCCGCCGCGGACGCGGACGCCGATGCGGACAGCACCACCAGCACCACCAGCACGGAAGGAGAGGCCAAGTGACCGCACTGCTCAAGGTCGAGGACCTCAAGGTCGCCTACGGCAAGATCGAAGCCGTCAAGGGAATCTCCTTCGAGGTCAACGAAGGTGAAATCGTCTGCCTCGTCGGCACCAACGGCGCCGGCAAGACGACCACCCTCCGCACCCTCTCCGGGCTCCTGAAGCCCACCGCGGGCAGCGTCACCTTCGATGGCCAGCCCATCGTCGGCGTCCCCGCCCACAAGATCGTCGCCCTGAAGCTGGCGCACTCCCCCGAGGGCCGCCACATCTTCCCGCGGCTGACGATCGAGGAGAACCTCCAGCTCGGCGCCTTCCTCCGCAGCGACAAGGACGGCATCGAGAAGGACATCCAGCGCGCCTACGACCTCTTCCCCATCCTGGGCGAGCGTCGCAAGCAGGCCGCCGGCACCCTCTCGGGCGGTGAGCAGCAGATGCTCGCCATGGGCCGCGCGCTCATGTGCCAGCCGAAGCTCCTCATGCTGGACGAGCCCTCCATGGGTCTCTCCCCGCTGATGATGCAGAAGATCATGTCGACCATCTCCGAGCTCAAGGCCTCGGGCATGACGATCCTGCTCGTCGAGCAGAACGCCCAGGCGGCGCTCTCCCTCGCCGACCAGGCGCACGTCATGGAGATCGGCAAGATCGTCCTCTCCGGCACCGGCCAGGACCTCCTCCACAACGAGGACGTCCGCAAGGCCTACCTCGGCGAGGACTGACAGAACGTGTGAGGCCCGCCTCCCCTCGGGGGGAGGCGGGCCTCACGCATGTTCCGGGACGGGCGCGGAAACTACTTCCCGCTCTCCTTCTTCTTCGCCTCGGCGTCCTCGATGACCACCTCGGCGACCTGCTGCATCGACATCCGGCGGTCCATGGAGGACTTCTGGATCCAGCGGAAGGCCGCGGGCTCGGTCAGCCCGTACTGCGTCTGCAGGATGCTCTTCGCCCGGTCGACCAGCTTGCGGGTCTCCAGCCGCTGCGAGAGGTCCGCGACCTCCTGCTCCAGCGCGCGCAGCTCCGCGAACCGGGACACGGCCATCTCGATGGCCGGCACCACGTCGCTCTTGCTGAACGGCTTCACCAGGTACGCCATGGCCCCGGCGTCTCGGGCCCGCTCGACGAGGTCGCGCTGCGAGAACGCCGTCAGCATCAGGACGGGGGCGATGGACTCCTGCGCGATCTTCTCGGCGGCGGAGATCCCGTCCAGGACGGGCATCTTCACGTCGAGGATGACCAGGTCGGGCCGGTGCTCGCGGGCGAGCTCGACGGCCGTCTGCCCGTCGCCGGCCTCGCCGACGACGTTGTAGCCCTCTTCTTCGAGCATCTCTTTGAGGTCGAGACGGATGAGCGCCTCGTCCTCCGCGATGACGACCCGGGTCGTCAGCGGCGGAACGTGCGACTGGTCGGCGTCGGGCGTGGGCGTCGACTCGTGCTCGGCGGTCACGGGGGCTCCTTGATACGGGGCATTACTGCTCCCCCGAGCCTACCTAGCTACGGTAAGGTGGACTCGCAGCGGGTCGGGGTAAACCTTCGATCCGCTGGGCCCCGGTAGCCCAATTGGCAGCAGGCAATGGATTCAAAACCCATACAGTGTCGGTTCGAGTCCGACCCGGGGCACTTTTCCTTCTTTTCCAAGGTCACGCGAGAACGCGTGACCTTCACTCTTTTCGGCGGCATGCACCCGAATTGCGCGACGCGTACAGAAAAGAGGCAACAGCGTCGCCCGCATGTACGACCTCGCTACCCGCAAACACGCTCTCAGGCTCCTGGGTGACGGCCGCAGCCTCAACGCCGTCAGCAAAGAAGCGGGAATATCCCGGGCCGCAATCCGCTCCTGGCGCGTACGCATCGAGCCGCTTCCTGGCTCAACCAGGCTCAGCCGTGCACGGGTCCGGCCGATCGAGCCGCGTACTCCTCTCTCTTCGGCCTCCACCTCGGTGACGGCTGCATCAGCTCCCACCCGAAGGGTGGCCACTACCTGCGCATCGTGTGCGCGGACGCCTGGCCCGGCCTGATCGAGCAGAGCCGCCGAAGCGATCTCGGCAGTCCGGCCGTCCGACAAGGTCTACGTGCTGCAGCGCCAGGGCTGCGTCAACGTCACCAGCTACGGGCGGCACTGGACGTGCCTGTTCCGCAGCACGGGCCGGGGAAGAAGCACGAGCGGCGGATCGCGCTCGAAGGCTGGCAGCAGGAGATCGTCGACGCGTACCCCTGGGAGTTCGTCCGGGGGCTGATCCACTCCGACGGGTGTCGGATCACCAACTGGACCGTCCGCAACGGCAAGCGCTACGAGTACCCGCGGTACTTCTTCACCGACAAGTCGGACGACATCCGGAGGCTCTGCACCGACACGCTCACCGCACTCGGCGTCGAGTGGACGATCCTGGCCCGCGGCAGCGACCCGTTCAACGTGTCCGTCGCCCGGAAAGCGTCCGTCGCGCTCATGGACGCCCACATCGGACCGAAGTACTAGGGCGCCGCGTAGCAGCGGACGGTCACCGTCCGGGTCGGGCTCCACCGCTGTTCGACCGTGCCCAGCAGTTGCCAGCCGAGGCGTTCGTACAGGGCTGCCGCCGCGGTGTCGGAGGACAGTACGTCGAGCACCGGGTGCAGACCGCGGCTGCGGGCCTGCGTGGTGGCGTGGGCCATGAGGGCCGCTCCGATGCGGTGCCCGCGGGCGGACGGGGCGACGAAGAGTCGGCTGATCACGGCGGTCGTGTCCTGGCCCGCTCCCGTGCGGGCGCTCCACAGGCCGGGCGCCGCGTCTTCCGCGCCGCTGCGGGACAGGACGACGTGGCCGGCGATGCGGCCGTGAAGTTCCGCCACCCACGCGTCGAGGAGTGAGGGAGGGGTGAGCCATGCGTCGGGCGCGGCGGGCCAGTTGACCGGGTAGCGGTCGTGTTCGTGGACCTCTGCCAGGACGTGTACGCAGTGGCTGAGGTCGGGGTCGGTGCGGTCCCGGATGCTCGCGCTCACGGGCGGGGTTCCGGGTCGGTGGCCAGGCGGGCGTGGAGGTGTTCGTCGTGGTGGAGGCCGTCGCCGAAGAGGTGGGACTCGCGCAGGGTGCCTTCGGGGAGGTAGCCGCAGCGCCCTGCGACGCGGCAGGAGGCTTCGTTGCCGGTGGCGTGGGCGAGCTCGATGCGGCGGGCGGCGGCGGTGTGGAAGCCCCAGGTGGTGACGGCTCGCGTGGCGCGGGTGGCCAGGCCGCGTCCGCGGGCGTGCGGGAGGAACCAGTAGCCGATCATGGCAAGGCCGTCGGCCCGGTCGGTCCAGCGGAGGTTGACGGTGCCGAGCAGGGTGCCGTCGGTGGCGTCCAGGGTGGCGAAGGCGGCGCCGACGCCGCGGTCCCAGCCGTCCTCGCGGGCTTCGAGCCAGGTCTGGGCGGCTTTGTGGTCGGCCGTGGCGAGGGGGTTCCAGAGGGCGATCGTCGGGTCGGCCGCGGCGGCGACGAGGTCGTCCAGGCGCTCGGGTCCCGCGGGCGTGTGGCCCCATGGGTGGAGGGTTGCGTCTGCGAGGTCGAGCGTGGTGCGGACGAATGTTTGCAGGGAGGTGCTCATGGTGCCCTTCCTACTCGGCCGTCGGGCCTGTCGCCAGCCCTTTCCCGGTGGTTACGGCAGGTCGCCGTCGCCGCCGAGGTTGGCGACCGTGCGGCGCAGTACGTCGATGGTGGCGGCGTATGCGGCGTCGTCGATGCCTTCCCGCATTCTCGTGTGGACCTTGGCGTTGCGGTCGTGGGCGCGGAGGCGGCCTGCCTCGCCGGCTTCCGTCAGTGTGAGGCGGTCGGCGGTCTCGGTGAGCCAGCCGCGGGCGGTGAGGTCGGCGTAGACGGCTTCGAAGTCGGTGTGCTGGTCGTCGTAGGGGGCGAGCTTCGCGGTGAGGGCGGGGCGGGTCCATTGGCCCGGGGCGCCGGCGACGTGGTTGAGGGTCCACCAGTGGGGCTGGGTGAGGTTCTCTTCGGCGAGGGCGGTGCGCAGGCCGCCGATGACGAGGTTTGCGGCTGTGCGGCTCCAGTGGCCGATGGGCTGGGCGGCGAGCTGCTTCTGGGAGTAATCCTTGGTGGTGGTCATGGTGTGACCGTAGGACCTCAAGTGGGCTTGGGGTCAAGGAGTGGTGCGACGAGGGGTGTGCGTGATGAGTGAGAGGGCCTGGCTGTTGTTCGAGGCGCTGGATCTGGATGCCGATGGTGAGCTGACGCGCGCGGAGGTGATCTCGGCGTTGTGGTCGACGGGACCGACGCCGGCGGCGCGGGGTGATCTGCCGTTCGGGGGTGTGGGGGATGCGGAGGCGTCGTCGGCGTTGTTCGACGAGGCGGATGCGAACGGGGACGCCGGGGTTATGCGGTGGGGAGGTGGACCTCGGTCACGACGGCGGTGGCGATCGCGGGCCGGCCTTCGTGCAGGGTGATGCGTTGGCCGGGGCGGACGTGTTGCCACTGGGTGGGGGTGAGGGGGACGAGGCGGGCGGTGGCCCGGTCGCCGGGTTCCAGGAAGCGGGTGTTTTCGAGCCAGAGTGCGGCGATGTTCACGGCCGGGTCTCCGGTGGGTGAGAGGTTGCCGATGTCCCATACGGGACGTAGTACGCCGTGTCCGGGGATCGGTGTTGTGCGGGCGCCGAGGGTGAGGTCGGCGCGGATCATTCCGTTGCGGGTTTCGGCGGCCCGCCAGTGGCACCAGGCGGTGCTGCGTTCGAGGTGGAGCTGCTGGGCGGCGTCGGCGAGTTGTTCCCAGGAGGTCAGGGGCAGGGGTCGTGCGTTCCTGACGTCTTCGAGCAGGGTGAGGGCGGTTTCCCACTCGTCGTGGGCGAGGAGTTCCCAGACGTCCCGGCCGGTGAGGTCGTTGCCGGTGGCGGTCTCTTCGGGGGTCAGGAGTGCGGCTGTTTCGAGCAGTTTGATGACGTCCACGGGGTGATTGTCCGCGCCGGACGGGCCGGCGCGGTGGGGTGGGGTCAGTGGACGGCGTCGCCGATGTGGTGGATGCGGACGAGGTTGGTGGATCCGGTGACGCCGGGGGGTGAGCCGGCGGTGATGACGACGACGTCGCCGGTGACGCAGCGGCCGATGCGCAGGAGTTCTTCTTCGACCTGGGCGACCATGGCGTCGGTGGAGTCGACGTGGGGGCCGAGGAAGGTTTCGACGCCCCAGGTGAGGTTGAGCTGGGAGCGGGTGGCGGGGTCGGGGGTGAAGGCGAGGAGCGGGATGGGTGAGCGGTAGCGGGAGAGTCGGCGGACCGTGTCGCCGCTCTGGGTGAAGGCGACGAGGAATTTGGCGTCGAGGAAGTCGCCCATTTCGGCGGCTGCGCGGGCGACGGCTCCGCCTTGGGTGCGGGGCTTGTTGCGGTCGGTGAGGGGTGGGAGGCCCTTGGCGAGGATGTCCTCTTCGGCGGCTTCGACGATGCGGGACATGGTGCGGACGGTTTCGACGGGGTATTTGCCGACGCTGGTTTCGCCGGAGAGCATGACGGCGTCGGTGCCGTCGATGACGGCGTTGGCGACGTCGGAGGCTTCGGCGCGTGTGGGTCGGGAGTTGTCGATCATCGAGTCGAGCATCTGGGTCGCGACGATGACGGGTTTGGCGTTGCGCTTGGCGAGTTTGACGGCGCGCTTCTGGACGATCGGGACCTGTTCCAGGGGCATTTCGACGCCGAGGTCGCCGCGGGCGACCATGATGCCGTCGAAGGCGGCGACGATGTCGTCGATGTTGTCGACGGCCTGGGGCTTTTCGATCTTGGCGATGACGGGGAGGCGGCGGCCTTCTTCGTCCATGACGCGGTGGACGTCTTCGATGTCGCGGCCGCTGCGGACGAAGGAGAGGGCGATGACGTCGGCGCCGGTGCGCAGGGCCCAGCGGAGGTCTTCGATGTCCTTGTCGGAGAGGGCGGGGACGGAGACGGCTACGCCGGGGAGGTTGAGGCCTTTGTGGTCGGAGACCATGCCGCCTTCGATGACGCGGGTGTGGACGCGGGGTCCGTCGACGTCGGTGACTTCGAGGGTGACGCGGCCGTCGTCGACGAGGATGCGTTCGCCGGTGGTGACGTCTGCGGCGAGTCCTTTGTAGGTGGTGCCGCAGGTGTGGCGGTCGCCTTCGTGGTCTTCGACGGTGATGGTGAATGCGTCGCCGCGTTCAAGGAGTACGGGTCCTTCGCGGAAGCGGCCGAGGCGGATCTTCGGGCCTTGAAGGTCGGCGAGGATGCCGACGCTGCGGCCGGTCTCGTCGGAGGCCTTGCGTACGCGCTGGTAGCGCTCCTCGTGTTCGGCGTAGGTGCCGTGGCTGAGGTTGAGGCGGGCGATGTCCATTCCGGCTTCGACCAGTGCTTTGATCTGGTCGTATGAGTCGGTGGCGGGGCCCAGGGTACATACGATTTTCGCTCGGCGCATGGGGCGAGCCTATTCCCCTACCAACGGGTAGGTAATCGCTTCCTGGTGTCCACTCAACAACCTTTGGGGAAAAGGTTGTTGACAAGTGTTGAATGTGCGTGGGGGTGCTCTGATGAGCACCCCCGGGGGCCCTTTTTATCCGCGTTTCAGAGTTGGGGCGGGGTCATCGTGAAGCGGGCGTTCACCTGGGCGTAGACGGTCTGGCGCTGGGGTTCGAGGTCGAGCGGCGGGGGGCCGGCGTCCTCGGTGGCGCTGAAGGCCATGGTGCGCATGCCGGAGCCGCCGGGGGCCTGGGCGAAGGGGGCGGCGTTCTCGGCTCCGAGGTCGGCGAGTTCGACGAGGGCGGCGAGGCGGGCGCCGAGGGCTTCGGCGTATTCGCGGGCGCGCTGGACGGCTTCGAGCACGGCCTGGCGGCGGGCTTCGCCGTGGGCGGGCGAGGTGGGGCGCAGGGCCCACCAGGGGCCGTCGACCTGGGTGAGTTCGAGGTCGGCGAGGCGGGTGGTGAGTTCGCCGAGGGTGGTGAAGTCGCTGAGTTCGGCGGTGATGTGGACGCGGCCGTGGTAGGCGCGGACGCGTTCGGCCCGGCCGTGCCGGGTGAGTTCGGGGGTGATGGAGAGGGCGCCGGTTTCGAGTTTTTCGACGGGGTCGCCGTAGCTCTTGATGAGGTCGAGGACGGTGTTGTTGCGGCGGGTGAGGTCTTCGAGTGCGGTGCGGCGGTCGGTGCCGCGGGCGCTGACGGTGATGCCGATGCGGGCGATCTCGGGGTCGACTTCGAGGCGGGCTTCGCCGCGGACTGCGACGCGGGGTACTTCGGGGGTGCCGTAGGGCTGGTGCGATGCGTCCTGGGTCATGGATTCACTCTCGCACTGTCGCCCGTTCGGGTGTGGTCACCGGATCGAAACCTGGCGGGGGTGTTGCGGCTTGTTACCGGTGGGTCAGAATCTACGCGCGTTGTTCAGGCCTCAAAAGGGAGATGGCATGGCGTTCGATCGCAGGACTTTCATAGGGACCACGGCCGCGACCGGTGCGGCCGTGGCGCTGGCGGGGGCCGCGAGCACCCCGGCGGCGGCCGCGACGCAGCAGGACGCGAGGAAGCCGGGGCCGCGGACGTACGCGTTCACGGTGATGGGGACGACCGACTTGCACGGGAACGTCTTCAACTGGGACTACTTCACGGACAAGGAGTTCGACGACAAGGCGCACAACGACGTCGGTCTGGCGAAGATCTCGACCCTGGTGGACCAGGTGCGGGCGGAGAAGGGGCGGCGCAACACGCTGCTCATCGACGCGGGTGACACCATCCAGGGCACGCAGTTGTCGTACTACTACGCCAAGGTCGATCCGATCACGGCGCGGCGCGGTCCGGTGCACCCGATGGCGCAGGCGATGAACGCGATCGGCTATGACGCGGCGGCGCTGGGGAACCACGAGTTCAATTACGGCATTCCGGTGTTGCGGAAGTTCGAGGAGCAGTGCGATTTCCCGCTGCTGGGGGCGAACGCGCTGGATGCGAAGACGCTGCGGCCGGCGTTCGCGCCGTACAGCATGCACAAGCTGCGCACGCCCTGCGGGCGGGACGTGAAGGTGGCGGTGCTGGGGCTGACGAACCCGGGCATCGCGCTGTGGGACAAGGCGAACGTGCAGGGGAAGATGACGTTCCCGGGGCTGGAGGAGCAGGCGGCGAAGTACGTGCCGAAGCTGCGGTCGATGGGCGCGGACGTGGTGATCGTGTCGGCCCACTCGGGGTCGAGCGGTACGTCCTCGTACGGTGACCAGCTGCCGTACATCGAGAACGCGGCGGCGCTGGTGGCGGAGCAGGTGCCGGGGATCGACGCGATCCTGGTGGGGCACGCGCACACGGAGATCCCGGAGTACCGGGTGAAGAACAAGGCGACCGGCAAGGACGTGGTGCTGTCGGAGCCGCTGAAGTGGGGGCAGCGGCTGACGCTGTTCGACTTCGAGCTGGTGTGGGAGAAGGGCCGCTGGTCGGTGGCGAAGGTCGCGGCGAAGGTCCTGAACTCGAACACGGTGGCCGAGGACGCGAAGATCACGCGGCTGCTGTCGGACGAGCACCGCAAGGTCGTGGCGTACGTGAACCAGGTGATCGGCACCTCGACGCAGGTGATGTCCTCGGCGGAGGGCCCGGTAAAGGACGTGGCGATCATCGACCTGATCAACCACGTGCAGGCGGAGACGGTGAAGACGGCTCTGGCGGGTACGCAGTGGGCGGCGCTGCCGGTGCTGTCGCAGGCCTCGTGCTTCTCGCGGACGGCGGCGATCCCGGCCGGGCAGGTGACGATCAGGGATGCGGCGGGTCTGTACCCGTTCGAGAACACGATGGAGGCGCGGCTGCTGACGGGTGCGCAGCTGAAGGACTACCTGGAGTACTCGGCGCGGTACTTCGTGCGGACGGCGCCGGGTGACGCGGTGGATCCGGCGAAGCTGACGAACGCGGAGAACATCCCGGACTACAACTACGACGCGGTGTACGGGCTGGCGTACGACATCGACATCGCGCAGCCGGCGGGTTCGCGGATCTCGGGGTTGTCCTTCCAGGGCAAGGCGGTTGATCCGGCGGCGCAGTTCGTGCTGGCGGTGAACAACTACCGTGCTTCGGGCGGCGGGAACTTCCCGCACGTGCCGCAGGCCAAGCAGCTGTGGTCGAACTCGGACGAGATCCGCAACACGATCATCCAGTGGGTGAAGGCGAAGGGAACGATCGACCCGGCGCAGTTCGCTTCGGTGGACTGGCGGCTGACGCGGGCGGGAGTGCCGGTGTTCTAGTTCGCCCTCACTCGTGACGGGGCCGGTGTCCGCGGCGGCGGGCGGCGGCCCCGTCCGTGTTTCAGGCGTCGGTGCGGACGAGGTGTGCGGGGACGGCGGCGTCGAGGGCGGCGATGAGGCGTTCGCCGCGTGCGACGTGGTCGGGGTACACGTGCTGGGTGCAGCCGCAGCCGGCGAGGACTATGCGGCCCGGGCCGTCGTGGCGCATGAGGGCGATCTCGTCGAAGCGGATGGGGTGCTCGTCCTGGGCGTCGCGGGCGACGAGGCCCCAGGAGGTGAGGACGTACTCGGCGCGTTCGTGGCGGGGGGTGGTGGCTCGGCGGAGGGGGTTCATGCGGAAGCGGGTGCCGGGCGTCGGGGTGTGCTGTCCGTGGAAGCGCCAGCAGGTGGAACTGGGCAGCGGGGTGCCGTGGAGGGTGGTCAGGCGGGGGGAGGCGTCGAGGGGGACGACGAGGACGGCGTCGGTGAGGGCGCGGCGGAGGTAGTCGGTGACGTCCTGCGCGGTGACGGCGGTGTGCTGGGCGAGGAGGGTGCCGCTGTCGTGGTGGGGGATGCCGAAGTGTTCGGCGGTGAAGGCGCGGTGGAGTGCCGTCCAGTGGCTGTGGCTGCAGTCGAGTTGGGCGCGGGTGTGGGCGGTGAAGGTGTCGAGCTCGTCGCGGGTGGGGCCGCGGCGGGCGAGGTTCAGGGTTTCCTGCCAGAGGATCTCGGCGGCTTCTTCGGCGTGGCCGTCTGCGGGGTGGAGGGCCAGGACGCGGTCGAGGGTGAGGCGGTCACGGAGGAATCGGTGGAGGGTGGGTTCGTCAGTGATGCCGCGGGTGCGGTGGGTGCTGTGCTCGACGCGGTGGCCGAGGACGTGGCAGGCGGCGTCGGCGACGGGTTCGTGGGCGCGTGAGGTGAGCAGGAGGGAGACGGTGTCGACCTGGCGGTGCTGCCAGGTTCCGGCTGTGTCGGCGCGCAGGCGGGGGGCGGGGCGGTCGGGGCGGGTTCCGGCGGGCAGGGGGAGGCTGAGGCCGGCGGGCGGGGGGCCGTCGAGGGTGAGGACGGCGTTGCCACGGGTGAAGTGGGTGGCGGCGTGGGTGCGGGCGGCGTCGGGGCCGAGCCGGGCGTACGTGTCGGGGCGCTGGTGGGCGAGGAGGCCGAGGCCGTGGGGCCCGTAGCGGGCGTCGAGGGGTGCGGAGCCGCGGTGGTCGCAGGTCAGGGGGGCGTGGATGCCGAGGAGGCGGGTGGTGTGCCCGGTGTCGAGCAGCGGGAGGTCGCCGAGGGCGCTGCAGACGGCGAGGAGGAAGCCGGTGATGTCGTCGGGGGTTCCCGTGGCGATGAAGTGGGTCATCTCTTCGCCGACGGTGCTGCCGAACTCGTGCGGGCGGTTGCCGACCCGGGTCATGGCGAGGGCTTCGACGAGGCGGGTGACGCCGAGGGTGGGGGCGGTCTCGTCCCGCACCCCGGTGCCGAAGGAGAGGACGGCGGTGAGGGGACCGGGGGCGGGGGCGGTCTGCCACAGGACGGTGACCCCGTCGGTACTGCTGCGCTGCATGACGGCGACGATAGTGCCGGTACGGGGAGGCGCGGCCGGGGGGGTGGGCGGTCGCCCGGCCGGAGGGCCGCTGTCTGGTCCGGCCGGTGGGGTGGCCCTCAGGGGTGCTCGACGAGCGGGAGGAGTTCGCCGGCGGGGCGGGGGCGGGTGTGTTCGCGCTGTTCGAGGCCGAAGGTGGTGAAGGCGGTGCGCGGGGGCTGGGGGTAGGGCTCTTTGCCGGTGAGGGTGTTGAGGATGGCTGCGCTGCGCCAGGCGGCGAGGCCGAGGTCCGGGGCGCCGACGCCGTGGGTGTGGCGTTCGCCGTTCTGGACGAAGATGCTGCCGGTGACGGAGGGGTCGAGGACCATCCGGTAGCGGTCGTCGATGCGGGGGCGGCCGGAGGAGTCCTTGCGCAGGTAGGGGTCGAGGCCTGCGAGGAGTCGGGTGAGGGGTCGTTCGCGGTAGCCGGTGGCGAGGACGACGGCGTCGGTGGTGAGGCGGGAGCGGGCGCCCTGTTCGGCGTGTTCGAGGTGGAGTTCGACCTTGGTGGTGGCGACGCGTCCGGCGGTGCGGACGGTGACGCCGGGGGTGAGGACGGCGTCGGGCCAGCCGCCGTGGAGGGTGCGGCGGTAGAGCTCGTCGTGGATGGCGGCGATGGTGGCGGTGTCGATGCCCTTGTGGAGTTGCCATTGGGCGGGGACGAGGTGGTCGCGTACGGGTTCGGGGAGGGAGTGGAAGTAGCGGGTGTAGTCGGGGGTGAAGTGTTCGAGGCCGAGTTTCGAGTACTCCATGGGGGCGAAGGAGGGGGTGCGGGCGAGCCAGGTGAGGCGTTCGCGGCCGGTGGGGCGGGCGCGGAGCAGGTCGAGGAAGACTTCGGCGCCCGACTGGCCCGATCCGATGACGGTGACGTGTTCGGCGCCGAGGATGCGCTCGCGGTTGTCGAGGTAGTCGGCGGAGTGGATGACGGGGACGGTGGGGGCTTCGGCGAGGGGGCGCAGGGGTTCGGGGACGTGGGGGGCGGTGCCGATGCCGAGGGCGAGGTTGCGGGTGTAGGTGCGGCCGAGGGCTTCGGCTTCGCCGGCGGGGTCGAGCTGGGTGAAGTCGACTTCGAAGAGGTCGCGTTCGGGGTTCCAGCGGACGGCGTCGACCTGGTGGCCGAAGTGGAGTCCGGGGACGCGGCCGGCGACCCAGCGGCAGTAGGCGTCGTATTCGGCGCGGTGGATGTGGAACTGCTCGGCGAAGTAGAAGGGGTAGAGCCGTTCCTTGTGCTTGAGGTAGCTGAGGAAGCTCCAGGGGCTGGAGGGGTCGGCGAGGGTGACGAGGTCGGCGAGGAAGGGGACTTGGAGGGTGGTGCCGTCGATGAGGAGTCCGGGGTGCCAGCGGAAGTCGCGGCGCTGCTCGTAGAAGGCGGTGGCGAGTTCGCCGGCTCCTTGTTGGGGGAGGCCGTGGGCGAGGGCGGCGAGGGACAGGTTGGACGGTCCGATGCCGATTCCGACGAGGTCGTGGGGTGCATCGAGCTGGGCGGTCATCGGTGGGTGCTGCCTTCCAGGAGGGCGATGAGGGTGTCCAGGTCTCCCGCCGTGGTGTGCGGGTTGAGCAGGGTGGCTTTGAGCCACAGGCGGCCGTCGGCGTGGGTGCGGCCGAGGACGGCGCGGCCTTGGTGGAGGAGGGCGCGGCGCAGGGTGGCGAGCTCGTCGTCGGTGGCGTGGGTGGGCCGGAAGAGGACGGTGCTGATGGTGGGCGGGGCGTGGAGTTCGAAGCCGGGGTGGGCGTCGAGGCGCTGGGCGAGGTGCTGGGCGAGCTCGCAGGTGCGGTCGATGAGGTGGGCGAGGCCGTCGCGGCCGAGTGAGCGCAGGGTGGTGGCGATCTTGAAGGCGTCGGGGCGGCGGGTGGTGCGCAGGGAGCGGCCGAGGAGGTCGGGGAGGCCGGCTTCGGTGTCGTCGGTGGCGTTGAGGTAGTCGGCCTGGTGGGCGAGGGGGGCGAGGAGCGCGGTGTCGGGGACGGCGAGGAGTCCTGCGGCGACGGGCTGCCAGCCGAGTTTGTGCAGGTCGACGGTGAGGGAGTGGGCGCGGCCGAGTCCGGCGAGTCGGTGGCGGTGGCGGGGGCTGAGGGCGAGGAGGCCGCCGTATGCGGCGTCGATGTGGAGGTCGGCGCCGTGGTGGTCGCAGAGGTCGGCGATGGCGGGGAGCGGGTCGATGAGGCCTGCGTCGGTGGTGCCGGCGGTGGCGGTGACGAGGGTGGGGCCGGGGGTGGTGGCGAGGGCCTCGGCGAGGCGGGCCGGGTCGAGGACGCCGGCGGGTGTGGGGAGTTCGGTGGCGGGGGGCAGGCCGAGGAGCCAGGCGGCGCGGGGGACGGAGTGGTGGGCGCCTGCTCCGTGCAGGACGGTGAGGCGGGGGCCGTGGCGTTCGCGGGCGAGGAGCAGGGCGAGTTGGTTGGCTTCGGTGCCGCCGGTGGTGACGAGGGCGTCGGGGTGGGGGGTGTCGTAGAACTCGGCGGCGAGGGTGCGGGTGAGGAGGGCTTCGATCGCGGAGGCGGCGGGGGCCTGGTCCCAGGAGTCGAGGGAGGGGTTGAGGGCGCCGGCGGCGAGGTCCGCGGCGGTGGCGACGGCGAGCGGCGGGCAGTGCAGGTGGGCGGCGCAGAGGGGGTCGGCGGGGTCTGCGGCGCCGGCGGCGAGGGCGTGGACGAGGGTGCGGAGGGCTTCGTGGTCGCCGGTGCCGTGGTCGGGCAGTACGGTGCCCAGTGTGGTGCGGACGTGGGCGGTGACGGCGTCGGGGCCGCCGGCGGGGAGCGGGCCGCGGCGTTCGGCGGCGCCGGTGCGGAGGGCGTCGAGGACGGTGTCGAGGAGGGGGCGCAGGGCCTGGGGGCCGGTGGCTCCGCCGGCGAGCGCGTTGCCGTGCGGCGCTGTCGTGGGGTCTTCCGGCCGGCCGGAATGCCGGGTGCCGTGCGGCGCTGTCAACGGGACCTCCGGGGGCTGGCCGGGGTGCGGTAGTGGCACCCGGTCAGTACAACGATCAGACCCGAATGGGGTAACCGCCGGGGTTTGTCCGAATCGGCGGTGCGGGTGGGCCGGTGCCGGGGCCGGGGTGGGGTGCCGTCAGGGACTGCATGATTTATGGCGCCTGAAGCGGACCGGCCCGTAGAGGCTCCTGCCGCGCCAACAAATCACGTTCTACGTCCCGGCCGGCACCCCGCCCCGCCCCCGTCACCGGCCTCGCGAGCCGGACCCGCCCGCCGGGGTCGGGGCCGGGGGTGGGCCGGGGTGTTGTCCGGGACGTAGAACGTGTTTTGTTGGCGCGTGATTCGCTCTGCGGGCCGTTCCCGCCAGGGCGCCATAAATCATGCAGTCCCGGACGACATCCCGGACCGGCCCCGGACCCGGCACCGGCCCCCTTCCGCCGAGCCGCCCGCAGGACCCGGCCCCGGCCCCCCGTTCCGCCGAGCCGCCCACAGGGCTAGCGGCGGCGGATGCGGAGGGCGCGGGCCAGGTCGTCGAGCTGGTCCACGAGCTTGCGGCGCAGGAGCGGGATCACGTCCGGGTCGGCGAGGCAGGCCTGGCCGGCCTTGAGGTTGGCCTCGTCGACGGCGTGGGCCGGGAAGGCGTAGCGGCCGGCGGCTTCGCCGATGGCGGGGCCGCGGCGGGCCCCGAGGGCGACGGCTTCGGGGTAGTAGCGGGTCACGTACTCCGCTACGAGGTCGGCCTGTTCGGGCTGCCAGAAGCCCTGGGCGGTGGCGCTGAAGAGGTAGTTGGAGAGGCTGTCGTCGTGGAAGAGGCGGTCCCAGGCGGCTGCTTTGGCCTCGGGGGTGGGGAGGGCGGCGCGGCAGCGGGCGGCACCTTCCTCGCCGGTGGCGCTGGGGTCGGCGGCGAGGGCGGCGTCGATCTCGCTCTCGCCGATGGCGCCGAGGACGGCGAGGCGGCCCAGGATGCGCCAGCGCAGTTCGGGGTCGAGTGCGGGGCCGCCGGGGACGGTGTCGTCGGCGAGCCAGGCGGCGATGGTGTCGGGCTGGGTGGCGCTGCCGACGAGGGTGCGTACGGCGGTCAGCCGCATGCCGGGCTCCGAGCCGTCCTCGGTGCGGCGCAGGAGGTCGCGGGCGATGCCGGTGAGGGTGGCGAGTGCCTCCGTGCGGTCCTCGGGGGCGACGTAGCGTACGGCGACTTCGTTGCGGGCGAAGGTGAGGACGCCCTGGACGATGGCGAGGTCGTGTTCGGCGGGCAGGTGTGCGGCCGCGGTGGCCAGGAAGTCCTGCGGGCCGAGTTCGCCGTCGCGGACCATGTCGCGCAGGCAGTTCCAGACGACGGCGCGGGTGAGGGCCTCGGGGATCCCGGAGAGGCCGCGCAGGACCGTTTCGAGGGAGGTTTCGTCGAGGCGGACCTTGGCGTAGGTGAGGTCGGCGTCGTTGAGGAGGAGCAGTGCGGGGCGTGCGCCGCCGGCCGAGATGATCTCGTCGGAGGGGACGTCGAGGTCGAGGAGTTCGCGCAGTTCGAGGATGCGGCCGTCGACGGGGTCGTGGTCGTAGAGGCCGACGGCGATGTGGTGGGGGCGGCTGCCGTCGTGGTCGACGGTGAGGGTCCAGCCGTTGGTGCCTTCGGGGTCCTCGATGCGCGGGGTGAGGGTGTCGATGCCGGTGGTGCGCAGCCAGGCGTCGGCCCAGCCGCGGACGTCGCGTTCGGTGTGGGCGGCGAGGGAGTCGATGAAGTCGGCGAGGGAGGCGTTGGCGAACTTGTGGCGGGCGAAGTGGGTGTTGATGCCGGCCAGGAAGTCCTTCTCGCCGAGCCAGGCGACGAGCTGGCGCAGGGCGGAGGCGCCCTTGGCGTACGAGATGCCGTCGAAGTTGAGGAGGGCGGAGGCGGTGTCGGGGACGTCGTCGGGGGCGGGGGCGACGGGGTGGGTGGAGGGGCGCTGGTCGGCGTCGTAGCCCCAGGGCTTGCGGGTGACGCCGAAGTCGGTCCAGGTGTCGGTGAAGCGGGTGGCTTCGGTGAGGGTCTGGTAGCCCATGTATTCGGCGAAGGACTCGTTGAGCCAGATGTCGTCGAACCAGGCGAGGGTGACGAGGTCGCCGAACCACATGTGGGCCATCTCGTGGGCGATGACCATGGCGCGGGACTGGCGTTCGGTGTCGGTGACGGCGGAGCGGTAGATGAACTCGTCGCGGAAGGTGACGAGGCCGGGGTTCTCCATGGCGCCGGCGTTGAACTCGGGGACGAAGGCCTGGTCGTAGGAGTCGAAGGGGTAGGGCTCGGTGAACTTGGCCTGGTAGCGGTCGAAGCAGGCTTTGGTGATGGAGAGGATCTCGTCGGCGTCGGCGTCCATGTGGGGGGCGAGGGACTGGCGGCAGTGGATGCCGAAGGGCAGTCCGGCGTGCTCGGTGGTCACGCTGTGCCAGGGGCCTGCGGCGACGGCGGCGAGGTAGGTGGAGATGACGGGTGTGGGGGCGGACTGCCAGATGCCGGCGCCGTCCGTGTCGCGGTCCGCGAGGCGGGTGGTGATGCCGTTGGCGAGGACGGTCCAGTCGCCGGGTGCGGTGACGGTGAACTCGAAGACGGCCTTCAGGTCGGGCTGGTCGAAAGCCGGGAAGACCCTTTGGACGTCGTCGAGGAACATCTGGCTGTAGACGTACGTGTGCCCGTCCGCGGGGTCGGTGAAGCGGTGCAGGCCCTCGCCGGTGCGGGAGTAGCGCATGCGGGTGTCGAGGTGCAGCTCGTGGGGGCCCTGGGTGAGGCCGGTGAGCGGCAGCCGGTTGTCTTCGAGGGCGGCCGGGTCGAGGGGGTTGCCGTCGAGGGTCGCCGAGCGCAGGGTGTCCGGCTTCAGCTCCACGAAGGTGTCGCCGCTGGTCCGTGCGGTGAACCGGATGACGGTGGTGGAGTCGAAGGTGTCGTCGTCGCCGGTGAGGTCGAGGGTGACGGCGTAGTGGTGGACGTCGAGGAGCTGGGCTCGGAGCTGCGCTTCGTTGCGCTTCAGTGCGGACATGGGCCCATGCTGCCGCAGTGGGCGGCCGGACCCGAGTGTCTACTCCTCGCCCGCGGCGATCGTCTCGTGGTGGCGGATGACCTCGGCGATGATGAAGTTGAGGAGCTTCTCGGCGAAGGCGGGGTCGAGCTTGGCGTTCTCGGCGAGCTGGCGGAGCCGGGCGATCTGGCTGGCCTCGCGGCCGGGGTCGGCGGGGGGCAGCTGGTGGCGTGCCTTGAGGTGGCCGACCTGCTGGGTGCACTTGAAGCGTTCGGCGAGCATGTGGACCACGGCCGCGTCGATGTTGTCGATGCTGTCCCGCAAGCGGGCGAGTTCGGCGGTGACGCTCTCGTCGATGCCGTCGGCGGCGCGGCCCGTGCCGTTGCCGTTGCCCGTGCCGTTGTCGAGGTCGCTGATGTTCATGGTTGTCGAGAATACGTGGCGCGGGCGCGCAGGTCGCGGGGGTAGTCGGCCTGTGAGACGGCGGTCGGGTCACAGGGGCAGGACCGCGGTGACGACCCAGCCGCCTCCGGGGCTGGGCCCGCGGTGAAGTGGCCGCCGAGGGCCTCGGCGCGTTCGGTCATGCCGGCGAGTCTGTAGCCGCCGCCGCGGGCCTTTTCGGAGAGGCGGGCGGGGCGGCCTCCGTCGTCGGCGATGCGGACCTCGAGGCCGGCGGGGACGGTGCGCAGCGTGACGCGGACGGCGGTGGCGGTGGCGGCGTGCTTGGCGGTGTTGGTGAGGGCCAGGCCGCTTTCCCGGGCCCATGCGGCGATCTCGACGCGGTTGCGGGCGTCGAGTTTGGCCTGGACGTTGGCCAGGTGGGTCTTGACGGTGGAGAGGGAGACGTAGAGCTCGCCGGCGATCTCGGCGTTGGTCATCCCGCGGGCGAGGCAGCGCACGACGTCGCGCTCGCGTTCCGTGAGGGGTTCGCTGGGGCGGCGGGCCTGGGCGGCCGGGGTCTTCGGCGCCATTTCGCGCAGCAGTCGCACGGTGACGGCGGGCGAGACGAGGGAGTCGCCGACGGCTGCCGCCCGTACGGCCTCAACCAGCATGGCCGGGCTCGCGTCTTTGAGGAGGAAGCCGGACGCTCCGCCGTGGAGCGCTGCGTGGACGTACTCGTCGAGGTCGAAGGTGGTCACGATGACGATGCGTGGCCGGTCGCTGCCGGACAGGCGCCGGGTGACGTCGAGGCCGTCGAGCCTGGGCATGCGGATGTCGAGGAGGAGGACGTCGGGGCGGTGCTCGGCGACTGCGGCGAGGGCGGCTCCTGCGTCGACGACGTCGGCGAGGACCTCGATGTCCGGCTGGCTTTCGAGGATCATCCGGAAGCCGGTCCTGACCATCTCCTGGTCGTCCGCGATGACCACGCTGATCGCCATGCGCCACCTGCCCGGCTGTCGCCCGCTGCCACCGGTTTCCTCCCATGGGACCGGTGCGTGCGTCGGCCCGCACCCGCACGGCGGGCCGCCGGGAGGGTGTCGCGAGGCGCGGACGGCGGTGTTCCGGCCTTGCGGTCCGTCAGCCGACGCTACGCGGGTGGAAACGGGTGCGCCTCGTCCTTCCGGCCGGTTCGTACCCGGCCGGAAGGACGAGGCGGTACGGGGGCTGCGGGGGCTACAGGGTCGCTGCGGCGCTCTTGATCTGGGCGGCGAAGGTGGAGACCTCGGTGTAGACGCCCGGGTAGTCGGGGCGGGCGCAGCCTATGCCCCAGCTGACGATGCCGACCTGGATCCAGGCTCCGGCGTTGTCGCGGCGGAACATGGGGCCGCCGGAGTCGCCCTGGCAGGTGTCGACGCCGCCCTGGTCGAGGAAGCCGGCGCAGATCTCCTCGCCGGGGACGAGGTCGCTGTAGGCGGCGTTGCAGGCGGCGTCGGAGACGAAGGGGACGGTGGCCTTCATGAGGTAGCGCTGCTGGCCGCCGCCCTCGCGGGTGGCGCCCCAGCCGGCGACGGTGAAGGTGCCGTTGTCGTAGGCCTTGGTCTCGGCGATCTTGAGGGTGGGCAGGTTGATGGGCTTGGCGAGCTTGATCAGGGCCCAGTCCTTGCCGGTGCCGTTGTAGCCGGGGGCCCGCAGGACCTTGGTGGACTTGACCTTGATGGCGCTGGAGCTGTTGAGGTCGACGACTCCGGCGGTGGCGGTGATGGAGGTGTTGTTGCCGGAGCCGCTCACACAGTGGGCGGCGGTGAGGACGATCTGCTGGGTGTAGAGGGCGCCGCCGCAGCCCATGGAGAGGCGCACCATGAAGGGGAACTCGCCCTGGGCGGCTCGGGTGCCGCCTACGACGGGTGCCGGGCCGGCGGAGGCGGTGCCGGGCTGGAGGCTGACGGCTGCGAGGGCTACGGCGCCGACGGCGAGGGTGCGCTTCATGAATCGCACAAGGCTGGACACAGTCAACACACTGCCTTTCGTGGGGGGTTGGGCCGTGCGCGTCATCGGGGAATGACGGGTCCATGACACATCAGGAGGATGGCGGCCAACAAGAAGGCAGTTTCGGCCAACTGCCGTCAGCGCGACAGGGATTGCGGTAAGGAGGACCCGATGGAGGAGAACGGCGGGCCGGGCGCGATCATCGAGCACGGTTTTCCGCACCTGGCGGTCGTGCGCGCCTCGATCACCGCGCTCTTCCGCCGCATGTCGGCCGACGGGATCCGCGCCTACGCCACGAGCTTCTCCCCCGCCGACGCGGCCTTCGACGCCTCCGACGACCTGCACCTGGGGGCGCAGCGGGTGGCCTCGGCGATGGTGCGCGCGCTGCGGCTGCCGGACGCGCGCATGGTGGTCGCCTTCCGGCCGATGGAGGAGGCGGCCACCGTGGAGCTGACCGCGGGGCCGGAGTACTTCATCGAGGTCAACGACCGTTTCCGCACCCACCGGCGGGACCTGGCGGCCGCCCTGTCGCACGAGGTCACCCATGTGCTGCTGCACCGGCTGGAACTCGCCTTCCCCGATCCGGTGGAGAACGAGATCCTCACCGACACCGCCGCCGCCTACCTGGGGGCGGGCTGGCTGCTCCTGGACGCCTACCGGGAGGACGCCCTCACCCACCAGAGGTTCGGCTACCTGACGCCGGAGGAGTTCGGCTACGTCCTCGCCAAGCGCGCCGCACTGCTGGGCGAGGACCCGTCACCGTGGTTCACCAGCCCCCAGGCGTACGAGGCCTACGTGCGCGGGAGCGCGCTGGCGGCCCGGGAGCACCGCCGGGCGCCGCTCGCCGCCGCGGGCCCGCTGGCGCGGCGGCGGTACGCGAGGGCGCGGCGCACCGGGGCCACCCCGCCCGGCGGGTCGGCGTACCGCTTCGAGCGCGAGGCCTCCGGCCCGGGACTGCGGGTCAGCTTCCCCTGCCCGGTGTGCGGGCAGCGGCTGCGGGTCCCGGTGGGCGGACGGCTGCGGGCGCGGTGCGGTCTGTGCCGGACGGTGCTGGAGTGCGACACGTAGTCCCGATGGTCCCGGTGGCCCCGGTCCGCGCGCACTTGGCTTGATCATTCACCGATCGGTCGCGAAAAGTTTCCTACCGGCCAGTAGACATGGGTGCGGTTCTCGCCAACTCTGGTCACGTCCATGTCAATTCGCGACCGAGGAGCACCCCACATGCGCCTGTCCCGCCGCACCAGAACGCCCCGTACCGCCGCCGCCGGCCTCGCCGCAGCGGCCGCCGTCCTGACGCTCGTTCCGGCCACCGCGGCCGAGGCGGCCCCCGTCGCCGCGCCCGCGCCCGTCTCCTCATCGGCGAACGCGTCCGCGCCGGGCGGGAACGCGGCGATACTCGGCATCGACTACGCCACTTGGCAGCGGGAGGTGGCCGCCGCCGTCGACGCGGCCCGTCCGGCCATCGAGCAGCGCATCGCGAACTCGCCCGCCGGCGAGAAGCCGGCCCTCGTCCTCGACATCGACAACACCTCGCTGGAGACGGACTTCCACTGGTTCTGGACCTACCCGACGCCCGCCATCGCCAAGGTCCGCGCCCTGACCCAGTACGCCCACGCGCGCGGCGTGGCCGTCTTCTTCGTCACGGCCCGCCCCGGCATCATCCACTCCCTCACCGAGTACAACCTCAAGGCCGTCGGCTACCCGGTGTCGGGGCTCTACGTCCGCGACCTGCCCGACCTCTTCGAGGAGGTCAGCACCTACAAGACGGCCAAGCGCGCGGAGATCGAGGCGCGCGGCTACACGATCATCGCCAACATCGGAAACAGCCCCACCGACCTGGTCGGGGGTCACGCCGAACGCACCGTCAAGCTCCCGGACTACGGCGGCAAGCTCTCCTGACGCGCGGGGGGAACCGCCCGGTTCCCCTTCGTGCACGATCTTCGCACGGACCGTCGCGCACAACATGACGGCCTGACTGCGGTTCAGCGGGTGGACCCAGCGGGTAGTCATACCTCAACGCACCGACGAAGACTCGGGCCCGACCCCTCGCCAGGGGGCCGGGCCCGCTTCCGTTTCCGGCCTCCGCGGACCGGCCCCTGCGGCCGCCGGCGTTGCAGGCCGGGCCACCGGCCCGACCTCCTCCGTTAGTTCCATGATCCAAAGCCTATTTCGATTGCGATAAAGGCGATCGATGGGCCTCTGACCTGGGTTTCCATCGAAACTAAACTCTGTTAAGTTTTCTTCCGCCGATAACTCCTGAGGAGGGGGGACATGGCCACAACTCTGGGCCCAGCCAGGCCCGTACCCCGATCCGCATCCGCGCCGCCGGACGATCTCCGGGCCGTGATGCGGCTGTTCCCGACGGGCGTCACCGTCCTGTCGTCCGGTCGGGGCGACCGCGCGGCGGCGATGACCGCGAACTCGTTCGTCTCGATCTCGCTCGACCCGCCCCGCGTCCTGGTCTCCGTCATGAAGTCGTCCCGCACGTATCCGGCGATCGATTCCAGCGGAGAGCTCCAGGTCCACCTGCTCTCCGACCGCCAGGGCGACGTGGCGCGGCTCTTCGCCTCCCGCGACAAGCCCTTCGGGCGGGACCTGGAAGGGCACTTCACCACCGACGGCGAAGGCTCCCACCCGTACCTGCCCGGCGCCCTGGCCTCGCTCGGCTGCCGGATCGAGGAGCGGTTCCCCGGCGGGGACCCCACGCTCTTCCTCGCCCGCGTGGAGCACGTGCGGCCCGGGCTCGCGGTGAACATGAGCTGATGACGGCGTCGCGTTCCAGTCCGTTGCGGACGAGGAGTTCGCCGACGCCAGGCGGGGACACCGCCGGCGGCTACGTCGCCCACATGAGCGTGGAGGGCACCGACCGCTCGGCCGCCGCCCTCAAGGCGGCCCTGCTGGACGAGATCGCCGGGACGGGCCTGTTCACCTCGGCCGCTGCCGGCGACGGGCAGCCCCCCGCCGACGACGACGTCGTCGCCCACGTGGTGGACGCCGCCTACCGCGGTTCGGTCGCGCACAACGAGCGCATGCTCGCCTCCGCCACCGGCGCGGCCGCCGACCGGGTGGACGCCGACGGCAACGGCTGGCTGTTCTTCCTGCCGTTCCTGCCCTTCGACGGCGCGTCGGTGGTGCGGGCCCTGGACATCCTGGACCGCATCCACCTCGCCACCGGCATCCGGCCCGGCTCCACGGTCAACGCCCGGGACGCCGACGTCATCGACCTCGTCGTGTCCTTCCCCTTCGACCGGGCCACGCAGGTCGAGGCCGCCCACAGCGCCCTCGACCTCGCCCACACCTGGTTCGGCGAGGCCGGCCTGCGCCCCTACCGCCTCGACTCCGGGCACGCCCGCTCCGTCGCGGGGGGCGCCGCCGCCGAGGCCGCCCTCCAGCGCGCCCTGCGCACCGCCGTCGACCCCCTCGGGGTCATGGCCGCCGGACGCTACGCGTGAGCGCCGCCGCACCGTCCCACCCGACCCGCACCCCTGATGAGAACGTGATGACGACGACGCCGTACGTACCCGACACCGCCGAGGCGATCCTGGACCGCGCCCGCGAGCTCGTACCGTTCCTGCGGGAGAACTCCGCACGCATCGAGGACGGGCGCCGGCTGCCCGAGGACATCGTGGAACTGCTCCGCGGCGCGGGGGTGTTCCGTGCCGCCATGCCCAAGACCTGGGGCGGTCCGGAGCTGACCTCGATGCAGCAGGCCGAACTCCTGGAGATCCTCTCCGCCGGGGACGTCTCCGTCGGCTGGTGCGCGATGATCGGCATGGACTCGGGCATCTACTCCGGCTACCTCGACGACGAGGTGGCCCGCGGGATGTGGCCGACCCTCGCCGAGTCCGACACCGGCCCGGCCGGTCCTGCGGGCCTCCTCTCGTACGTCGATTCCGCGCTGGCCGACCCGCTGCGCGGCGGGTGCATGGTCACGCACGGCGTACTGGAGCGGCTGCCGGGGGACGGGAAGGCGGCGCAGCGGCTCGGCGGTGCGCTGGGCTCGCTGGAGGAGGCCTTCGCCTACCTCCTGCTGAGGGCCCGGGCCGCCGGCGAGCTGGCGCCCGGTACCGACGTACGGTCCGCCACCCGCTTCCTCGTCACCCTCACCCATGGGCTGCGCGTGATGGAGCGGACGGCGGGGCGGGACTACCTGGCGCAGGTCGTCGACCAGGCCCTCCAGGGCCTGTCCTGTACCGCCTGACGACCACCTGAAGACCATCCGACAACCGCCCGGCGCCCGCCTGACCGGCATCCGACCGGCGCCCATTCCCTCTGCACCACGCCTGGGTTGCGCCTGCCCGAATTCTGGAACGATCGTTTATCCATAGAAAGGTTGTGACGGCCGTGCCCAAGGCCGTGTACGTCCTCGCCCTCGGCATCTTCGCCATGGTCACCAGCGAATTCGTGGTGGCCGGCCTGATGCCCCAGATCTCCGAGGGAGTCGGGGCCACCATCCCCCAAGTCGGCTACCTCATCACGGCGTTCGCCGTCGCCATGGCCCTCGGCGGGCCGTTCCTGGCCACCGCGGTGCTGAAGCTCCCGCGCAAGAGCGCCCTGATGGTCCTCTTCGCCGTCTTCCTCGGCGGCAACATCCTGGCCGCCCTGTCCACCGACTACCTCACGATGGCCATCGGCCGCGTCATCACCGGTGTCGCCTCCTCCGCCTTCTTCGGCGTGTCGCTCTCGGTCGTCGCCGAGATCACCAAGCCCGAGATGCGCGGCAAGGCGATCGGCGCCGCGATGAACGGCCTGATGCTCGGCACCCTGCTCGGCCTGCCCATCTCCACCTTCGTGGGCGGTCAGCTGGGCTGGCGGGCCGCGTTCTGGGCGATCTCCGCCCTGACCGTCGTCGCGGCCCTGGCCACGGTCTTCGGCGTGCCGTCCGTGACCGGCGCCCAGTCGGGGGGCGGCTCCTCCGTCAAGGAGGAGATGCGCGCCTTCAAGAACCCGCGGCTGTGGCTGGTGTTCTCCACCTCCACGCTGATCATCGGCGCCACCTTCTCCGCGTTCAGCTACTTCACCCCGATCCTCACCGAGCTCACGGGCTTCAGCGAGGGCGCGGTGCCCGGGCTGCTGGTCGCCTACGGAGCGGCGACCGTCGTCGGCAACAACATCGTGGGCCGCTTCGCCGACAAGCACACCATCGTGACCCAGCTCGTCGGGCTCGGCCTGAACATGGTCTTCCTCGCCGGCTTCGCCGTCTTCGCCGAGGTCACCGCGCCCGCGCTGATCTTCATGATGGGCATCGGCCTGGTCGGCGTCACGATGAACCCCTGCATGATCACCCGGGTCCAGCGCACCGCGAACGCCCGCCCGCTGGTCAACACCGTGCACTCGTCCTTCATCACTCTCGGCATCGTCATCGGCTCCTGGCTCGGCGGTGTCGGAATCAACGCCTACGGGCTCCGGGCCCCGCTCGTACTGGGCGTGATCATGGCCTTCCTCGGTCTGTTCACCCTCCTCCCGGACCTGCGGAGCGCGAAGGGCGGCACCGGCGGCTGCGCCCCGGCCGCCCCCGAGCGGCAGCCGGCCGCGGCCTGAGCCCGGCACCCTTCCAGACCACCCCACTCCCGCACACAGAAAAGGAATCATTGTGACGACCACTCTCCACGGCGTGGCCCTGGTGACCGGCGGCTCCCGCGGCATCGGCGCCGAGATCGCCCGCACGCTCGCCGCCCACGGCGCCGACGTCGCGATCACCTACCGCTCGAACAAGGAGCAGGCCGAGGAAGTAGCCGGCCAGGTACGGGCGCTGGGCCGGCGCGCCGTGACCGTCGAGGCGGACGCCGCCGACGCGGAGGCCGTCACCGCGGCCGTGGACCGCGTCGTGCGCGAACTCGGCCCGGTGCGGATCCTCGTCAACAACGCCGGATACGCGGACATGACCTGCCCGCCGCTCGCCGAGGTGCCGCTCGCCACCCTCGACCGGACCCTGGACATCAACGTCCGCGGCGCCTTCCTCACCGCCCAGGCCGTCTCCCGGTCCATGCCCGACGGCGGCCGCATCGTGAACATCGGCTCCTGCCTCGCCACGCAGGTACCCGCGCCGGGCTTCACCGCGTACGCCATGTCGAAGGCGGCCGTCCACGGCCTGACCGTGGGTCTCGCCCGTGACCTGGGCGAGCGCGCCATCACCGTCAACCAGGTGGCCCCCGGCTCGATCGACACCGACATGAACCCGGCCGACGGCCCGTCCGCCGACTTCCAACGCGGCCTGAACGTCTTCGGACGCTACGGACGCGCCGAGGAGATCGCGAGCGCCGTCCTCTACCTGGCGAGCGACGAGGCCTCGTTCGTCACGGGCACCACGCTGACCGTCGACGGCGGCGCCAACGCCTGACGGCCCGCCCCTCCGACGCCGGGCCCCGGAGACGCATCGAGCCCCCGCTCCGCTCCGGGGCCCGGCTCCCCTCCCCCACCGCACAGCCCCCCACCACGTACCGCACTCGCGCCACGCAAGGGAACCTGTCATGCCGAACCTGGACCGCCGCGGATTCCTCGCCGCCTCCGCCGTCGCCGCGGGCGCCGGGATGGCCGGCCCGCTCGCCGCCACCGACGCCGTCGCCGCTCCCGCACGCGGCCCGGCCGGGTCCGGCGCTGGGGAACCTCACGGCGCACGGGGAGTTCGCCCCGCACGGGCCCGGCGCTGTCCTCACCGCCACCGTCGGCGTCGTCTTCGCCTTCGGCGGGACGGAGATCGTGGCGGTCGCGGCCGCCGAGTGCCCCGATCCGGGCCGGGCCGTCGCGCGGGCCACCCGTCAGATCGTCTGGCGGATCCTGGTGTTCTTCCTCGGCTCGGTGCTGCTGGTGGTCGCGATCGTGCCCTGGCCGCAGATCTCCGGCGGGGAGAGCCCGTACGTGACGGCGCTGGACCGGATCGGCGTGCCCTTCGCGGCGTCGGCGATGAGCGCGGTGATCCTGACCGCGCTCATGTCCGTACTGGGCTCCACGCTGTACGCCTCCTCGCGCATGCTGCACACGCTGGCCGGGCACGGGGACGCGCCGCGGTGGGCGGCCGCGCCGCGGCGGGCGGTGCTGCTCGGCACCGTGGTGGGCTGCGGGGCGGTCGCGGCGCAGGCGGTGAGCCCGGGGCGGACCTTCCCCTTCCTGCTCAACTCGACCGGTGCCGTGCTCGTCATCATGTATCTGGGGATCGCCGTCTCCCAGTTCGTGCTGCGGATCCGGACCGAGCGCACCGAGCCCGAGAGGATGACCTTCCGGATGTGGGGCTTCCCGTACCTGACGGTGCTGGTGGTGCTGGCGCTGTCGGCGGTCCTGTGCTCCGTGCTGTTCACCGCGCAGACGCGGCCCCAACTGCTGATGAGCCTGGGCAGTCTGGGGGTGGTGCTGGTCGCCCGCGTCCTCACGCGGGGCCGGCGGAGGACCGGCGAGTTGCGGTTCGTCAACACGGTAAGGTAAGTAAACGGTGTTTGTACGGGGGGTGCGACACTCTCGCCCTGTCCCTGAGGAGGAGCCCCCGCCATGCAGACCCTGTCCCGCCGCGAACGCCTTCGGATCGAGACCACCGCGCAGATCAAGGAGGTCGCACTCGACCTGCTCGCCGCCGGTGACGTCGCGGGGATCACCCTGCGCGGCATCGCGCGCGAGATGGGTATGACGGCGGCGGCCCTGTACGGGTACTTCGACACCCGGGACGACCTGCTGGCGACGCTGGCCGCGGACACGTACAACCGGCTGGCCGACCAGCAGGAGGCGGCGCGGGACGCGCTGCCCGAGGACGCGACCGCGGCCCGGCTGCTCGCGGTCGCGGGCACCTTCCGGGAGTGGGCCCGCACCCACCCGGCGGAGTTCCGCCTCACCTACGGGGACAGCTCCCCCGGGTACGCCCCGACGGCCGACATCGTCGTGGCGGCCGCCCGCCGATGTTGCATGATCCTCCTCGGCCTGGTCGACGCCGCCTGGCCGCAGGCGCCCGAGCAGCTCAAGCGGGCCGAGGCGGAGTGGGCCGACTTCGTCCCCTCCCTGGCCGCGCTCGCCCGCGAGTGCTTCCCCCACCTCCCGCCGCAGGCGCTGCTGGCGTCGCTGCGCGTGTGGGGCCGCATGTACGGCCCCGTCGCGCTGGAGGTCTACCGCCAGTTCGGCCCGGACGCGAACCCGCGGGTGCTGTTCCAGGCGGAGATGGACTCGGCCCTGGAGATGCTCGGCCTGGAGAAGCCGTCCGCGGACACGGCCTCGGCCGTGTCCGCGAAGTAGCGCCCTGATCGGCCGGTCGCCCCCTAGGCCGGGCCGGATCCGTACGCCGGGAGCGGCGGTTCGGCCGCGGCCAGGAGCTTGACGGCCGCCTCGCCCGCCTCTGCCGGGGTCCACCTGGCCCCGCGGTCGGCGGTGGGGCCCGGCCGCCAGCCCTCCATGACCGTGATCCGGCCGCCCTCGGTCTCGAAGACCCGTCCGGTGACCCCGGCCGAGGCGTCCGCGCCGAGCCAGACCACGAGCGGTGACACGTTCTCGGGGGCCATCGCGTCGAAGCCGCCGTCCTCGGGGGCGGCCATGGTCTGCGCGAAGGCCCGTTCCGTCATGCGCGTCCGCGCGGCCGGGGCGATCGCGTTGACGTGGACCCCGTACCGGCCCATCTCGGCGGCCGCGACCAGGGTGAGGCCGAGGACGCCCGCCTTGGCGGCGCTGTAGTTGCCCTGGCCGACGGAGCCCAGCAGCCCCGCCCCGGAGGAGGTGTTGACGGCCCGGGCGGCCACCGGCCGGCCGGCCTTCGCCTCCGCCCGCCACCACGCGGCAGCGGCCCGCAGCGGCAGGAAGTGGCCCTTCAGGTGGACCCGCATGACGGCGTCCCAGTCGTCCTCGTCCAGGTTCACCAGCATCCGGTCCCGCAGGAACCCGGCGTTGTTGACGAGCGTGTCGAGGCGCCCGAAGGCGTCGAGGGCGGCTTCCACCAGGGAGTCCGCGCCCTGCGGGGTCGCGATGTCCCCGCCGTGCGCCACGGCTTCGCCGCCCAGCGCCTCGATCTCCCGGACCACCTGCGCCGCCGGGCTCTCCGGCCCGGGCAGCCCGTCCAGGCCCACGCCCAGGTCGTTGACGACGACCCTCGCCCCTTCCGCGGCGAAGGCCAGCGCATGGGCCCGGCCCAGCCCCCGCCCGGCGCCCGTCACGATCACGACCCGGCCCTCGCACAGTCCCGCCATCTCAGCTCTCCTTGTTGACAGTTGCCGCATCCAGGAACGCCGGGCGCTCCCCGCCGCCGTGCACGAGCAGGCTCGCCCCGCTCACGTACCGCGCCCGGTCGGAGGCGAGGAAGACCGCGGCGTCGCCCACGTCGGCCGGTTCGGCGAGCCGCCCCAGCGGGACGGTCGCCCCGACCGCTTCGATCCCTGCCTCGTCCCCGTAGTGCAGGTGCGCGAGTTCGGTCCGCACCATGCCGAGGACCAGGGTGTTCACCCGTACCTCGGGCGCCCACTCGACGGCCATCGAGCGGGCCAGGTTCTCCAGGCCCGCCTTGGCCGCCCCGTACGCCGCCGTCCCCGGTGAGGGGCGGGTCCCGCTGACGCTGCCGATCATCACCACCGAGCCCCGGTTCCGCCTGAGCCAGGGGTGGGCCGCCAGTGAGGCCGTCATGGGGGCGACCAGGTTGAGCTCCACGACCCGTGCGTGGCGTTCGGCGCCGCCCTCCCCGAGGAGGCGGTAAGGGGTTCCGCCCGCGTTGTTGACCAGGCAGTCGAGGCGCCCGTACCGGTCGGCGACCGCGTCGAAGAAATCGCCCACGGCGCCCGCGTCGCGCAGGTCGAGCGGGATGAAGGACGCCTCGCGGCCGTCCGTCGACACCGGTTCGTCCGGGGGCCGCCGGGCGCAGACGACGACCTCCGCGCCGGCCGCGAGGAACGACCGGGCGATCCCGGCCCCGACGCCCCTGGTTCCGCCGGTGACGACGACAACCCTCCCGTCGAGCTCCATCGGCTGCTACCTTCCTCACCTAACAAATGTTTGGTGGAAAGGTAGCTGATCCTCTCATGGGTGTCTCCACCTCCGACCCGGACAAGGGCGTCGCACTGGTCACCGTCGACTTCCCGCCCGTCAACGCGCTGCCCGTGCAGGGCTGGTACGACCTCGCCGACGCCCTGCGCACCGCCGGCCGCGACCCCGAGGTCCGCTGCGTGGTCCTCGCCGCCGACGGCCGCGGCTTCAACGCGGGCGTCGACATCAAGGAGATGCAGCGCGACACCGGCCACGCGGCCCTCATCGGCGCCAACCGGGGCTGCTACGAGGCGTTCGCCGCCGTCTACGAGTGCGAGGTGCCGGTCGTCGCGGCCGTGAACGGGTTCTGCCTGGGCGGCGGGATCGGCCTGGTCGGCAACGCCGACGCGATCGTCGCCTCCGACGACGCCGTCTTCGGCCTGCCCGAGCTCGACCGGGGCGCGCTCGGCGCCGCCACCCACCTGGCCCGGCTGGTCCCCCAGCACCTGATGCGCGCCCTCTACTACACCTCGCGCACCGCGACCGCCGCCGAACTGCACGCCCACGGCTCGGTCTGGAAGGTGGTCCCGCCCGGAGCGCTGCGCGGCGCCGCCCTGGAACTGGCAGCCGAGATCGCGCGGAAGGACGGCTATCTGATCCGCCTGGCGAAGGCGGCCATCAACGGCATCGACCCCGTGGACGTGCACCGCAGCTACCGGTTCGAGCAGGGCTTCACCTTCGAGGCCAACCTCAGCGGGGTGGCCGACCGGGTCCGCGACACCTTCGGGAAGGAAGAGCGCGCATGAGCGACAAGTCGATGACCGTCGAAGAGGTGGTCGGGCAGCTGCGCAGCGGGATGACCCTCGGGATCGGCGGCTGGGGGTCCCGGCGCAAGCCCATGGCCCTGGTCAGAGCCCTGCTCCGGTCCGAGATCACCGATCTCACCGTGGTCTCGTACGGTGGGCCCGACGTCGGCCTGCTGGCGGCCGCGGGCCGGATCCGCCGGCTCGTCGCCCCCTTCGCCACCCTCGACTCCATCGCGCTGGAGCCCCATTTCCGGGCCGCCCGCGAACGGGCCGCCTTCGCGTTCACCGAGTACGACGAGGCCATGTTCATGTGGGGCCTGCACGCCGCCGCCAACCGGCTGCCCTTCCTGCCGGTCCGGGCCGGCCTCGGCTCCGACGTGATGCGGGTCAACCCGGAACTGCGCACGGTGACCTCGCCCTACGACGACGGCGAGGAACTCGTCGCCGTCCCCGCCCTGCGCCTCGACGCCGCCCTGGTCCACCTCAACCGAGCCGACCGCCTCGGCAACGCCCAGTACCTGGGCCCGGACCCGTACTTCGACGACCTGTTCTGCGAGGCCGCCGACGCCGCCTACGTCTCCTGCGAGCAGCTCGTCGAGACCGCCGAGCTCGCCAAGGCCGGCCCGCCGCAGTCCCTCCTCGTCAGCCGGCACTCCGTCACCGGGGTGGTGGAGACCCCGAACGGTGCGCACTTCACCTCCTGCGCCCCCGACTACGGCCGTGACGAGGCCTTCCAGAAGCTCTACGCGAGCACGCCCTGGCCCGAGTTCTCGGCCCGCTTCCTGTCCGGGGCGGGCGAGCACGACTACCAGCTGGCCGTCCGGGCCTGGCACGAGGAGCAGCAGTGACCACGACGACCGCCACCCGCGCCGAGTACTGCGTGATCGCCTGCGCCGAGGCCTGGCGGGGCGACGGCGAGGTGCTCGCCAGCCCCATGGGCCTGATCCCTTCCTTCGGGGCCCGGCTGGCCAAGCGGACCTTCTCCCCCGACCTGCTGCTGACGGACGGCGAGGCCATGCTCGTCGGGCTCGACGGCACGCCCGAGGGCTGGCTCCCCTACCGGCGCCACCTGACCATGGTCACCGGCGGCCGGCGGCACGTGATGATGGGCGCGAGCCAGATCGACCGGTTCGGCAACCAGAACATCTCCTGCATCGGGGACTGGGAGCGGCCGGCGCGCCAGCTGCTCGGCGTGCGCGGCGCGCCCGTGAACACCCTTAACAATCCGGTGAGTTACTGGATCCCCAGGCATTCGACGCGGGTCTTCGTCGAGCGCGTCGACATGGTCAGCGGCGTCGGGTACGACCGGGCCGCCGAGGCCGGGGTGACCCGGTTCCACCGGCTGCCCCGGGTCGTCAGCGACCTGGGCGTCTTCGACTTCGCCGGCCCCGGCCGCGCGATGCGGCTGGCGTCCCTGCACCCCGGGGTCACCGTCGAGCAGGTCCGGGCGGCGACCGGCTTCGAGCTGGCGCTGCCCGACGAGGTCCCGTACACGCGGGAGCCGACCGGGCCCGAACTGCGGCTGATCCGCGAGGTCATCGATCCGAAGGGTCTGCGCGACCGGGAAGTGCGGGGCTGATCCGGTGGAGACGGCGTTCACGAAGCTGGTCGGGGTCGAGCACCCCATCGTGCAGACGGGCATGGGCTGGGTCGCCGGCCCCCGCCTGGTGTCGGCCGCGGCCAACGCCGGCGCCCTGGGCATCCTGGCCTCGGCGACGATGACCACCGAGCAGCTTCGGTCGGCGGTCCGCGAGGTCAGGTCCCGCGTCCCGGAGGGGACCCCCTTCGGCGTCAACCTGCGCGCGGACGCCGGGGACGCGCCCGAGCGCGTCCGGCTGATCATCGACGAGGGGGTACGGGTCGCCTCCTTCGCCCTCGCGCCCTCCCGGGAGCTGATCGGCCGGCTGAAGGACGCGGGCGTGGTCGTCATCCCGTCGATCGGGGCCCGGCGGCACGCCGAGAAGGTGGCGGCCTGGGGCGCCGACGCGGTGATCGTGCAGGGCGGCGAGGGCGGCGGGCACACCGGGGACGTGGCCACCACGGTGCTGCTGCCGCAGGTCGTGGACGCCGTGGACATCCCGGTGGTCGCGGCGGGCGGCTTCGGCGACGGCCGCGGTCTGGTCGCGGCCCTGGCGTACGGGGCGGCGGGCATCGCGATGGGCACGCGGTTCCTGCTGACCTCGGACTCGACCGTCCCGGACGCGGTGAAGGCCGAGTACCTGAAGGCGACGGTCAGGGACGTCACCGTCACCACGGCCGTCGACGGGCTGCCGCACCGCATGCTCCGTACGGAGCTGGTGGAGTCCCTGGAGCGGGCGGGCCGTGCCAGGGCGCTGGTCCGGGCGGTCCGGCACGCGGCGGGCCTGCGCAAGCTGTCCGGTCTGAGCTGGCCGCAGATGGTCCGCGACGGCCTGGCGATGAAGCACGGCAAGGACCTGTCCTGGAGCCAGGTCCTGCTCGCCGCCAACACTCCCATGCTCCTCAAGGCGTCCATGGTCGAGGGCCGTACGGACCTCGGCGTCATGGCATCGGGCCAGGTCGCGGGGGTGATCGACGATCTTCCGTCCTGTGCGGAGCTCGTCTCCCGCGTCATGGCCGAGGCCCACTCCGTGCTGGACCGTCTCCACGGGTCGCACGGACCGCACTCGCTCGACGCCCTGCCACCACCAGGGTGATCCCCCTTCTCCGTCACAGGAGTTGCCCCCATGAGCCGTGTCAGAATCCGCAGAGCGGCCGCGGCGGCCGTCGCCGCCTTCGCCCTCGCCACCCTGCCGACCGCCGCGTACGCGGCGGCGGCGCCCGGAGCCGGTGTCGGTGCCCGGCACCACCAGCAGCAAGCCGAAACGATCCGCCAGATCACTCTCCAGGGCGCCGTCAACGTCCGCGACCTCGGCGGCTACCGCACCTGGACCGGCGGCCAGGTCCGCCAGGGCCTCGTCTACCGCTCCGACGCACTGAGCAAGCTGACCGACGCCGACGTCACCACCGTCTCCGGTCTCGGCCTCACGAAGGTCATCGACTTCCGCATCCCGATGGAGGTCCAGTACGACGGCGCCGACAGGCTGCCCGCCGGACTCTCCGCCACCGCCCGCCCGGTCAGCGACCTCGGCCTCTACGGAACGCTCGTCGGGGCCATCGGCAGCGGGGACCCCGTCACGCAGGAGCAGATGCTCGGCGGCGGGCGCGCCGAGGCCTACATGCGCGACATCTACCGCACGTTCGTGACCGCCCCCGAGAACCGGGCGCAGTTCGCGGCGACGCTGCGGGAGCTCGCGGACGGCCGGCAGGGCCCGGTCCTGTACCACTGCACGTCCGGCAAGGACCGGACCGGCTGGGTGAGTTACGTGCTGCTGCGCGCCCTCGCCGTCCCCGAGGGCACGGCCGAGGGCGACTACCTGGCGTCGAACACCTTCCGCGCCGCCTACGACGCCAAGGTGCGGGCGGGCCTCAAGCAGTCGGGCCGGATGCAGAACCCGGACCTGCTGATCCCGCTCCAGGAGGTCCGCCAGGACTACCTGGACTCGGCGACGGCGCAGATGGAGGCCGACTACGGCAGCTTCTACGGCTACCTGACCCAGGGCCTCGGCCTGGACCTGCGGACGCTGGCGAAGCTCCAGGCCAGGCTGGTCCGGTAGCGGATACGCCGACGGGCAGTGCACGAAGCACTGCCCGTCGGCGTATGTCGGTGGGAGCGGGTCAGACGGCGCGCCGGCGGCCCTGGCCGCCGGTGCCGACCCGGCTGCGCGCGGAGGCCGCGGCGGCGCCGCCGCCGGAGCCGCCCGTGCCGCGTCGGCCGCGCTCGCCGGAGCCGCCGGCCGAGCCGCCCTGACCGCCGCCCTGACCGCCGCCCTGGCCGCCGCGACGGGCCTGGCCCGAGCCGGAGGCCGCCGGGGCCTGGCCGGAGCCGCCGCCGGACCTGCGGCTGCGACCGCCGGCCGCCGGGGCGCCGCCGGTGGCGGAGCCGGTGCGCGGGCCGCCCGAGCGGCGGCGCGAGCCGGAGCCCGAACCGGAGCCGTTGCGCGCCTTCGGCGCGGGCTGCTGCGGCACTTCCAGCACCACCGGGATGCCCGAGGGCTCCTTGGCGCCGGTCAGCCGTGCCAGCTCCTCGTCGGAGGACTTGATCTGCGCGGTGCGCGGGGAGATCCCGGCGTCCGACATCAGCCGGGTCATGTCCCGCTTCTGGTCGGGCAGCACCAGGGTGACCACGCTGCCGGACTCGCCGGCGCGCGCGGTGCGGCCACCACGGTGCAGGTAGTCCTTGTGGTCGGTGGGCGGGTCCACGTTGACGACGAGGTCGAGGTCGTCGATGTGGATGCCGCGGGCCGCCACGTTGGTGGCGATCAGCGCGGTGACCTCGCCCGTCTTGAACCAGTCCAGGGTGCGGTTGCGCTGCGGCTGCGAACGGCCGCCGTGCAGGCCGGAGGCGCGGACGCCGTCCGCCAGGAGCTTCTTGACCATGCGGTCCACGCCGCGCTTGGTGTCCACGAACATGATCACCCGGCCGTCGCGGGCGGCTATACGCGTCGCCACGGCCTTCTTGTCGGTCTCGTCCAGGACGTACAGGACGTGGTGCTCCATGGTGGTGACCGCACCGGCCGACGGGTCGACGGAGTGGCCGACCGGGTCGGTCAGGAACATCTTGACGAGCTTGTCGATGTTCTTGTCGAGGGTCGCCGAGAAGAGCATGGTCTGCCCCTCGGGCCGGACCTGCTTGAGCAGCGCGGTGACCTGCGGCATGAAGCCCATGTCGGTCATCTGGTCGGCCTCGTCGAGGACGGTGATCGACACCTGCGAGAGGTCCGCGTCACCGCGGTCGATGAGGTCCTTCAGGCGGCCGGGGGTGGCGACGAGCACCTCGGCGCCGCGGCGCAGGGCGCCCGACTGCCGGTTGATCGACATGCCGCCGACGACGGTGGCGATGCGCAGGTTGACGGCCGTGGCGTACGGGGCCAGGGAGTCGGTGACCTGCTGCGCGAGCTCGCGGGTCGGTACGAGGACCATGGCGAGCGGCGCCTTCGGCTCCGCACGGCGGCCGGCGGTACGGGCCAGCAGCGCCAGGCCGAAGGCCAGCGTCTTGCCGGAGCCGGTGCGGCCGCGGCCGAGCAGGTCGCGGCCGGCGAGGGAGTTCGGCAGGGTCGCGGCCTGGATGGGGAACGGTTCGGTGACGCCCTGGGCTGCGAGGGTCTTCAGCAGCGCCTCGGGCATGCCCATGTCCTCGAACGCGGCGACCGGCGGCAGTGCCGGGACGGCCGGTTCCGGCATGGTGAATTCCTGCGGCCGGGGTGCGGGCGGGGCGGACTTCTGCCGTCCCGCACCAGCCTTCGGACGCCCCTGGGCCGCTCCTCGTCCCCGTGTGGGGCGGCGGCTGGGACGTGCGGAGCTGGAGCTGGTCATGCGAGAAAGCCCTCCTGAAACCGGCAGGTAAAACAAAGGTCGAGACAGCAGACAAGCCGGGGCCCGCACCTCTCGGTGCGGACCCCGGCATGCTGAGAAAATTAGGCGGGGAGGATGTTCTCCGCCTGGGGGCCCTTCTGGCCCTGCGTCACGTCGAAGGACACGCGCTGGCCCTCGGTGAGCTCACGGAAGCCCTGGGTGGCGATGTTCGAGTAGTGGGCGAAGACGTCCGGACCGCCACCGTCCTGCTCGATGAAGCCGAAGCCCTTTTCCGAGTTGAACCACTTCACGGTGCCAAGTGCCATTTTAAATCTCCTGAATAGGCGGCAAAGGGCCCCATCCGGAGATTCCGGCAAAAAAACAATAAAAGCGCCTGAGGAACATTCCCGTCAGGCGCACATAAAGTTCATGGGTACCACAACTGCAACGACCCCTAAGCTAGCACATCCCGGTCCCGAGGTGCGGACGGGGCGGTGTGACCTCCGTCCTTCGTGCCACGGGCGGGGCTCGGAAGTGCCTGGTGGCGGGCTCCCCCACCTGGTTTGATCATGGGATGGCAGCGATCAGAGAGCCCTGGGGGCTCAGTGTGCTCGGTGCGGGCAGCGTGTCCGCCGAACCCCGTCTCGCCTTCGTGGACCTGGCGGTCGACCTCGTCGCCCCGACGCCGAAGGTGGCCTTCGCGGAGGCGGGGGCGGCGGTGGCCCGGCTGCGGCAGACCCTGCGGGACCACGGCGTGCCGGACGCGGACGTCTCCGGCTCGCGCCTGCGGCTGACCTCCCAGCACAGCGGGTACGGCGCGGACCGCACCTTCCTCGGCTACAGCTGCGAGGCGAAGTACACGGTGCAGACGGAGGCGCTCGACCGGATCGAGCTGCTGATCGAGGACGCCGTCACCGCCGGTGCGAACCGTGTCGACGACGTGCGCTTCGAGGTCCGGGACAAGCCCTCGATGCGCGACGAGGCGCGGCGGCGCGCGGTCGAGGCCGCCCGGCGCAAGGCCGAGGTCTACGCGGAGGCCTGCGGGGTCGAGCTGGGAGCGGTGATCCACATCGAGGACGTGAACCCGGAGTCGGTCGGCGGCCACGGCCGCAGCGTCGGCCGCGCGGACCACGAGTACGACGGCACCCTCTCCCCGGGCTCGGTCCGCGTCGACGCCGCGGTCCTCCTCGGCTTCTCCCTGCTCCCCTCCTGACCCGGCGGCGGGGGCGGCGGACCGCCGGCCGGCGAGCCGGCCCCTACAGGCGTTCGATGATCGTCACGTTGGCCTGGCCGCCGCCCTCGCACATGGTCTGGAGGCCGAACCGGCCGCCGGTGCGCTCCAGCTCGTGCAGGAGGGTGGTCATCAGCCTGACCCCGGTCGCGCCCAGGGGGTGGCCCAGGGCGATGGCGCCGCCGTTGACGTTGACGCGTTCCGGGTCGGCGCCGGTCTCCTTCAGCCAGGCCAGCACCACCGGCGCGAAGGCCTCGTTGATCTCCACGAGGTCGATGTCGGCCAGTGACATGCCGGTCTTCTTCAGTGCGTACGCCGTCGCCGGGATGGGTGCGGACAGCATGCGGATGGGGTCCTCGCCGCGCACGGAGAGGTGGTGGATGCGGGCCCGGGGCCGCAGGCCGTGTTCGCGTACCGCCCGCTCGGAGGCGAGCAGCATGGCCGCCGCGCCGTCGGAGACCTGGGAGGAGACGGCGGCGGTGATGGTGCCGCCCTCGACGACGGGCCTGAGCGCCGCCATCTTCTCCAGGGTGGTGTCCCGGCGCGGCCCCTCGTCCGCGGTCACGTCCCCGTAGGCCGCGATCTCGCGGTCGAAGCGGCCCTCGTCGACGGCGCGCACGGCGCGGCGGTGGGAGCCGAGCGCGTACTCCTCCATGTCGCGGCGCGAGATCCCCCATTTCTGCGCGATCAGCTGGGCGCCGTGGAACTGGTTGACGGGGGCGTCGCCGTACCGGGCGCGCCAGCCGGCGGATCCCGCGTACGGCCCCTCCGTGTACCCGAGGGGTTCGGCGGCCTGGCGCGAGGCGAAGGCGATCGGGATCATCGACATGTTCTGGGTGCCGCCGGCGACCACGAGGTCCTGGGTGCCGGAGAGCACGCCCTGCGCGGCGAAGTGCACCGCCTGCTGCGAGGAGCCGCACTGGCGGTCGACGGTGACCCCGGGGACCTCCTCGGGCAGGCCGGCGGCGAGCCATGCGGTGCGGGCGATGTCCCCGGCCTGCGGGCCGACGGTGTCGAGGCAGCCGAAGACCACGTCCTCCACGGCGGCCGGGTCCACCCCGGACCGTTCGACCAGTTCCTTCAGGACGTGTGCGCCGAGGTCGGCCGGGTGGACGGCGGACAGGCCGCCTCCGCGCCGCCCCACGGGGGTGCGCACGGCGTCGACTATGTAGGCCTCGGGCATCGGGGACTCCTCAGACGGTCGGATCGATCAGGTGGGGCGCAGGGCGATCCCGTCCAGGACCATCGACAGGTACTGGCGGGCGATCTCGTCGGGGCTGTGCTGTCCGCCCGGCCGGTACCAGGAGGCCGCCACCCAGACCGTGTCGCGCACGAAGCGGTAGGTGAGGCGGATGTCGAGGTCGGCCCGGAAGACCTTGGCGGCGACCCCCCGTTCCAGCGTCCCCAGCCAGGCCTTCTCGAACTTCTGCTGCGAGTCGGACAGGTAGTGGAAGCGGGGCTGGGCGGAGAGGGTGCGGGATTCCTTCTGGTAGATCGCGACGGCCGCGCGGTGCCGGTCGATCTCGCGGAAGGACTCGGTGACGAGGGCCTCGATGGTCTCCCGGGGGCCGAGGCCGGCGGCGAGGACGGCGTCGTACCCGTCCCACAGCTCGGTCAGGAAGGCCGAGAGGATCTCGTCGAGCATCGATTCCTTGGAATCGAAGTGGTAGTAGAGGCTGCCGGCGAGCATCCCGGCGGCGTCGGCGATCTTGCGGACGGTGGTGGCGTTGTAGCCCTGGGCGGCGAAGACCTCGGCGGCGGTGTCGAGGAGTTCGCGGCGCCGCTCGGGCGAGGGGGTCACCTGCGGCTTCTTCTTGGCTGCGGGCTGGGCCGCGGGCTTGTTGGTTGGCACGCGTCCATTGTCGGGCTACGGGTGCTGGCTGCTGACGGACACCGTCTCGCCCGTCATGTACGACGAATAGCCGCTGGCCAGGAAGACGATGACGTTGGCGACCTCCCAGGGCTCGGCGTACCGGCCGAAGGCCTCGCGGGCGGTGAGTTCGGCGAGGACCTCCTCGCTGGTGACCTTCACCAGGTGCGGGTGCATGGCCAGGCTGGGGGCGACGGCGTTGACGCGTACGCCGAACTCCGCGGCCTCCAGGGCCGCGCAGCGGGTGAGCGCCATGACCCCGGCCTTGGCCGCGGCGTAGTGGGCCTGGCCGGTCTGGGCGCGCCAGCCGACGACGGAGGCGTTGTTGACGACGACTCCGCCCGCGCCGGAGGCCTTGAAGGAGCGCAGTGCGGCGCGGGTGCAGCGGAAGGTGCCGTTCAGGGTGACGTCAAGGACGCGGGTCCACTGTTCGTCGCTCATGTCGACGAGGGCCGCGGTGCCGCCGAGCCCGGCGTTGTTGACGACGACGTCGAGCCGGCCGTGGGTCTGCTCGGCGAACGCGAACAGGGCGCGGACCTGGTCCTCGTCGGTGACGTCGCAGGGCAGGGAGGCGACGCGGCCGGCTCCGAACTCGGCCGTGAGCGCGTCCTCGGTCTCCTTGAGCCGGCGGGCGTGGGCGTCGCCGATGACGATGCGGGCGCCCTCCTCCAGGAAGCGTCGGGCGGTGGCCCCGCCGATCCCGGCCCCCGCGGCGGCGGTGATGACGGCGGTGCGGTCCTGCAGCAGGTGGTGGCCGGCGGTGTACCGGGGCTCGTTCATGCGAACTCCTCGACGCTGCTCATGGCCGTACGTTAACCTACCAAACACTTGTTAGGGAAGTGACGGCGTTCGAGGAGGCGGGCACCCGATGGACCTGACCCAGACGGCGGAGGTGGAGGCCTTCCGGGCCGAAGCGCGCGCCTGGCTGGCCGACCACGTACCCGCCTCCCCCCTGCCCTCGCTGGAGACGCGGGAGGGCTTCGCCGCGCACCGGGAGTGGGAGGCCCGGCTGCACGCGGACCGCTGGGCGGTGGTGTCCTGGCCCGAGGAGTACGGCGGCCGCGGCGTCGACCTCGTGAAGTGGCTGGTCTTCGAGGAGGAGTACTGGGCGGCGGGCGCGCCCGGCCGGGTCTCGCAGAACGGCATCAGCCTCCTCGCGCCGACGCTCTTCGACCACGCGACGGCGGAGCAGCGGGCGCGCGTGCTGCCGCCGATGGCGAGCGGCGAGGTCGTCTGGGCGCAGGCCTGGTCGGAGCCGGAGTCGGGCTCCGACCTGGCCTCGCTCACGTCGCGCGCGGTCCGCACGGAGGGCGGCTGGCTGCTGTCCGGGCAGAAGACCTGGTCCTCGCGGGCCGCCTTCGCCGACCGGGCCTTCGGCATCTTCCGCACCGACCCGGACACCCCGAAACCGCACCAGGGGCTGACGTACCTGATGTTCGACCTGCGGGCGTCCGGGGTCACGGTGCGGCCCATCGGCCGCCTCGACGGCAAGCCGGCGTTCGCGGAGCTCTTCCTGGACGAGGTCTTCGTACCGGACGAGGACGTGATCGGGGAGCCCGGGCAGGGCTGGCGGATCGCGATGTCGACCACCGGCAACGAGCGCGGCCTGACCCTGCGCTCCCCCGGCCGGTTCCTGGCGGCGGCGGACCGGCTGGCCGCCCTGTGGCGCGCGCAGGGGGACCCGGCCGACACGGCACTGGCCGACCGGGTGGCCGACGCGGTGGTCGGGGCGCGCGCCTACGAGCTGTTCACCTGGGCCGGCGCTTCCCGCTTCGCCGCGGGCGGGGCCGTCGGCGCCGAGTCCAGCCTGAACAAGGTGTTCTGGTCGGAGTACGACATCGCGCTGCACGAGACGGCGCTGGACCTGCTGGGTGCGGACGCCGAACTCGCGGACGGCGAGTGGGCCGAGCCGTGGGTCTTCTCGCTGGCCGGGCCGATCTACGCGGGGACGAACGAGATCCAGCGCGACATCATCGCCGAGCGGCTGCTCGGCCTGCCGAAGGGCCGCCGCTGATGCGTTTCCTGCCGACCGACGAGCAGTCGGACTTCGCCCGTACGCTGCGCTCCCTGCTGGGCTCGGCGCAGGTCCCGGCGGCGGTACGGGCCTGGGCGGACGGCGAGCACGGGCCGGGGCTGGCCCTGCGCTCCCGGCTCGCGGGGACGGGCCTGTTCGCGCTGGCCGCACCCGAGTCGTACGAGGGGGCCGGCCTGCTCCCGCTGGAGCTGGCGCTGGGCTTCGTGGAACTGGGCCGGGCGGGGGTGCCGGGACCGGTGGTGGAGAGCGCGGCGGTGTCGGTGCTGCTGTCGGAGCTGGGGGACGAGGCCCTCGCCAAGCGGTTCCTGCCGGGCCTGGTCGCGGGCGAGGCCTGGGCCACGCTGACGCTGCCGGGCGGGAGTCCGTACGCCCTGGACGCGGACGCGGCGGCGCACTGCTTCACCGTGTCGGCGGCGGGCGAACTGCGGCTGGCCACCCCGGCATCCGGGGAAGTCCTGCGGTCGACGGACCCCGCGCGGCGGCTGGCGCGCCCCTCGGCGACCGGGGGCGAACTCCTCGCGGCGGGCCCGGCGGTGGCGCGCGCGGCCGGGGCGGCGGGGCGCTGGGCCCGGCTGCTGACAGCGGCCCAGTGCCTGGGCGTGGGCGAGGCCCTGCTGGAGCGGACGGTCGGATACGTGAAGCAGCGCACCCAGTTCGGGGCGCCGATCGGCTCCTTCCAGGCGGTCAAGCACCGGCTGGCGGACACCCTCCTGGCCCTGGAGTTCGCGCGTCCGCTGGTGTGGGCGGCTGCGCTGTCCCTGGCCCCGGGCGACGTGGCGGCGGCGAAGCTGCGGTGCGGCGGGGCGGCGTACCGCGCGGCCATGACGGCGCTCCAGCTCCACGGTGCGGTCGGCTACACCGAGGAGCTGGACCTGTCCCTGTGGCTGCGCAAGGCACGCCCGCTGCGGGACGCCTGGGGCACCCCGTCGGAGTGCCGGGCGGAAGTCCTGCGGTCTGTCACACGCGGGTGACGTGGAGGCTGACGACGTAGCTCTCCTCGACCGTGCCGTCGGGGAAGAGCGGGGCCAGCAGCTCACGTTCGGCGGCGAAGTAGTCGCGGGTGCCGGGCTCGCCCAGCATCAGGAAGGCGGAGTGGCTGGCGAGGTTGGCGAGGTGCGCGTCCAGCGGGATGCGCCGGGACCAGCGCACGGACCGGCTGGTGAACCCGCCGAGCCCGCGGGGCAGCGTACGGAAGCCCTTCCCCTTGGCCGCGCCGAAGAACTCCGCCAGCCGCGCCTCCTGCTCGGCGATCCAGGGCACGGTGAGGTCCGCGTCGTTCCACCAGATGGCGAGCGCGCCGCCGGGGCGCAGCACGCGGCGGGCCTCGGGGACGGAGCGGGCCGGGTCGGTCCAGTGCCAGGCCTGGGCGTAGGTGAGGAGGTCGAACGCGCCGGTGGCCAGCGGCAGCCGGTCCCCGTCGCCGCGCACGACCGGGATCCCGGGGTGCGCCCGGCGCAGCTGCGCGGCCATCCCGTCCCCGGGCTCCACGGCGACGACCTCGGCGCCGCGCCCGTGCAGCAGGGCGGTGGCGATACCGGTACCCGCCCCCACGTCGGCCACGCGCGCCCCGGCGAGCGGGCGCCCGGCGAGCTCCTCGACGGCGTCGAGGAGGGCCGGCGGGTAGCCGGGCCGGTGGGCGGCGTAGGAAGCCGCTGCGGCATCGAAGGAACGGGCGCGTGTCGTCATGCGTCCATTGTTTTCGATCACACGTACCAGGCAACAAGATCGAGGTATCAGGACATGCGCAGGACCATCTCCGCCATGACGCTGTGCGCCGCGGTGGCGCTGCTGCTCACCGGCTGCGGGAGCGCGGAGCCCGAGCCCGCCCCGGAGGGCGGCAAGCAGCAGCCGCAGCCCGCGGCCTCGCAGAACCAGGGCCAGAACCCCTCGTCGGCCCCGGCCGCCGGCGGCGGCGCGAAGCACGACGTGACCCTGGAGGTCGGCGGCACGGGCAGGACGGCCGTCATGTACAGCGGCCTCGGCAGCGGCTTCGAGCAGCAGACCCTGCCGTGGTCGAAGTCGGGCACGGCCGAACTCACCGCCGCGGAGCAGAAGGTGGGCTACCTGGTCAGCGTCGTCCCGGGCACGATCACGGGCTCCGACGGCAAGCTCCAGCAGGCTCCCTGCACCATCAAGGTGGACGGCAAGGTGGTCGCGGAGAGCGACGGCGTCACGAACACGAAGGGCTGCTCCTACAAAATCAAGTAGCCCGCGTCGGCGGTTCTCGCCGCGCCGCCGTCAGGTCCGGGAGCGGCGCACGGAGATCCGGAGCAGGAGGGCGGTCTGGAGCAGGAGGAGCGCGCCGGTGCCGGCCGCCTGCCACAGCGGCCGGTCGGGGCGGCCGCCCGGGGCCCAGGCCGGCCCGTCGGGGTCCACCGTCACCGTCAGCCGTGCGCCGACCGCGAGGTCGAGGGTGACCGGGCCGGGCAGGTCGCGGCCCGCCTCGGTGCGCAGGCGCAGCGACGGGGACAGGCTCGCACCGTCCTCCACCATCGTCCGCTGCGCGACCACCGCGGTCTCCTCCCGGCCCCGGTCGTGCAGGACGTGCCGGTCCCAGGTGACCCCGCCGAGCACCGCGATCCCGACGGCGGTGAGCGCCACGGCGGTGCGGGCCACGAACTCGGCGTCGGTGCCGTGCGGCACGGCCGCACCGGCGACGAAGACGGCCAGCAGGACCGGGACCCAGAGCCCCTCGGGACCGCGCAGCATCCAGATCGCGCCGAACTCCACCGCCAGGAGCAGGCAGTTGCGCAGGACCGCGCCTGCCGCCCTCCGTGCCAGATCAGCCATGGACACATCATGCACGGGCCCGGAGGGCCTGGGGGTGCCCTGTCCGTCAGGCGGTCGTCATCCCGCCGTCGACCGTGAACTCGGCGCCCGTCACGTACGAGGACGCGTCCGAGCAGAGGAAGAGGACGAGCTCGGCGACCTCCTCCGGCCGACCGATCCGCCCCAGGGGCAGGTGCGAGAAGTCCCGGCCTTCGACGGCGCCGGCCACCATCGGGGTGTCGATGGCCCCCGGGTGCACCGAGTTCACCCGGATCCGGTCCCCGGCCAGGTCGAGCGCCGCCGACCGGGTCAGTCCGCGCAGCCCGAACTTGGTCGAGCCGTAGGCCGCGTGGCCGGGTATCCCGACCAGCCCGGCGGTGGAGGAGACGTTGACGACCGAGCCGCCCCCGGCCGCCCGCAGCACCGGCGCCACCGCCTGGATGCCGAGGAACGGCCCCAGCAGGTTGACCCGCAGGAGTGCCTCGAAGTCGTCGAGCCGCTGCTCCTCCACGTGCGCGGTGCGCCACACGGCGGCATTGTTGACCAGCGCCGATACCGTGCCGAAGGCGCGTACCGACTCAGTGACCACCGCCGCCCAGCTCGCCGGGTCGGCGACGTCGTGGCGTACGTACAGCCCGTCACCGCCCAGCTCGGCGGCCACGGCCCGGCCCTCGTCCTCCCGTACGTCGGTGACCACGACCCGCGCCCCGGCCTCCACGAAGAGCCGAGCCCCGGCGGCCCCCTGGCCACGCCCGGCGCCGGTTATGACGACGACCTTCCCGTCGAGCCCGGTGCGCCCCATGGAGCCCCTCCCCTATATGACTACCAGTCATATCTCTAGCAGTCGTACCCCTCGGGGGGAAGGGCGCCATGGGCATGGGCGGGTCAGTCGATCGGCTGGCCGTCGTACGTGCCGTCGACGCAGATCCACGAGCCCTTGGTGGACTCGTACTCCACGCTCCCGCCGCCGTCCACACACTTCTGCCCGCCGATCGCGGGCACTGCAGCTTGCGCGACAGGGGTCACGCCGCCAAGAGCGGCCAACACAACGACGACAAGCGTCCCGAGCAGTCGTGTACGCATCAGAACCTCCAACGAGGATGAGCGACGCGGTCATCACCACTCTCGGCCCGGACCCTGTCGAGGTGCGCACCCTGTTACTCCATTCGGGTGAAGGCTCCGCACCCGCCATTGCACGGGAGTCGCTGCCGGAACACGCCCTCCGGCGGCGCGCCCCCGAGTGCGGGCGCAGGCTGACCTCATGGACATCAAGCCCGATGTGGCCGTAGGGCCGCCGGATGACGACGGCCTGCGGAAGGTCGTCATCGACGGCAAGAGCAGAGGCAAGGTGTGGAGCCACCACGAACTGCAGAGGGTCCTGCGTCGCGCTGGCGTGCCACGCAAAGCCGACGTCGATTGGCAGGGCGGAGACAGCAGCGTGTGGCCGGCTCACGCCTTGGGGCGACGCCTCACCGGCGCCGTCATGGCGCTCGGCTTCCTGGCGACCGCAGGCATGTGCACCTGGATAGGCATAAAGGATTCTTTCGACGCCCTCACCTTCGCCGGGCGGGTGACAGGCTTCCTCTTCCTGCTCATGGCCGTCGTGGAAGTGATCGCCTTCGTGGCCGGCTTCGACTATTGGCGCAAGCGGAAAATGACTCCCTCCGGGCCGGCCCTTCTACTCGGAGCGCTGGTCGAGTTCTTCGTCGGTGCGACGCTGCTCGTGCTGTTCCTCGCCAACCAGGGCAGGCCGACATACGTGTTGTGCCTGCTGCTCTGGATAGCGCTCACAGTCTGCGCCACATGGTCCCTTTGGGTCCTCTGTCGCCAGCGGGTCTGGAAGACGCTACGCAATCCTGGCCGCATCGCGATCGGGGCGGTCGTCTCCACCGTCCTCGTCACCACCAACTTGGCATACACCCAGATATACCTTCCCTCCATCTCCCGCCCGCTGGTGCAGGGCACAGCCGAAATCGGAACGCCGAGTCTGAACAAGGCAGGCACGAAGATGTACCTGCGGGTCCGTCTGCGCCTCAAGAACTCCGGCGAGGTCCCTGTTCACATCCTCGGCAGCATCTATTGGATCAACGTCAAGCTCGCCAGCGACCCGAAGGACAGGTACAAACTGATCAGACCCGGCGAGCTGGTCCTTCCACCGGGGCGGGAGTTGAGCCCGGGGGAGGAGGTTTCGACGGACGTTGTCGCCGAGATCGACAACCCGGAGGACGCCGAATACGAAGCGGTCTCAGCCCAGGTGGAAGCTTACGCGTTCAGACAGGACAGAATGAGACTGGACACCGATTTCGCCACCGGAAAATGGCGGGGAAAACTCAAGGAGGAAAAAAAAGACGACGACCCGCCGGGCCCAATAGCAAAGAAAAAAGAGTACTTCAGATACCAGTCAAACATATCCCAGAGCAGCGAACTCCTGAATTTGACGCGCGGGCGGGAGCGCGTGACGGTCTGGTGGCTGTACCTTGGCCGACCGTTCGTCTATGTCGATGTCGGCAGTCCGGGCGAAAAGAAGAAGGGCTTCCTGTTCAACCAAATCATTCAGCAGACAAAGGCGATCGACCGGTACGGCCTGGCCTTCATACGCGGCTCAACGGTCCAGACGCCGTACGCGCAGCTCCTCAAGGAAGCCCAGGCCAAGCGCCCGAAGTGACCGGGGCCCGCGGCCTTCCCCGTACCCTCGCCCCATGACGAGCAGCGCCATCAGCCTCCGCAAGGTCGAGGAGTCGGCTCCGGCCCTCGTGAGCCTCTACAAGACGGCCGGGATATCCCTGCGGAAGTACGGCCTGGAGGGCGGACGTGCCGCCGTCTACCTGGTCCTGGACTACTCCGGGTCGATGCGCCCGTACTACCAGGACGGCAGCGTGCAGGCCCTCGCGGACCGGGTGCTGGGACTGTCCGCGCACCTGGACGACGACGCCCGCGTGCCGGTGGTGTTCTTCTCCACCGAGGTCGACGCGGTGGAGGAGATCTCCCTGGCCGGGCACGAGGGCCGGGTCACCGAGATCGCGTCCCGCCTCGGCCACATGGGCAAGACCGCCTACCACGCGGCGATGGACGCGGTGATCGACCACTACCTCGACTCCGGTGCGACGGCCCCCGCACTCGTCGTCTTCCAGACCGACGGCGGGCCGATCAACAAGCTCGCCGCCGAGAGGTACCTGTGCAAGGCGGCCCGGCTGCCGCTCTTCTGGCAGTTCGTCGGCTTCGGCAACACCCGCAGCACGCAGTTCGACTTCCTGCGCCGGCTGGACGAGCTGCCCGTGCCCGCGAAGCGGCCCGTGGACAACGCGGGCTACTTCCACGCCGGCCAGGACCCCCGCACCGTGCCGGACGGCGAACTGTACGACCGCCTCGTCGGGGAGTTCCCGGCCTGGCTGGCGGCGGCACGCGGTGCGGGCATCGTGCGCGCCTGACCCGGGCCCGCCGGTGCCCGCGCTTTGATGGACGTATGACGCATACCAGTTGGGCAGTGTTCGAGAAGGCGGAACCGGACTTCGCGGCGGCCGTCGAGGCCCGCTTCGCGCAGTACCCGCACCACGTGCTGGCGACCCTGCGCAAGGACGGCTCCCCCCGGGTGACCGGCCTGAACGTCGACATCCGGGGCGGCGAGCTGTGGTTGGGGATGATGGCCGGCTCGATGAAGGCCCGGGACCTGCAGCGCGACCCGCGCTTCGCCCTGCACACCAATCCGGGCGAGGGCGAGACCATGCCGGACGGGGACGTACGGATCTCCGGGCGAGCGGTGGAGCTCGTGGACCCGCCCGAACTCCACCGGTACGCGGAGGAGACGGAGACCCCGCACCCCTTCCACCTCTTCTACGCCGACCTCACGGAGGTCGTCCACATCGGCATCGAGGGCGACGACCTGGTGGTGCGGACCTGGCTCCCGGAGCACGGCCTGCGCACCCAGCGCCGGGGCAACGACGACGAACCGCCGCGCGAGGACCCGGAGCCGGAGGACGAGCCGGGCGGCGGGGGCCTGGCCCTCTAGAGCCGTATCGCCCCAGGGCCTGTCCGGCGGATCCGCCGGACAGGCCCTGGGCGCCCGGGTAAGGGTCAGCGCTTGAGCGTGAAGGTGAAGTCTCCTGAGATCCTGCCGCTCAGCCGGACCGCCGAGACGAGCTTCCCGTCCGTGATCAGTCTCTCGACCTCGGCCCGTGAAAGACCGCACCCCTCAGAGATCAACCGCACCGGCCGGACCGGGATCCGCGCTGCGAAGCGGACCGAGACGTCGATCACCTCGCGGTCCAGGTGGTCCGATCCGCCGGTGTCGAGGCGCCAGGCGCCGTCCCAGTCGAGGGAGATGTGATTGCGGCGCCGCACGACCGGATCCTGGAGCAGTTCGCCTGCCAGGCTCGGGTCGTTGTCATGCAGTCGGTCCAGCAGCTCGGGTCGTACGGAGCGCACGTGCACCCGCTCCAGGACCGTGAGTTTCGCCGTGTCCCCGCAAGCGGAGCAGAGCACGAGGAGCCAGGCGTCGAGGAGCTTGTGGTTGGCGTTGACACGAAATTTGCCGTTCGCCCGGAAGCGCTCGGACGCGCACGTGTGGCATCGGCGGAGAACGAGCGGCAGGCAGGTGGGAGCGACCACCCAGGTATTGAGCACAGAAGTACACCGGTTCCAGTGAGAAGACCGCAGCAGAAAGGAGCGCGGCGCACATGCGCGACGCGCGACGAATCAGCACTCGGGGGGTCTCACAGGGTGTACAACGGGACGTCCTTGCCTCGACGACTTGTCCGCCAGCACGGTAACGGCGCACAGCGGGGCGGCTCCACCGGTTTTGTGGCGCCCCTGTGCGAACGGGCCCGTCGCTTCCAGGATCGACGCCCGAGGTCACGCCAGGGCCTCGGCGATCCTCGCTCCTGCATCGCCGGTGACGCGATGCGCGGAGCGCCCGGCGGGCCAGGTCGACAAACCGTCGTCCGCCCACCGCGGAACGACGTGGAAGTGCAGGTGGGGCACCGACTGCTCCGATCCCGGACCGCTGGCGCTGAGGATGTTCACTCCCGAGGCGTCCAGGGCGTTCCGGGCCGCCCCGGCGACGCGCTGAACCAGTGCCGTCACCGCGGCGAGCGCCTCGGGCGGGGTCTCGAAAACGTCTGCGTAGTGGAGCGTGGGAACCACCAGAGTGTGGCCCGGCGCGAGCGGGTTCAGTGGGGTGAAGGCACAGGCAACCGGACCGCGAGCCACCCAGCTCGCGGTGCCTTCACGGATGAGTCCGCAGAAGATGCAATCCATGCACCCGACCCTGCCAGTCGAAGACCCGCGGACGGATCCGGCCCCTGCCCGGGAGTTCGGCAGGGGCCGGCGGTGCAGACCGTTCTACTTCAGGTGGCGGTCGAAGAACCGGTTCCCGTCCTCCACCTCGAACCACGGAGTGCCGGTGTGTCCGCCCAGGTTGGCGTGCAGCGTCTTCTCCTCGGTGCCGAAGGCGTCGAACAGGTCAAGGGTCCGTTGCCGGGGGTTCCCTTCGTCGTCCCACTGCAGCAGGAACAGCAGAGGAACGGTGACCTGCCGGGCCTCCTCGCGCTGGGCGCGGGGCACGTAGCCCCCGGCGAAGAAGCCGGCGGCCGCGATGCGCGGCTCGACCGCCGCGAGGCGGATCCCGAGGGCGGTCCACCCCGAGTACCCGACCGGACCGTCGATCCCGGGCAGTTCGAGGAGGGCGTCCAGGGTGGTCCGCCAGTCCGGGACGGCCTTTTCGACCAGCGGGCCGATCATGGACTCGAAGATCCCGTCGACCGCCTCGCCGGCCTGCATCGCCCGGCGGAGCTCGGCGCGAGCCTGCTCGTCGGCGGCGGAACGCGGCCGGTCGCCGCACCCGACGGCGTCGATGCTCGCCACGGCATAGCCGCGGGCCGCGGAGTGCCGGGCCCGCGCCACCAGCCGGGCCGCGCTCTTGGGCAGGCCGTTGTTGTGGGCCATCAGGATCAGCGGGACGGGGGCGGCGGACTCGGGCGTCCACAGGGTGCCGGGGATCTCGCCGAGGGTGAATTCGCGTTCGAGGACGCCGTCGTCGAGGCGGCGTTCGGAGGTGAAATGCATGGTCGTGCCCTTCGGGAATGCGCGCTGACGGCGCTCCCGGACGACCTGCCTACCGTCCGACCGTGACCCCGGAGGGGAGCACCCATGTCGATACTGCGTTCACGGGTACCACCTCCTCCTGCTGTCGCACGGCCTGGCGGAAACGTAGCAGTGGCCGCGGCGGTCCGCGCAACGGATTTTCACGGCGCCGAGGCCGGAAGCTTCACGGCCGCAATGAACGACGCCCACGGGCCGACGGGGAACACGAGAACGGGCCCGACACCGGCCAGCTTGCCGTCACGGAACGGGGGCCGGACCGGGGAGATCAACCGTCGCGACGGCTGGTTTCGGTGCGAACTCGCCTTCACGTCTGCGCGCGCGTCGCGTACTCCTCCGCCGCCGACTCGATGCGGGCCAGAGAGACCTCCGGCGACAGCGCTGCCGCCCTGGTGAGGTCGTACCGCTGCCAGTGGCGGCGGACCAGGTCCACTTCGTCGTACAGCTGCCCCACACAGGGCCCCTCGCTGTAGGTCACGTCGGGCGAGTCGGCGAACTGCATGATGCTGACCAGCGAGCCCAGAACGCCTTGGGCTCCGGCGGAGAACGGCACGACCTGCACGGTGATCCGATGGGCACGAACGTACGAGGCGATGTGCCGCAGCTGCGCAGCCATTACGCCGGGGCCCCCGATCACCGTCTGCAGCACCGCCTCGTGCAGGATGACCCACAACTGAGGCCTCACCGGATCATCGAGGAGCCGGGCTCGCTCCAGACGGAACGTGCACAGGCCGTCGACGTACTCGGCGGGCGCGGTGGGGTTGCCGCCCCGCATGACGGCCCGGCCGTAGTCCGCCGTCTGCAGCAATCCGGGAACCAGCGTGGCGCTGTAGTCGTAGATGGCGGTCGCGACGCGTTCCAGCTGGGCGACGGCGGCGAAGTCCTCCACCTGCTTGGACCTGAACGCCCTGGACAAGCGGACGAAGTAGTCCCCTGTGTCGAATTCCTTGTCGATCATGGCCGCCAGTTCCGGCCGCAGGCGGCGCTGGCCGCCCTCCATCTGACCGACGTACGACCCGGTGGCGAAGATCCGCTCGCCCAGCGCGGCCTGGGTCAGGCCGGCCGTCTCGCGATGCCGCCGCAGTTCCTCGCGGGCGAACTCCTCCGGCGTCTGCGCCCCACCCTCGTCATTCGGCTTGGCCATGAGCCAACTCCCCGCCTTCGCAGTGCCCTTGCTCCACGGAAAAGCGTAGGGCAACGGAACGTTCCGATGTGACTACTCAAAGCCATGACGCCATGTCGCGCGCGAACACCGTTGTCAGTGCCTCTGGTTAGCGTGAACGGTGTTCAGCCGGAACCGAGGACACCATGGGGGATCACATGAAGCAGGCACACGGGCGCGGCAGGGCCGCCGCCATCACCGCGCTGACCGCCGCACTCACGCTGACGCTCGCGGCCGGCACGGCCCAGGCCTCGCCGGGGGACGAGATCGTCGGGTACCCGGGACCCGACGGGCTGATCTGGATCCCCGAGCTGGCCGGTTCCAGCGGCTTCGTCTCGGGCGGTCTCGCGCCCTGGCTGGACACGTTCATCACCTTCGGCTGCGCGGGCGGCGGCACCATAGAGGTGGCCTTCCACCTCGAGAACCACCCGGACCGCGACCCGGCCCCCTTCACGGTCGACTGCCCCGAGAGCGACCCGGCGCGGGTCACCGTCCCCCTCGGCACCGGCCTCCGGGGCGGCTTCCAGGCCTCGGTGACCGCTTCGGCCCCGGCCACCCGCTGGGGCGCCACGGTAGTGCAGCCCGAGTAGCCCCAAAAGCGCCACAGCGCCCGCCACCCCTGGTCGGGGACGTGGCGGGCGCTGCGTCGGGTGTTCCGTACGCCGTTGTACGGACCGTATGAGGGGTCCCGCCCTTCGCGCGGCGGGGGTACTGCCGGTGCTACACCGTCAGCGAGCGGTCCGTCGGCTTGACCGGGTACGGGAGGGCGCTGCTGCCGGTCAGGAAGCGGTCCACGCCGCGGGCGGCCGAGCGGCCCTCCGCGATGGCCCAGACGATGAGCGACTGGCCGCGGCCCGCGTCGCCGGCGACGAAGACGCCGTCGACGTTGGTCGCATAGGAGGCGTCGCGGTCGATGTTGCCGCGGGCGTCCAGCTCCACACCGAACTGCTGGACCAGGCCGTTCGCCTGGTCGGTGCCCGTGAAGCCCATCGCCAGGGTCACCAGCTGCGCGGGGAGGACGCGCTCCGTGCCGGGCTTCTGGACGAGCTTGCCGTCGACGAACTCGACCTCGACCAGGTGCAGGGCCTGGACGTTGCCGTCCTCGTCGCCCTCGAAGTGGGTGGTGGAGACGGAGTAGACCCGCTCGCCGCCCTCCTCGTGGGCCGAGGTGACCTTGTAGAGCATCGGGAAGGTCGGCCACGGCTGGTTGGCGTTCCGGTCCTCGCCCGGCTTCGGCATGATCTCCAGCTGCGTGACCGAGGCCGCGCCCTGGCGGTGGGCGGTGCCCACGCAGTCCGCGCCGGTGTCGCCGCCGCCGATGACGACCACGTGCTTGCCCTCGGCGGTGATGGGCGGGGCCAGGAAGTCGCCCTCCTGGACCTTGTTCGCGAGCGGCAGGTACTCCATCGCGAAGTGGATGCCCTTGAGCTCGCGGCCCGGCACCGGCAGGTCGCGGGAGACGGTGGCGCCGGCCGCGACGACGACCGCGTCGAAACGCTTGCGCAGGTCGGTCGCCGTGATGTCACGGCCGACCTCGATGCCGGTGCGGAACTTGGTGCCCTCCGCGCGCATCTGCTCGATGCGGCGGTTGATGTGCACCTTCTCCATCTTGAACTCGGGGATGCCGTAGCGGAGCAGGCCGCCGATGCGGTCCGCGCGCTCGTACACGACCACGGTGTGGCCGGCCCGGGTCAGCTGCTGGGCGGCGGCCAGGCCGGCCGGGCCCGAGCCGATGACGGCGACGGTCTTGCCGGACAGGCGCTCGGGGGCCTGCGGGGTGACGTCCCCGTTGTCCCACGCCTTGTCGATGATCGAGACCTCGACGTTCTTGATGGTGACGGCCGGCTGGTTGATGCCGAGCACGCACGCCGACTCGCACGGGGCCGGGCACAGACGGCCCGTGAACTCCGGGAAGTTGTTCGTCGCGTGCAGCCGCTCCGACGCCGCCGCCCAGTCCTCGCGGTAGGCGTAGTCGTTCCACTCGGGGATCAGGTTCCCGAGCGGGCAGCCGTTGTGGCAGAACGGGATGCCGCAGTCCATGCAGCGCCCGGCCTGCTTGCTGATGATCGGCAGCAGCGAGCCCGGGACGTAGACCTCGTTCCAGTCCTTCAGCCGGTCGGCGACGGGACGGGAGCAGGCGGTCTCGCGCGTGGTGGTGAGGAAGCCCTTCGGGTCAGCCATTGGTCGCCGCCTCCATCATCTTCTCCGTGGTCTCGGATTCCGAGAGTCCGGCGAGCTCAGCGGCGTCCTTGGCGGCGAGCACTGCCTTGTACGTGGTGGGGATGATCTTGCTGAACCGGTCCACCGCGACGGACCAGTCAGCCAGGAGCTTCGCGGCCACGGTCGAGCCGGTCTCCTCCTCGTGGCGGCGCACCACATCGTGCAGCCACTGCTTGTCGGTGTCGGACAGGGCCTCGACCGCGCCCGCGTTGCCGACGTTGACGTTGTGCGGGTCGAGGTCGATGACGTACGCGACGCCACCCGACATGCCGGCCGCGAAGTTGCGGCCCGTCTCGCCCAGGACGACCGCCGTGCCGCCGGTCATGTACTCGCAGCCGTGGTCGCCCACGCCCTCCGAGACGACCAGGGCACCGGAGTTGCGGACGCAGAAGCGCTCGCCGGTGCGGCCGCGCAGGAACATCTCGCCGCCGGTGGCTCCGTAGCCGATGGTGTTGCCGGCGATGGTGGAGTACTCGGCGAGGTGGTCGGCGCCGCGGTCCGGGCGGACCACGATCCGGCCGCCGGAGAGGCCCTTGCCGACGTAGTCGTTGGCGTCGCCCTCCAGGCGGAGGGTGATGCCCTTCGGCACGAAGGCGCCGAAGGACTGGCCGGCGCTGCCCGTGAAGGTCAGGTCGATGGTGTTGTCGGGCAGGCCCGCGCCACCGAACTTCTTGGTGACGTGGTGGCCGAGCATCGTGCCGACGGTCCGGTTGATGTTCCGGATCGAGACCTGGGCGCGGACCGGCAGGGCCGCCTCGGCGGACTCGGCGTTCAGCGCGTCGGACGCGAGCTCGATCAGCTCGTTGTCGAGGGCCTTCTCCAGACCGTGGTCCTGCTCGATCAGGGCGTGGCGGACCGCGCCCTCGGGCAGCTCGGGCACGTAGAAGAGCGGCTCCAGGTCGAGACCCTGCGCCTTCCAGTGCGAGACGGCCTTGGTGGTGTCCAGCAGCTCGGCGTGGCCGACGGCCTCCTCGATCGTGCGGAAGCCCAGCTCGGCGAGGATCTCGCGCACCTCCTCCGCGATGAACTCGAAGAAGTTCACGACGAACTCGGGCTTGCCGGAGAAGCGGTCCCGCAGGACCGGGTTCTGGGTGGCGATGCCGACCGGGCAGGTGTCCAGGTGGCAGACGCGCATCATGACGCAGCCGGAGACGACGAGCGGCGCGGTCGCGAAACCGAACTCCTCGGCGCCGAGCAGCGCGGCGATGACCACGTCGCGGCCGGTCTTGAGCTGGCCGTCGGTCTGGACGACGATGCGGTCGCGCAGGCCGTTGAGCAGCAGGGTCTGCTGGGTCTCGGCGAGGCCGAGCTCCCAGGGGCCGCCCGCGTGCTTGAGCGAGGTGAGCGGGGAGGCGCCCGTACCGCCGTCGTGGCCGGAGATGAGGACGACGTCCGCGTGGGCCTTGGAGACGCCCGCCGCGACCGTGCCGACGCCGACCTCGGAGACCAGCTTCACGTGGATGCGGGCGACCGGGTTGGCGTTCTTGAGGTCGTGGATCAGCTGGGCCAGGTCCTCGATGGAGTAGATGTCGTGGTGCGGCGGCGGGGAGATCAGGCCGACGCCCGGGGTGGAGTGCCGGGTCTTGGCGACCCACGGGTAGACCTTGTGGCCGGGCAGCTGGCCGCCCTCGCCGGGCTTGGCGCCCTGCGCCATCTTGATCTGGATGTCGTCCGCGTTGACCAGGTACTCGCTCGTCACACCGAAGCGGCCGGAGGCGACCTGCTTGATGGAGGAGCGGCGCGCCGGGTCGTACAGGCGGTCCGGGTCCTCGCCGCCCTCACCGGTGTTGGACTTGGCGCCCAGCTGGTTCATGGCGATGGCGAGGGTCTCGTGCGCCTCCTTGGAGATGGAGCCGTACGACATGGCGCCGGTGGAGAAGCGCTTGACGATCTCGGAGACCGGCTCGACCTCGTCGATGGAGATCGACGCGCGGTCGGACTTGAAGCCGAACAGGCCGCGGAGCGTCATCAGGCGCTCGGACTGCTCGTTCACGCGGTCCGTGTACTGCCGGAAGATGTCGTACCGGCGGTTGCGGGTGGCGTGCTGGAGGCGGAAGACCGTCTCCGGGTCGAACAGGTGCGGCTCGCCCTCGCGGCGCCACTGGTACTCGCCGCCGATCTCCAGGGCGCGGTGCGTGGCCGCGACGCCGGAGACGGGGTACGCCTTGGCGTGGCGGGCGGCCACCTCCTTGGCGATGACGTCCAGGCCGGCGCCGCCGATCTTGGTGGCGGTGCCGTTGAAGTAGGTCTCGACGAACTCGTCGTTCAGGCCGACTGCCTCGAAGACCTGGGCGCCGCGGTAGGAGGCGACGGTGGAGATGCCCATCTTGGACATGACCTTCAGGACGCCCTTGCCGAGCGCGTAGATCAGGTTCTTGATGGCCTGCTCCGGCTCCAGGCCGGACAGGAAGGTACCGGCGCGCAGCAGGTCCTCGACGGACTCCATGGCGAGGTACGGGTTGACAGCGGCGGCGCCGTAGCCGATGAGCAGGGCGACGTGGTGGACCTCGCGGACGTCGCCGGCCTCGACCAGCAGGCCCACCTGGGTGCGCTGCTTGGTGGCGATGAGGTGGTGGTGCACGGCGGCGGTGAGCAGCAGCGACGGGATCGGCGCGTGCTCGGCGTCCGAGTGGCGGTCCGAGAGGACGATCAGGCGGGCGCCGTTGGCGATCGCCGCGTCGGCCTCGGCGCGGATCTCCTCGATCCGCGCGGCGAGCGCCTCGCCGCCGCCGGAGACCCGGTAGAGGCCGGAGAGCGTGGCGGCCTTCATGCCGGGCATGTCGCCGTCGGCGTTGATGTGGATGAGCTTGGCCAGCTCGTCGTTGTCGATCACCGGGAAGGGCAGGGTGACGCTGCGGCAGGACGCGGCGGTCGGCTCCAGCAGGTTGGACTGCGGGCCGATCGAGGAGAGCAGCGAGGTGACGAGCTCCTCGCGGATGGCGTCCAGCGGCGGGTTGGTGACCTGTGCGAACAGCTGGGTGAAGTAGTCGAAGAGCAGCCGGGGGCGCTCGGACAGGGCCGCGATCGGGGAGTCCGTGCCCATGGAGCCGAGCGGCTCGCCGCCGGTACGGGCCATCGGCGCGAGGATGACGCGCAGCTCTTCCTCGGTGTAGCCGAAGGTCTGCTGGCGGCGGGTGACCGAGGCGTGCGTGTGCACGATGTGCTCGCGCTCGGGCAGGTCCGTCAGCTCGATCTCGCCGGTCTCCAGCCATTCGGCGTACGGGGCGGCGGAGGCGAGCTCGTTCTTGATCTCGTCGTCCTCGACGATCCGCTTCTGGGCGGTGTCGACGAGGAACATCTTGCCGGGCTGCAGGCGGCCCTTGCGGACGACCTTGGCCGGGTCGATGTCGAGGACGCCGACCTCGGAGCCGAGGACGACGAGGCCGTCGTCGGTGACCCAGTAGCGGCCGGGGCGCAGGCCGTTGCGGTCGAGGACCGCGCCGACCTGGGTGCCGTCGGTGAAGGTGACGCAGGCGGGGCCGTCCCAGGGCTCCATCAGCGTGGAGTGGTACTGGTAGAACGCGCGGCGGGCCGGGTCCATGGAGGTGTGGTTCTCCCACGCCTCCGGGATCATCATCAGCACGCTGTGCGGCAGCGACCGGCCGCCGAGGTGGAGCAGCTCCAGGACCTCGTCGAAGGAGGCCGAGTCGGAGGCGTCCGGGGTGCAGATCGGGAAGATGCGGTCCAGCACGCCGTCGCCGAAGGCGTCCGACGCCAGCTGGGACTCGCGGGCCTTCATCCAGTTCCGGTTGCCCTTGACCGTGTTGATCTCGCCGTTGTGCGCGACGAAGCGGTACGGGTGGGCGAGCGGCCAGGACGGGAAGGTGTTCGTGGAGAACCGGGAGTGGACCAGGGCGAGCGCCGAGGCGAAGCGGCGGTCGGAGAGGTCCGGGAAGAAGGGCTCCAGCTGGCCGGTGGTCAGCATGCCCTTGTAGACGATGGTGCGGGCGGAGAGCGACGGGAAGTACACGCCGGCCTCTCGCTCGGCGCGCTTGCGCAGCACGAACGCCTTGCGGTCCAGCTCGATTCCGGTGCTGCCTCCCCCAGACTCCGTCCGGGAGGTGCCCCCAGAGACGAACAGCTGGCGGAAGGCGGGCATGGTGGCGCGGGCGCCGTTGCCGAGCAGGTCGGGCGTGACCGGGACCTCGCGCCAGCCGAGGACCGTGAGGTTCTCTTCTGCGGCGATGGCCTCGATCTGCTCCGCGGCGACGGCCTGTGCGGTGCCGTCGGCGGGGAGGAAGGCGATGCCGACGGCGTACGCGCCGGCCTCGGGGAGCTCGAATCCGGCGACCTCGCGGAGGAAGGCGTCCGGCACCTGGGACAGGATTCCCGCGCCGTCGCCGGAGTCCGGCTCGGAGCCGGTGGCGCCACGGTGCTCGAGGTTCCGCAGAACGGTCAGGGCCTGCTCAACGAGTGTGTGGGTGGCCTCGCCGGTGAGGTTCGCCACGAATCCGACGCCGCAGGCGTCCTTCTCGTTGCGCGGGTCGTACATGCCCTGCTGGGCAGGGCGACCGTCCATGGGCGACCAGGCGGTGTTCAGGCCGGTCGCGGAGTGCGTGGATGCGGAACGCATCGGCTCTCCCGTCGTCGTCGTGGCATATGTGCTAGCCGAGGGACGACGTTGGCCCTCTGCGAAATTTCGTGCAGATTACATGATGACGACAATCCCGAGAAGCGGATACGCCATTCCAGCATGCGGACACTGCGCGAGGCAGAGAGAGGGGACTTCCGCGGCGCTCTACGGGCGGATCACGGGGCCGCAGGGGGCAATCCCGGCGTGTTCCCGCGCATCCCGGCGTATCGCGTGGGGCGAAGGTCCCGGCACAGGGCGAGCATCGTTGCCCGCCCGGAGTCCTTGAGTGATGCCCGGCGGACACGGGATCGAAACCGCCGAGTAACGGACTACTTATGTTGCGTACTGCATAGTGTCTCACTCCAAGGGCGGTCAGCCTATGGCTCCGCCGATCCAGGTTCCCAGGACGTACGTCACACCGGCGGCCGCGCCGCCGAGCAGCAGCTGGCGCAGGCCGCTGTACCACCACGACCGGGCGGTGACCCGGGCGACGACGGCGCCGCAGGCGAAGAGCCCGGCGAGTGCGAGCAGTACCGCCGGCCACAGGGCCGTGGCGCCGAGCAGGTACGGCAGTACGGGGAGCAGCGCGCCCAGCGCGAAGGAGCCGAAGGAGGAGGCGGCGGCGACGAGCGGCGACGGCAGGTCGTCGGGGTCGATGCCGAGCTCCTCGCGGGCGTGGATCTCCAGGGCCTGCTCGGGATCGCGGGACAGCTGCATGGCGACCTCGCGGGCGAGCGCCGGCTCGACGCCGCGGGAGACGTAGAGCTCGGCGAGCTCCTCCATCTCGTCGATCGGGTGCTTGCGCAGCTGCTGCCGCTCGACGTCGAGCTCGGCGAGGACCAGCTCGCGCTGGGAAGCCACGGAGGTGTACTCGCCGGCGGCCATCGAGAAGGCTCCGGCGGCGAGTCCGGCGAGTCCGGTGATCACGACGGTCTGCGGGGCGACGGCTCCGCCGGCCACGCCGGTCATGAGGGCGAGGTTGGAGACGAGCCCGTCCATCGCACCGAAGACGGCCGGCCGCAGCCATCCACCGTTGACGTCGCGGTGGGTGTGGTTGTCGCGGTGGGCGGTGTGCAGCGGTGCTTCGATGTCGATGATGGACATGCGGCGCTATCTCCCCAATTGTCTTTACGGACGCCATGACGCGTCCGACTCCCCCTGAACACCTCGAAACTACGCACGATTTTCGTGGCCCGCCAGCAAGGAAGGCCGTACTTACCTGCGGTTTTGCGCCTCGGCGACCGGGTGACGCCGATGTTCGCGGGGTGTTTCGCGGCGCGCGACAAACCGCATGACATGGCACAAATCCCCCAAGGGCCCATGATGGGCCCCATCCACGTGGGAGAGGCGCGCCAATGGAGCCGGTGAAGCAGATTGCATGCAATCCGCAGGTCCTCCTCGAACGGGCCCGGGGCGCTCTTCTGGGGCTCGCGGTGGGCGACGCGCTCGGCGCCCCCGCGGAGAACATGAAGCCGTCGGAGATCCGGGCGAAATGGGGCCGCATCGAGGGCTTCGTGTCGGAAGACCCGGCCGGTACGGACGACACCGAGTACGCGATCTTCTCGGGGCTGCTCCTGGCCCGCCACGGCTCGGCGCTCACCGTCAGCCACGTCGAACGGGCGTGGCACCACTGGATCGCGGACCTCGACGAAGGCCCGTTCCGGGGCGCGGGGTTCTCCGAGCGCGGCACGCTGGAGAACCTCCGCCGGGGCCTGGCGGCGCCCATCTCCGCCCAGCACCGGCACGCGTGGTCGGACGGACTGGCCATGCGGGCCGCGCCGTTCGGCGTCTTCGCGGCGGGTCGGCCCGCCGAGGCGGCGCGGCTGGTCGCCATCGACGGCACCGTCAGCCACGACGGCGAGGGCATCTACGGCGGCCAGGCGGTGGCGGCGGGCGTGGCGGCGGCCATGGCGGGCGGCAGCGCGGCGTCCGTGATCTCCGCGGCCCTCTCGGTCATCCCCTCGGACTCGTGGACGGCCCGCTCCCTGCGCCGCGCGGTCACCGCCGCCCCGCGCGGGGAACGGGCGGTCCGCTCGGCGGTGGTCATCGGCGGCTACCCGTGGACGGACCTCGCGCCGGAGGCGGTGGGCCTGGCGTTCGGCGCATTCGCCGCCTGCCGCGGCGACTTCTCCTCCTCCGTGCTCACCGCCGTGAACATGGGCCGCGACGCGGACACCACGGCCGCGGTGGCGGGCGCCCTGGCCGGCGCGATGTCCGGGGCCGCGGCGATCCCCACCGCCTGGGGCTCGGCCATCGGCCCGGTCCGCGGCAGCTGCCTCCCGTCGATGCGGGGCTACCACGTCCTGGACATCGCGGACCTCCTCACCCCCGAATACGAGGCCGCCCGATGACCCAGACCCCCCTGAACGACCCCGCCCGACCGCAGCCCGCACCGACGAACCCGCCGGACCGCCCGACCCCCGACCCCGCCGCTACGGCGGCCCGGCGGCCGGAGGCCGTTGCGTCGGCCCCGGGCGCCCCGACGGCCCCCGCGGAACGCGGGCCGGACGGGTGGCCGCAGGCCGTGGCTACGGGCCTCCGGCCGGACCCGGCCCCGGGCCGGGAACCGGAGGCCCGACGGTGGCCCGCACCGGCAGACCTCCGACCGGACCCGGCAGGACCCCCCGCCCTCGGCCCGGGGGCCGAGCCGGCGGCCCCGGGGGCGGCGGCACGGCTGCAGCCCGTACCTGCCGATCGGGCAACCCTCGCCGGACTCGGCCCCGACGGGCGGCCGCGGGCCGTACCGTCCAGCCTGGTGGCGGGCCACGTGGCTGAGGCGCAGCTCGTGGCGAACCGCCGCCCGGGGCCGGGCGCTCCGGTGGACCAGGCCGGCCACGGCTCCGGGACGGGGCCGACCCCGAGGCCGGAGGAACGGCCGCATCCCGCACCGGCAGGCCCGGCGGCGGGCGCGCAGCCGCGGGCCGTACCGACGGGCCTCCGACCGGACCCGGCAGGACCCCCTGCCCTCGGCCCGGGGGCCGAGCCGGCGGCCCCGGGGGCGGCGGCACGGCTGCAGCCCGTACCGGTCGGCGGGCCGCTGCGGGCCGTGATCCGGTCCGCGCCGGCGCCGCACCCCGCGGACGCCCGGCCCGGACAGCCGGCATCGGACCGCCGTCCCATCGAAGGCCTCCTCCTCGGGCTCGCCGCAGGCGACGCGGCCGGCTGGCCCGCCGCCCGCCACCGCGCGAGCCGGATGCCCGAGTGGACCCGCCGCCTCACCCGCGAGCTCGACACCTTCGCCGAGCAGAACGCCACCACCACCCTCCCCGTCCCCATCGCCCTCAACCAGCCCCCGGAGCCGCTCCGCCTCGGCCCGTCCGACGACGCCGAATGGGCGGCCTTCGTCGCCGAGTCCGTGCTCACCGCCGCCGGCGTCCTCCTCAGCGACCTCTCCCGTTCCCGCCGCATGCGCGCCGCCATCGACCTCGCCTGGAACGCCCTCGCCTCCGAGGTCGCCGCGGCCGCGGAACGCGCACCCGAGGTGGAGTCCGCCGTACTCCCCCTCCGCGCCCGCATCTCCGTACGCGCCGGCCTCGGCAACCTCGCCACTGGCCTGCGCCCGCCGGCCACCGGCCACGACAACCCGCACTACTTCGACGACGCCGCCTGCGTGCGCGCCTGCGTCCTCGCCGTCGTCCACCCCGGCGACGCCCGGGCCGCCGCCGACCTCGCCGAGTTCGACGCCCGCTACACCCAGGACGGCGACGGCGTCCACGGCGCCCGCGCGATGGCCGCCGCCGTCGCCACCGCCCTCACCACCGCGGACGTCGACGCGGCAGTCGACGCAGCCCTCGCCCAGCTCCCCGGGGCCACCGAGATCGGCCGCAACGCCCGACACGCCGTCGGACTGGCCCGCGCCCACGCGGACGGCGGCGCGTTCGCCATCGTCCCGACCCTCGAGCACGAGATCGTGGACCACGTGTACAGCTACGGCATCGCCGCCGCCGAGACCGTCCCCGTGGCCCTCGCCCTCGCGACCGCCGCCCGCGGCAGGACGACCGAGGCCGTACCGGCTGCCGCCTGCCTGTCCCGCGTCGCGGACTCCGCCCCCGCCCTCGCCGGCGCGCTCACCGGCGCGGTCGGCGGCGGCGACTCGATCCCGGTCGCCTGGCGCGAGGCCTGCCGCACCCTCTCCGGCTGCGCCCTCCCCCGCCTCGCCGGCACCGACCTCGTGGAGCTCGCCGCGCTCCTCGCGCACACGGAACTCACCTCACCCAAAGGATGATTCGGACATGACGCTCACGTTGGAGGACCGGGCCTGCGGGGCCCTCGTCGGCGCCGCCGTCGGCGACGCGCTCGGCGGCCCGGTGGAGGGCTGGACCCCGGACCAGATCGTCGAACGGCACGGGGGCCGCGTGCACGGCATCGTCGGCCCGTGGCACGAGAACTGGCGCACCGCCCGCCCCATCGCCCCGTACCACAAGGGCGACGGACACGTCACGGACGACACCTTGATGACGCACGCGCTGGTACGGGTCTACGAGACGGTACGGGACCACCTCGACGCGTACTCCGTCGCCGAGCACCTGGTCCCCGACCTGATGTCCATCCCGCGCTGGATCCCCGAACTGGAGGCGGAGGCCCTGCCGTTGCAGCGGATCTTCCTCGCGGAGAAGTGGATGGTGACCCGCCTGCACTACGCGCACGCGGACCCGCGCGAGGCCGGCACCGGCAACATCGTCAACTGCGGCGCGGCCATGTACATGGCTCCCGTGGGCATCGCCAACGCGGGCAACCCGGCGGGAGCCTACGCCGAGGCCCTCGACATCGCCGGCGCGCACCAGTCCTCGTACGGGCGGGAGGCGGCGGGCGTGTTCGCGGCGGCCGTGGCGGCGGCGTGCGTGCCGGGGGCGACGGCCGCCTCCGTTGCGGAGACGGCCCTGTCCCTGGCCAAGGACGGCACGCGTGCGGCGATCTCGGCCGTCTGCGAAGTGGCGGGCGGGTACCGGGACTTCGAGTCGGCGCTCGCACCGCTGCGGGCGGCGGTGGCCCCGTACGACTCGGTCGGCCCGGACTACCGCACCCCGTCGCTCGACGCCCGCCGCCCGTCCCGCCTCCATGCGATCGAGGAGCTGCCGATCGCACTGGGAATGCTGCTCGTCGCGGACGGACGGTACGAGGCGGCCGTGCTCGGGGCGGTCAACTACGGGCGGGACTGCGACTCCATCGCCACCATGGCGGGGGCGATCGCCGGAGCCCTGGGCGGCGAGGCCGTGGTCCCGGCGGTCTGGGCGAAGCAGGTCGCCGAGGCCAGCCGCCTGGACCTGCACGCCCCGGCCGTTGCGCTGGCCGCCGTGGCCCGGGAGATCTTCGCCCGCGACCGGGCCCGCCGCCGCGCCCACGAATCGGCCTTCGCCGCGATCGCGACCCCCTGATGCCCCCGCCCCTCTGCGACCCCCTTCACCCCGGATCGGCGGTGCCTCCTGCGGCCGCCGGCCGACACCCGGCCAAGGGCCCGGGCACCGCCCGCCCGACCGCCCCCGCCGCCCCGGCCCCTTTCGCCGGCACCCACGAACCCCCTGGCCGGCACACGGCCGAAGGCCCGGCCGACGCCCACCCCGAGCCCGGCACCGGATCGCCGCCCCCGGCACCGGAGCCACCCACGGGTGAACGCCCGGGCACGGCTGCCGGCCGACACCGGGCCCACGGCCCGGCCGACGCCCGCCCGAAGCCCGGCGCCGGATCGACGTCCCCCGTCAACGCCCGCGAGCACCCCCGCGCAGCCGCCGGTGGACACGCGGCCACGGGGCCGGCCGCTGCCCGCCCGGTGGCCGACACCGACGCCACCGGCCGACTTTCGGCCAAGGGGCCGGGCACCGCCCGCCCGCAGCGCGACACGGGATCGGCGTCCCCGAAGCCGGCGCCCAACGCCCGTGAGCGCCCCGATGGACCCGTGCCCCACGCAGCGGCCATCACCGGGGCGAGTGCCGACACCGCGAGCGCGGCGGCCCTTGCCGGCGAACGTCCCGGCGGCCCCGCCACCGACCCGGTGGGTAACGCGCCGCTGCCCGGGTCGCCGCCGTCCGTGGACGGGCCCGCCCGACCCGCCCCCTCTCCGGCGGACGGCGTGCGCCTGACCTGGGCGCAGCCCGAGGATCTCGTCGGGCACGAGCTGCGCCAGGCGGCCGAGGACGGCCGGGACCCCGGTCCCGCGCAGCGGGCCTGGCTGGCCGCGGGCGGCCACCCGGCGCCCGAGCGCGCCGGGGCCTCCCCCACCCCGGCGCCCCCGCACCTGCGTGCGCTGGCGGCCCGCCTGCTGGACGAACTCGCCCGCCTCCCCTCCCCGCTGGCCGCCGACGAGCCCACCGCCTGGGCAGCCATCGCCGCCGCCTGCCCGACGGCCGCCTCCCCCGCTCCTGCGGCACCCCTGCCCACCCGACCGCGGCACGTCCGCCCCGAGCCCGCACACCTGGCCGTCGGCCCCGGCCGCCGGGGCCCGGCCGGGGGGCACGGTCAGCGTCCCGACCAGGCTCACGCCCCTGCAGGCCGGGCCCCCGGGGCCGCCCCCGAACCGGCTCCCCACCCGGAAGCCGCTCCCGAGCCGCGCCCCACCCGGGCCCACACCCCAGCCAACGAAGGGCCGGTGGGCCCGGCCCCCGGAAACCGCCCCGCACCGGCAGCACGCACCGGCGCCGCCGACGCGCAGCACCCCACCCGGGCCCACACCCCGACCGACCAAGGGCCCGGAGAGCCGAGTCCGGGAACCGGCCCCGAGCCGGTGCCCCGCACGGAAGCCGCTCCCGAGCCGCAGCACGCCCCGCCAGACGCCCCTCCCAGCCGGGGGCCCGTGGGCCCGGCCCCGGGAACAGGCCCCGCGCCCGCGGCACGCACCGGCGCCGCCGCCGACGGGCAGCGGCCCGCCCGGGCCTGCGCCCGTACGGGCCAGGGGCCTTCCGGGCCTGCCGCCTCGGGAGCCCGGCCGGGCGGGGGCGGGTTGCGGGGGCGGTTCGAGGCCGCCTGGGTCGGGCGGGCCGTCGGGTGTCTGCTCGGGAAGCCCGTCGAGAAGCTGCCCCTGGAGGGGATCCGGGCCCTGGCCCGCGCCACCGGCAACTGGCCGCTCGGCGACTGGTTCACCGCCCGCGGCGTGCCCCCGGAGCTCCTCGCCGCCCACCCGTGGAACCGCCGCTCCGCCCCGACCTCCCTCGCCGAGAACATCGACGGCATGCCCGAGGACGACGACCTCAACTACCCCCTCCTCGGCCTCCTCCTGCTCCAACGCCACGGCAAGGCCTTCACCACCGCCGACGTCGCCCGCCTGTGGCTCGACGAGCTGCCCGCCGGGCGCACCTTCACCGCCGAGCGCGTCGCGTACCGCAACCTCCTGCTCGGCCTGGAGCCGCCCGCCACCGCCACCCACCACAACCCCTTCCGCGAGTGGATCGGCGCCCTCATCCGCGCCGACGTGCACGGCTGGACCAACCCCGGCGACCCGGTCGCCGCCGCGGCCCAGGCATACCGGGACGCCGCCCTGACCCACACCGGCAACGGCGTCTACGCCGCCCTCTTCGTCGCCGCCGCCACCGCCGAGGCCGCCACCGGCCGCTCGGACGTCCACACCGCGCTGCGCGCCGGGCTGGCCGCCGTACCGCCCCGCTCCCGCCTCGCCGAGGCGATCCGCTTCGGGATCCGTACGGCCGCCGACGAGGCCGACTTCGACCTCGTCGTCGACCTGCTGCACGCCCGCTACGGGCACTACCACTGGGTCCACGCCGTCCCGAACACCGCCCTGATCGCCGCCGCCCTCACCCACGCCGACGGGGACTTCACCCGCTCCGTCTGCCGTGCCGTGTCCGGCGGCTGGGACACCGACTCCAACGGGGCCACCGCCGGCGCCGTCGCCGGGCTGCTCGCCGGCTCCCCGGAGCGGATCCCGCACCGCTGGACCGCCCCCCTCAAGAACCGTCTCGCCACCAGCGTCCCCGGCTTCGACGGCATCGGTTTCGACACCCTCGCCCACCTCACCGCACAGGAGGCAGCACGCTCATGACGGCCATCGCCGTGCTCGGCAGCACCAACATGGACCTCGTCGCCTACGTCCCCAAGGCCCCCCTCCCCGGGGAGACGGTCACCGGCCGCGCGTTCCGGACCGTCCCCGGCGGCAAGGGCGCCAACCAGGCCGTCGCCGCCGCCCGTTCCGGCGGGAAGGTGGTGATGATCGGCGCGGTCGGGGCCGACGAGTTCGGCGTACGGCTGCGCTCCGCGCTCACCGCCGCCGGCGTCGAGACGGCGGCCCTGCGCACCGTCGAGGGCGCCAGCGGCACCGCGCACATCACCGTGGACGACGAGGGCGGCAACCGCATCGTGGTCATCCCGGGGGCGAACGGCAGCGTCACCGCCCTGGAGGCGGGGGACGAGGCCCGGATCGCCGCCGCCGGCGCCCTCCTCCTCCAGCTGGAACTGCCCCTGCCCGCCGTGCTCGCCGGGGCCCGCGCCGCCCGCGCGCACGGCGTCCGTACGGTGCTCACCCCGGCCCCCGTCCAGCCGCTGCCCGCCGAGCTCCTCGCCGCCACCGACCTCCTCGTGCCCAACGAGCACGAGGCGGCCGCCCTGACCGGGCTGACCGACCCCCGGCAGGCCGCCGAGGCACTGCTGGCCACCGTGCCCGAGGTGGTCATCACCCTCGGCGCGGCCGGCGTCCTCTACGCGGCGCGCGGCCGGGACCCGCTGAGCGTGCCCGCGCCCCGGGTCCGGGCCGTGGACACCACCGCGGCCGGGGACACCTTCGTCGGGGCCCTGGCCGTGGCCCTGGGCGAGCGCCGACCGATGCCGGAGGCGCTGCGCTGGGCCTCGGCGGCTGCCGCGCTCTCGGTGCAGCGGCACGGCGCCCAGGACTCGATGCCGACCCGCTCCGAGACCGACGCGTTCGCTCTGGCCGCGTGGGAAGCGGAACCCCGCCCGGCGGGCCGCGGGGCGGCTGACGCCGCCACCGCGACCGCGACCGCTGGTACGGACGGGGTCGGCCGGGCCGACGACCGCCGTTCCGCCGGCTCCGGCGAGGCCGGGACCGGAGCCGCCTCGTGACCCCCGAGGAGCCCCGGACCCCGTCGGACACCGGGGACGGGAGCGTGTCGGGGCGATCCCCGCAGGGCGCCGAACGCACCGTCGCCGCACCGTCCGGCCCCGGGCCCCGTTCGGCGGCCGAGGAGACGCCCCGGCGCGCGCCCGGCCCCACCGGAGCCGCGGCGCCCCCGCTCCCCCACCGAGCCGGGCCCGTACCCCCCGGTCCCCACCCGCCGGCCGAGCCGTCGTCCGTCGACCGCCCACCAGGGCAAGGCCACGGGACCGCCCCCGCCTCCGGGCCCGGGTCCCGGGCAAGCACCCCGGAAACCGGACCCCCACCCGCCCCCGCCCGGCCGCAGCAACGACAAGGGCCCGAGCCCGCCGCCGCGACCGGCGTGCCGGCAGGCACCCCGGAAACCGGACCACCCCCCGCCCCCGCCCGGCAGGGGCAGGGGCAGAGGCCCGCCCGCGGGTCCGGTGTGTCGGCCGGCCCCGCCGACCCCCGCCCGCGGGCCCGGCCGTCATCCGTCCCCGCCCGGCCAGGGCAAGGGCCCCTGCGCGGGCTGCGGGTGCTCGACATCGCGACCCTCTTCGCCGGGCCCCTGACCGCGACCCTGCTCGGGGACTTCGGCGCCGACGTCGTCAAGATCGAGCACCCGACCGTCCCCGACCCCTCCCGCGGCCACGGCCCCGCCAAGGACGGCATCGGCCTGTGGTGGAAGCTGCTCGGCCGGAACAAGCGGACCATGACCCTCGACCTGTCCGCCCCCGGCGGCCGGGACACCCTGCTGCGGCTCGCCGCCACCGCCGACGTGATCGTCGAGAACTTCCGCCCCGGCACCCTGGAGAAGTGGGGCCTGGGCTGGCCCGAGCTGTCCGCCGCCAACCCGCGCCTGATCCTGGCCCGCGTCACGGCCTTCGGCCAGCAGGGACCGTACGCCCACCGCCCCGGCTTCGGCACCCTCGCCGAGGCCATGAGCGGCTTCGCCGCGGTCACCGGGGAACCGGACGGCCCGCCGACCCTGCCGCCCTTCGGGCTCGCCGACTCGATCGCCGCGCTGACCTGCGCGTACGCCGTGATGACGGCGCTCGCCGGACGGGACCGCACCGGGCACGGGCAGGTCGTGGACCTCGCGATCATCGAGCCGATCCTCACCGTGCTCGGCCCGCAGCCGCTCTGGTACGACCAGCTGGACTACGTCCAGCCGCGTACGGGCAACCGCTCCGCCAACAACGCCCCCCGCAACACCTACCGCAGCGCCGACGGCCGCTGGCTTGCGGTCTCCGCCTCCGCCCAGTCCATCGCCGAGCGGGTGATGCGGCTGGTCGGCCGGCCGGAGCTGATCGCCGAACCCTGGTTCGCCACCGGTGCCGGGCGGGCCCGGCACGCCGGCGTCCTCGACGACGCGGTCGGCGGCTGGATCGCCCGCCACAAGGCGGAGGAGGTCGTGTGCGCCTTCGAGGAGGCCGAGGCGGCCGTCGCGATCGTCTACGACGTCCGCGACGTGATGGCCGATCCGCAGTTCGCGGCCCTCGACACGGTGACCGAGGTCGAGGACCCGGAACTGGGGCCCCTGCGGATGCAGAACATCCTCTTCCGGCTGTCCGAGACCCCCGGCGGGATCCGCTGGGCGGGCCGCCCGCACGGCGCGGACACGACCGAGGTGCTGGCCGAGCTCGGACTGTCCGGCGCCGAGATCGCCGCGCTGCGCACCGAGGGGGCTCTGTGATCCTGACCTGGCTGTACGCACCGGGCGACCGCCCGGCGGTGGTCGGCAAGGCGCTGCGCTGCGGGGCGGACGCCGTCATCGTCGACCTGGAGGACGCGGTGGCGGTCTCCCGCAAGGAGTACGCCCGCGCCGCCACCGTCGAGCTGCTCGCCGAGCGGCCGCCGGTCCCCGTCCACGTCCGGGTCAACGCCCTCGACTCCCCCTGGGGCGGCGCCGACCTCGCCGCGCTCGCCGGGCTGCGCGGGCTCGCGGGGCTGCGGCTGCCCAAGATCTGCGCACCGGAACAGGTCGCCGCGGCCGCCGACCGCACGGGCGGGGTGAGCCTGTACGCCCTGCTGGAGTCGGCGCTGGGCGTGGAGCGCGCGTACGAGATCGCCCGCGCGCACCCGGCCCTGCGCGGGCTCTCCCTCGGCGAGGCGGACCTGCGGGCGGACCTGGCGGCCAGCGCCGAGGAGGGCCTGGACTGGTGCCGCTCCCGGGTGGTGGTCGCGGCTCGCGCGGCCGGGCTGGCGCCCCCGTCGCAGTCGGTCTTCCCCGACATCCGGGACCTGGAGGCGCTGGCGGTCTCCTGCGCCCGCGGCCGGTCACTCGGCTTCCTCGGCCGGGCGGCGATCCACCCGCGCCAGCTCCCGGTGATCGAACGGGCCTACCTCCCGGCGCCCGAGGAGGTCAGCGCCGCGGTGGAGGTGCTCAGCGCGGCGCGGGCCGCACCGGGCGCGCTGGCGCTGCCCGACGGCCGGTTCGTGGATCCGGCCGTCGTGGCGTCGGCGCACCGCACCCTTGCGCTGGCCGCGCGGATCCCGGTCCACTGAAACCCCGCCGCCCTTGCGCTCGCCGCGCGGACACCGGCTGGGCGCGGCCCGGCCTGCCCGGCGCACGCACCACGGACCCGGCGGCCGCACGGCCGGTGCCGCGTGGGGACACGAGAAGGGGGGTGCCGCGTCGTGCGCGGCACCCCCCTTCTCGACCTCTGTGAGGTCAGGACTTGTCGGCCTCCGTGGCCTCGGCGTCCACGCCCGGCTTGCGCAGGTCGGCCTTGACGGCGCCTCGGGCGAGGGCCGGCGCGGAGTCCTTCGGACCGGCGTCGGCCGCCTCCACCTCTGCCTTGGCCTCGGCCTTGTCCTTGCCGTTGTCCTTGGCCTCGACGGCAGCCTTGCCGTCCTTGGCGTCCTTGCCGCCCTCACCGCCGGAGGCATCCGGCTCGACGACCTCCTCGCGGCCCGGCCGCAGCTTCGCCGAGAGGACGAAGTAGACCACCGCGAGCACGAAGACGACGATCGAGGTCCAGACGTTCAGCCGCACGCCCAGGATGTGGTGCGCCTCGTCGACGCGCATGTACTCGATCCAGCCGCGGCCGACGCAGTACGCGGCGACGTACAGGGCGAAGGCCCGCCCGTGGCCGAGCTTGAATCGGCGGTCGGCCCAGATCACCAGGAAGGCGACGCCGATGCACCACAGCGACTCGTACAGGAAGGTCGGGTGGTAGGTCCCGGCGTCCCGGTTCGGGCCGGCGCTGATCTCCACCGCCCAGGGCAGGTCGGTGGCCCGGCCGTAGAGCTCCTGGTTGAACCAGTTGCCCCAGCGACCGCAGGCCTGGGCCAGTGCGATGCCGGGGGCCAGGGCGTCGGCCCAGGCCGGCAGTGGGATGCCGCGCAGCCGGCAGCCGATCCAGGCGCCGACCGCGCCCAGCGCGATCGCGCCCCAGATGCCGAGGCCGCCCTCCCAGATCTTGAAGGCGTCGACCCAGTTGCGGCCCTCGCCGAAGTAGAGCTGGTAGTCGGTGATCACGTGGTAGAGGCGACCGCCGACCAGCCCGAACGGCACCGCCCACACGGCGATGTCCGCGACCGTGCCCGGCTTTCCGCCGCGCGCGATCCAGCGCTTGTTGCCGAGCCAGACGGCGACGAAGACGCCGATGATGATGCAGAACGCGTAGCCGCGGAGCGGGATCGGTCCGAGATGGATCACGCCGGTCGACGGACTGGGGATGTAAGCAATGTCCATGGCAGACCTGACGCTACCCTGCCGGGCGGTGCGTACCGCAACCCGCCCGGCAGGGTCGAAACCAAATCCAGACATGGATCGGCGGAAGTCAGTCCCCCGAGGACCCGTTCCCGGTGCCGTTTCCGGTGCCGTTTCCGACCCCGTTTCCGGAACCGTTCGCGGAATTCTTCGACGCCGTCCTCGACGCCGACGGTGAGGCCTTCGCCTCGCCCTTCCCGGCGTCCTTGCCCGATTCCTTGCCGGTGTCCTTCTCGGAACCCTTCGCACCGGCCCCGCCGGAGCCCTTGGCGCCCGCTTCCACCTTCTCCTTCAGCTTCTGCGGGGTCAGCGGGTTGGCCTGGTCGGAGAAGATGTCCTTGCCGTCGAGCAGCACGGTCGGCGTGCCGCGGAAGTTCCCGGCGGCGAAGGCCTCGTGCGACTTGGCCACCCAGCTGTTGTGCGTACCCTCCTCGACGCACGCCTTGAACTCGGGGGTGACCAGCCCGTCCACCTTGCCCGCCAGCTCCAGCAGCTTGGCGTTCTTGCCGTAGGCGTCGTCGACCTCCTGCGGCTGGTTCTGGAAGAGGACGTCGTGGTACTCGGAGAACTTGCCGGCGTCCTGGGCGCAGGCCGCCGCGTTCGCCCCCTTCAGGGAGCCGCTGCCGCCCATGTTCCCGTCGATGAGCGTGACCAGGTGGTAGTCCACCTTGAGCAGGCCCTTGGCTTCCAGCTCGTGGATGGTGTCCCGGTAGTTGTCCTCGAAGGACTTGCAGGCCGGGCAGCGGAAGTCCTCCCACACGGTGAGGGTGGCCTTCGCCTCGGGCTTGCCCGTCTGGATGGCGAGAGCGTCCTTGCCGGTGGCGCCGCTGGGGGCGACGACCGGGCCGCCCTTGGCGCTGGTGTCCTTGCCGGCGTTGGCCGCGATCACGCCCACGACGGTCGCCAGGGCCAGGACGCCGACCACCGCCGCCGCCACGATGAGGGTCCGCCGGCGCTTGTCCCGGGTCTTCTGCCGCTCGCGCTCCGCTAGGAGTCGCTCCCGGGCCGATCGTTTCGTCGCATCGCGGTTGGCACCGTCGTTCTTGTCGCTCACGCTCCGCCAAACGAAGCAGGGAGGCACTCGCGTGCCTCCCTGCTCGCCATTCCACCCGATCGGACTACAGAACCCGATCAGACGTCCGTTTTGTCTCAGCTCCTGCGTACGCCTGCCGCAAGCTCGCCCGCCAGCGCCCGTACGGCGTCCAGCCCGGCCGGCAGGTCCGGCGCGTCCAGCAGCAGCTTCACGAAGGCCGAACCGACGATCACCCCGTCGGCGAAGCCGGCCACCTCCTTGGCCTGGACGGCGTTGGAGACGCCGAGGCCGACGCAGACCGGGAGCTCGGTGGTGGCGCGGGTGCGCCGCACCAGGTCCTGCGCCTGGTTTCCGACCGATTCGCGGGTGCCGGTGACGCCCATCAGCGAGGCGGCGTAGACGAAGCCGGAGCCGGCCGCCGTGATGGTGGCCAGGCGCGCGTCCTTGCTGCTCGGCGCCACGACGAAGACGGTCGCCAGACCGTGCTTCTCGGCGTGCTCGCGCCACAGCGCGGACTCCTGGACCGGCAGGTCGGGCAGGATGCAGCCGGCGCCGCCCGCCGCCGCCAGCTCGGCCGTGAACCGCTCGACGCCGTAGCGGTCGATCGGGTTCCAGTACGTCATCACCAGGATCGGCGCGCCGGTCGCCTCGTGGGCCTCGCGCACGGTGCGGAGCACGTCGGCGATCTTGACCCCGCCGCGCAGGGCGATGTCGTCGGCGGTCTGGATGATGGCGCCGTCGAGGACCGGGTCGCTGTGCGGGAGGCCGATCTCGACGACGTCCGCGCCGCCCGCGACGACGGCCTTGACCGCGTCGATGGCGCCGTCGACGGTCGGGAAGCCCGCCGGCAGGTAGGCGACGAGCGCGGCGCGGTCCTCGGACTTCGCCTTGGCGAGCGTGTCGCTCAGCAGCTGGATGTTGCCGTTGCTCACTTCGACTCCCCCTCGGCCGTCCCGCCGTCGTACAGCCCGAAGTAGCGGGCCGCCGTGTCCATGTCCTTGTCGCCGCGGCCGGACAGGTTGACGACCAGCAGGCCGTCCTTGCCCAGCTCCCTGCCCAGGTCCAGGGCGCCCGCGAGGGCGTGCGCCGACTCGATCGCCGGGATGATGCCCTCCGTACGGGAGAGCAGGCGCAGGGCCTGCATCGCGGCGTCGTCGGTGACCGCGCGGTACTCGCCGCGGCCGGCGTCCTTGAGGTAGGAGTGCTCCGGGCCGATGCCCGGGTAGTCCAGGCCGGCCGAGATGGAGTACGGCTCGGTGATCTGGCCCTCCTCGTCCTGCAGGACGTAGGAGCGGGAGCCGTGCAGGATGCCGGGCTCGCCCGCGGTGAGGGTGGCCGCGTGCTCGCCGGTCTCGACGCCGTGCCCGGCGGGTTCGAAGCCGACCAGGCGGACGCCGGCGTCCGGGATGAAGGCGTGGAAGAGGCCGATGGCGTTGGAGCCGCCGCCGACGCAGGCCGCGACGACGTCGGGCAGCCGGCCGGCGCGCTCCAGGATCTGGCGGCGGGCCTCGACGCCGATGACCCGGTGGAAGTCGCGGACCATCGCCGGGAAGGGGTGCGGGCCGGCGACCGTGCCGAAGAGGTAGTGGGTGCGGTCCACGTTGGCGACCCAGTCGCGGAACGCCTCGTTGATGGCGTCCTTCAGGGTCCGCGAGCCGGACTTCACCGCGATGACCTCGGCGCCCAGCATGCGCATGCGGGCGACGTTCAGCGCCTGGCGCTGGGTGTCGATCTCGCCCATGTAGATGACGCATTCGAGGCCGAAGAGGGCGCAGGCGGTGGCGGTGGCCACGCCGTGCTGGCCGGCGCCGGTCTCGGCGATCACGCGGGTCTTGCCCATGCGCTTGGTGAGCAGCGCCTGGCCCAGCACGTTGTTGATCTTGTGCGAGCCGGTGTGGTTGAGGTCCTCGCGCTTGAGGAAGATCCGCGCGCCGCCGGCGTGCTCGGCGAAGCGCGGCACCTCGGTGAGGGCGCTGGGGCGGCCGGTGTAGTTGACCATGAGGTCGTTGAGCTCGGCCGCGAAGGACGGGTCGCCCTTGGCCTTCTCGTACTCGACGGCGACCTCGTCCACGGCGGCGACGAGCGCCTCCGGGATGAACTTGCCGCCGAAGTCGCCGAAGTAGCCCTCGGCGTTGGGAACGTGACCCTCCGGGTCCGGGATGAAGAACTCGCTGGACATGTCCAGTGCTCCTACGGGTGCGAGATGCGGCGGGTGGTTTCACCGTATTGCGCCGCCCGCCCGTGCCGCGCACACCCCGCTGGGGGATGTCGTGGTCACGGTGCGGAGCGGCCCGCTCCCGGAGCCGGTCGGCCCGGGAAGCAGGCCGTACGGGACCGCCTGGCGACGCGGTACGCCTTCGCGTACCGGGCCGCGGCGGCCCTCGTTACGGCGCGTCTCCGCGGCGCCATCGCATGCCGTTGACCTGGCCGGGCTCGGAGCCGATCACGTACCGGACCCGCCGCCCGTGGACGCGCCGGGCCGGGGCACGGCAGCCGCGGGGGCGGCAGCCGCGCGCCAGGGGCGCGTACGCCGTCGGCACGCCGCCGGCACCGCGGCGAGGTGCCGGCGGCGCGGACTGCGTGCGGACGGAGGGACGGTCAGGGGTCACGGGACGGGTCAGCTCCGTCCGTGGCGCAGGGCCGGGTGGGCCCCGGCGGCGACGAGGTCGGCCACGGCCGCCTTAGGGTCGCGGCCGGTGACCAGGGACTCCCCGACGAGGACGGCGTCGGCGCCCTCGTTCGCGTAGGCGATCAGGTCGTGCGGTCCGCGGATGCCGGACTCGGCGACCTTGACGATGTGGGGCGGGATCTCGCCGACGACGCGCTCGAAGGTGGAACGGTCGACCTTGAGGTCCTTGAGGTTGCGGGCGTTGACACCGATGATCTTGGCGCCGGCGGCCACCGCTCGCTCCACCTCCTCCTCGTCGTGGACCTCGACGAGCGGGGTGAGGCCGATGGACTCGGCCCGCTCGATGAGGGAGACGAGGGCCTCCTGCTCCAGGGCCGCGACGATCAGCAGCGCGAGGTCGGCGCCGTAGGCGCGGGCCTCCCACAGCTGGTACGCCGTGACGATGAAGTCCTTGCGCAGGATCGGGATGTCCACGCGGGCGCGGACGGCCTCCAGGTCTGCCAGCGAGCCGCCGAACCGGCGCTGCTCGGTGAGGACGGAGATGACCGCCGCACCGCCCGCCTCGTAGTCCGCGGCGAGCCCGGCCGGATCCGCGATCGCGGCCAGCGCGCCCTTGGAGGGGCTGGAGCGCTTGACCTCGCAGATCACCTTGACGCCGTCGCCGCGCAGGGCCGCGACGCCGTCCTTGGCCTGGGGCGCCTTGGCGGCACGCTCCTTGAGCTCGTCGAGGCTCACGCGGGCCTGCCGTTCGGCAAGGTCTTCGCGGACCCCTTCGATGATCTCGTCGAGCACACTCACGCGAGCGGCCCCCTTCCGGGTCGATGACGGTCGGCCGCCCTGCAGACACGTACCACTGCAAGGTCGGCTATCAAATGGTATCCGGCGGAGGCGTCGCCCTCCGCACTCGGTTGACGGCGTCCCAGTAACTGGACATTCGGAATACGCCCTTCATCCCGGCTGCGCACGGGCCTCAGGGTGCCAGTGCCGACCCGAAAGAGAGATTTCGGACAACGGCGAAAACCAGTACCACCGCGCCCACCGCCCACGAGTGGGCGGGACGCAGGACGATCCTCGGCGCCGGCCCGCCGCGGAAGGCGCGAACCAGCCACAGGGCCATGAAACCCGCGAAGACGAAGTAGCCGACGACCGCGAGGGCATTCGACCCGAAAGCAGCGGCCAGATCCCCGTGCGCGAACGCGTGCGCGCTGCGCAGCCCGCCGCAGCCCGGGCACAGGACGCCCGTCAGCCGCAGCAGCGGGCAGACCGGGTAGTGGCCCGGCTCGTTGGGGTCCACGGCGCCCACGTACGCGAACGCCGCGCCGGCCGCGGCCAGGTAGAGCGCCGGGGCGGCGAGCCGCCTGGCCCGGGACGCCCGCTCCGCGGGCACCGCGGGTGCGGCCGGCCCGGTCTGCGGACCGGGCACGGCGTCGGGGGTGCTGGAGGCGTCCACCTGCTGATTCTCTCCGCTCACGACAAAAGGCGCAGCCCGGCGGGGCCGCGCCTTTCGGCTCTCTTCCAGGACCGGCGCAGGTGGCGCGCTCAGGCCTTGGCAGGGACCTTGTTCGCGGCGATGACGTCGGCGAGGTCCTTGTGGGCGGCCTTCGGCGCGCCCATGCCCGCGGCCCTCATCGCCAGGCCGACGACACCGCCGAGCACGACGACGACCATCCCGGCCCAGAACCCGAGGGGGTTGGCGAGCACCATGAAGGCGCCGGAGATGCAGAAACCGATGAAGGCGATGATGACACCGGTCCAGGCGGCCGGGGTGTGTCCGTGGCTAGTGCCCGCCATGAGTTGCTCCTCGTTTGCTCTGTCGCGCTGCTTTGTCGAACGTGCGGTCTGTGCCGGACGCTCGGTGACATTGTCCCGCACCGGGCGGCTTCGCCGTCCAGGGGGGTCGGCTCAGGGGCCGGGTCAGCGGGTCCGGTCGCCGCTCGGACCCGTGGTCGGGTCCTCGCCGCGGTCCAGAGCCTTCCACAGATCTTCAGGCCGGTCCGGATCCACCGCCGCGACGGCCCGCGGACGGGGGCTGCCGTCACGCTCGTAGCGGCCGCCCATCGAGGGCCAGCCGCGGCCGAAGCGCAGCGCCAGCAGTCCGGCGGCCAGGATCAGGACCGCCCCGGCGGCCGTGACGTACGGCCACGTGGTCTGGGTCAGGCCGGCCACGTGCGCCGCGCTGTCCGCGGTCGTACGGGCGGCCTGCGCGTCCAGGGCGCTGCGGCCGTCGGAGCCGAAGAGGGCGGACAGCGCCGCGCCGAGGCCGCTGAGCGCCAGCAGGCCCGACACCAGCAGCCGTCCCTTGCCGCGTACGGCGAAGACGGCGACCAGCGCGGCCAGGCCGACGATGGCCAGGGCCGCCGGGAGCCCGGTCACGGCCCGCCCGTCGGCGCTGAGCTGGAGCGAATCGCTGCCGATGGCGGCCGTGCCCCGGGCCCAGACCCGGCCGGAGGCGAGCAGGACGACGGTGGCGCCGAGCGCGCCGAGCAGCAGCGCCGCGGCCACGCTGCGGCGGCTGCTGCGGCTGTCGGGGGCCTCGGGCTCGGCGGAGGCATCGGATCGGGGCGGGGGCACGGCACTCACGTACCCCACTATCCCCTACGCCCTCAGGAGCCGCTCAGGCGGTTCGCCGCTGCCACCGCGCGCAGCACGGCGGCGGCCTTGTTGCGGCACTCGTTGTCCTCCAGCTCGGGCACCGAGTCGGCGACGACACCGGCTCCGGCCTGCACGTACGCCGTGCCGTCGCGCAGCAGCGCCGTACGGATGGCGATGGCGGTGTCGGAGTCGCCGGCGAAGTCCAGGTAGCCCACGCAGCCGCCGTAGAGGCCGCGGCGGGAGGGCTCCAGCTCCTCGATGATCTGCATGGCGCGCGGCTTGGGCGCCCCGGAGAGGGTGCCGGCCGGGAAGCAGGCGGTGAGCACGTCGAAGGCGGTCTTCCCCTCGGCCACGCGCCCCGTCACGGTGGAGACGATGTGCATGACGTGGGAGTAGCGCTCGATCGACATGAAGTCGACGACCTCGACCGATCCCGGCTCGCAGACCCGGCCGAGGTCGTTGCGGCCCAGGTCGACGAGCATCAGGTGCTCGGCGCGCTCCTTGGGGTCGGCCAGCAGCTCCTCGGCGAGGTCGTTGTCCTCCTGCGGGGTCGCGCCCCGGTGGCGGGTGCCGGCGATGGGGTGGACCATGGCCCGCCCGTCCTCGACCTTGACCAGCGCCTCGGGGCTGGAGCCGACCACGTCGAAGCCGTTCTCGAAGCGGAAGAGGTACATGTAAGGGGACGGGTTGGTGGCGCGCAGCACCCGGTAGACGTCCAGCGCGGAGGCCTTGCAGGAGGTCTCGAACCGCTGCGAGGGCACCACCTGGAAGGCCTCGCCGGCCCGGATGCGCTCCTTGATGTCCTCGACGGCCGCCTGGTACTTCTCGCCGCCCCACAGGGCGGAGAACTCGGGCAGCTCGGAGGCGGGCAGCGGGGCCGGGACGTAGGGCGCGGGCCTCGCCAGGTCCGCCTCCATGGCGTCGAGGCGGGCCACGGCGTCCGCGTGGGCCTCGTCGACCCCGGAGTCGAGGTCGTTGTGGTTGATGGCGTTGGCGATGAGCTGGACGGTGCCGTCCCAGTGGTCCAGCACCGCGAGGTCGGAGGTGAGCAGCATCGTCAGCTCGGGCAGCTCCAGGTCGTCGCTGCCGTGCTCGCCGATGCGCTCCAGGCGGCGCACGATGTCGTAGCCGAGGTAGCCGACCATGCCGCCGGTGAAGGGGGGCATGCCGCCCGCGAGGTCGCGGGGGGTGTGCAGGGCCTCGACGGTCGCGCGCAGGGCGTCGAGGGGGTCGCCGTCGGTGGGTACGCCCACGGGCGGGGTGCCGATCCAGTGCGCGCGGCCGTCCCGGACGGTCAGGGTGGCGTCGCTGCGGACCCCGACGAAGGAGTACCGGGACCAGGACCGGCCGTTCTCCGCGGACTCCAGGAGGAAGGTGCCGGGGCGTTCGGCGGCCAGCTTGCGGTAGAGCCCGACGGGCGTGTCCCCGTCGGCGAGCAGCTTGCGGCTCACGGGGATGACGCGGCGGTCGGCCGCGAGCTTGCGGAACGTCTCAAGATCCATTGCGTGGGGACCCCTACCTAGTCGGCTGCGCGGAGGAGGACGTCGTCGTCGAAACAGGTGCGGGATCCGGTGTGGCAGGCGGCTCCGACCTGGTCGACCTGGACGAGCACGGTGTCGGCGTCGCAGTCGAGGGCGACGGACTTGACGTGCTGGAAGTGGCCGGACGTATCCCCCTTCACCCAGTACTCCTGGCGGCTGCGGGACCAGTACGTGCAGCGGCCGGTGGTCAGGGTGCGGTGCAGGGCCTCGTCGTCCATCCACCCGAGCATGAGCACCTCACCGGTGTCGTACTGCTGGGCGATGGCCGGTACCAGGCCGTCGGCGGAGCGCTTGAGGCGCGCGGCGATGGCGGGGTCGAGGTTGCCGGGGCGGGGGGTCGTACTCATGGAGCCATTGTGCCGGGCCCGGATGGGGGTGGTGATCCATGTCCGTCTGATGGGCGGGCGCACGGCACGTTCCGGCCGTAGGCTGGCCCGCATGTCTACCCATGCGAAGCGTGAACGCCTGCTGCTGGCGGACTTGTTGGAGGCGGCCGGTCCGGAGGCCCCCACGCTGTGCACCGGCTGGAGGTGCCGCGACCTGGCCGCGCACGTGGTGGTGCGGGAGCGGCGGCCGGACGCGGCGGGCGGCCTGGTGCTGAACGTGCTGAAGGGGCGGCTGGACGCGGCGATGGCCGAGTACACGGCCAAGCCGTACGAGGAGCTCATCCAGCTGATCCGGACCGGGCCGCCGCGGATGTCGCTGTACGCGCTGAAGCAGATCGACGAGGCGGCGAACGCGGTGGAGTTCTACGTCCACGCGGAGGACGTCCGCCGGGCCCAGCCGGACTGGTCCCCGCGGGAGCTGGACCGGGTGTTCTCGGACGCGCTGTGGTCCCGCCTGGAGAGGATGGCCCGGCTGACGGGGCGGCGCTCGCCGGTGGGCCTGGTGCTGAGGCGTCCGAACGGGCAGACGGCGGTGGCGCACAAGGGTGCGCCGGTGGTGACGGTGACGGGCGAGCCGGGGGAACTGACGCTGTTCTGCTTCGGCCGGCAGGCGTCGGCCGCGGTGACGCTGGACGGCGAGAAGGAGGCCGTCGCGAAGCTGACGGTGGCGGAGCTGGGCCTCTAGCCGTTGCCCTGGCCGGGCGGGTGCCGTTGTTTCCCGGGTGCGGGCCGGTGGCCGCGCCTCAAGCGCCGGCGGGGCTGGGATTGCGCGGCGGTGGCTTCGGGTGGGGCGCTGCCCCTCCGGGGGCTCTCCTCGGCTCGGCGCGTGCGGGTGTGTCGCGGCCGTACGGGCTGGGTCGCGCGCTCGTCCTGCGGGGAGCCCCCGCAGTGTCCCCGCCCCACGGCCCCCGGGAAGCAGGCGGGCGGACACCGCCGGGGTGGGGGTGTGGGGACGGTGGGGGGTGTCCCCGCAGGACGAGCGCGCGACCACCCCGTACGGCCGCGACATGGCCGCACGCGCCGAGCCGAGGAGACACCCCCCGGCGGCCCCGCCCGGGGGACACCACCCCAGCCCCGCCGGGGCTTGAGGCGCGGCCACCGGGCCGCACCCGAGGGACGGACTAGCGGACGGGGTGGCCCGCTTCGCGGAGGGCCGTTTTGACCTCGGAGATGCGCAGGTCGCCGAAGTGGAAGACCGACGCCGCGAGCACCGCGTCCGCGCCCGCCTCGATCGCCGGGGCGAAGTCCGCGAGGCGGCCCGCGCCGCCCGAGGCGATCACCGGCACGGTGACGTGCTTGCGGACCGCCGCGATCATCTCCGTGTCGTAGCCGTCCTTCGTGCCGTCGGCGTCCATCGAGTTCAGCAGGATCTCCCCGGCGCCCAGCTCCGCGGCCCGGTGGGCCCACTCGACGGCGTCGAGGCCGGTGCCCCGGCGGCCGCCGTGCGTGGTGACCTCGAAGGTGCCGGACTCGGTGCGGCGGGCGTCGACCGACAGGACGAGGACCTGCCGGCCGAACCGCTCCGCGATCTCCTGGATCAGCTCGGGGCGGGCGATGGCGGCCGTGTTCACGCCCACCTTGTCCGCTCCCGCGCGCAGCAGCTTGTCGACGTCGTCGGCCGTGCGGACGCCGCCGCCCACGGTCAGCGGGATGAAGACCTGCTCGGCCGTGCGGCGCACCACGTCATAGGTGGTCTCGCGGTTCCCGGAGGACGCGGTGATGTCGAGGAAGGTCAGCTCGTCGGCGCCTTCGGCGTCGTACAGCTTGGCCATCTCCACCGGGTCGCCCGCGTCGCGCAGGTTCTGGAAGTTGACGCCCTTGACGACGCGGCCGTTGTCCACGTCCAGGCAGGGGATCACGCGTACGGCGAGGCTCATGCGGGCACCGCCTTGTACGCCTCGACCTCCACCTCGACGACCATCGACGGGTCGACGAAGCCGGAGACGATGAGCATCGTCGCGGCCGGGCGGACCGCGTCGAAGAGTTCCTTGTGGGCGCGGCCCGCGTCGTCCACGTCGCGGGCGTGCGTCAGGTACATGCGGGTGCGGACGACGTCCTCGGGGCCGAGGCCGGCCTGGGCGAGGGCCTTGAAGGCGACGCCGAAGGCGGCGATGGTCTGGTCGTACGGGCCGCCCGCGTCGGCCGCGGTGCAGCCGGAGACCAGCACGAGGCCGTTCGGCAGCTGCACGGCGCGGGAGTACGCGATGACGTCCTCGTAGGGGCCGCCGGAGGAGATGCGGCGTACGGCGCCGGTGTCGGGGGAGCTGCTCATGCGGAGACCACCTTCAGGGCTTCTTCCAGGGTGAAGGCCTTGGCGTACAGGGCCTTGCCGACGATCGCGCCCTCGACGCCCAGCGGCACCAGCTCGGACAGGGCCCGCAGGTCGTCCAGGGAGGAGACGCCGCCGGAGGCGACGACGGGCCGGTCGGTGGCGGCGCAGACGTTCTTCAGCAGCTCCAGGTTGGGGCCGGTGAGCGTGCCGTCCTTGCCGATGTCGGTGACGACGTACCGGGCGCAGCCCTCGGAGTCGAGGCGGGCGAGGGTCTCGTAGAGGTCGCCGCCCTCGCTGGTCCAGCCGCGGCCCTTGAGGGTGGTGCCGCGTACGTCGAGGCCGATGGCGATCTTGTCGCCGTGCTCGGCGATGGCCTTGGCGGCCCACTCGGGGGTCTCCAGGGCGGCGGTGCCGAGGTTGACGCGGGTGCAGCCGGTGGCGAGGGCCGCGGCGAGCGAGGCGTCGTCGCGGATGCCGCCGGACAGCTCGACCTTGATGTCCATGGCGCGGGTGATCTCGGCGACCAGGGCGCGGTTGTCGCCGGTGCCGAAGGCGGCGTCCAGGTCGACCAGGTGGAGCCACTCGGCGCCGGCGGCCTGCCAGGCGAGGGCCGCCTGCAGCGGGGAGCCGTAGGAGGTCTCGCTGCCGGAGACGCCGTGGACGAGGCGGACGGCCTGGCCGTCGCGGACGTCGACCGCGGGAAGGAGTTCGAGCGTGTTCGGCATCAGAGGGTCTCGATCCAGTTGGTGAGGAGCTGGGCGCCGGCGTCGCCGGACTTCTCGGGGTGGAACTGGGTGGCCCACAGGGCCCCGTTCTCCACCGCCGCGACGAAGCGTTCGCCGTGGGTGGCCCAGGTGACCTTGGGTGCGCGGATCAGCGGGTTGGTGACCTCGAGGGACCAGTCGCGCGCCGCGTAGGAGTGCACGAAGTAGAACCGGGCGTCGGCGTCCAGGCCGGCGAAGGCCTGGCTGTCGGCCGGGGCCTCGACGGTGTTCCAGCCCATGTGGGGGACGATCGGGGCCTTGAGCGGGCCGACGGTGCCGGGCCACTCGTCGAGGCCTGAAGTCTCCACGCCGTGCTCGATGCCGCGCTCGAAGAGGATCTGCATGCCGACGCAGATGCCCATGACCGGGCGGCCGCCGGAGAGGCGGCGGCCGATGATCCAGTCGCCGCGGACGTCCTTGAGGCCCTGCATGCATGCGGAGAAGGCGCCGACGCCGGGGACGAGGAGTCCGTCGGCGTCCATGGCCTTGTCGTAGTCGCGGGTGATCTCGACGTCCGCGCCGACGCGCGCGAGGGCGCGTTCGGCGGAGCGGACGTTGCCGAAGCCGTAGTCGAAGACGACGACCTTCTTGGTGGGGCGTGCTGTGCTCATTCCCAGATTCCTTGGATTCGCAGGACTCCGGCTGCCAGACACATCGCGGAGGCGAGGGCGAGCAGGATGATGACCGACTTGGGCATCTGCTGCTTCTGGAAGGAGTAGACGCCCCCGGCCAGGAACAGGCCGAGGACGATCAGGATGGTGTTCAGCCCGTTCACTGCTAGAGGGCGCCCTTCGTGGAGGGCAGGATGCCTGCGGCGCGCGGGTCGAACTCGGCGGCGTAGCGCAGCGCGCGGGCGAGGGCCTTGAACTGGCACTCCACGATGTGGTGGGCGTTGCGGCCGTACGGGACGTGGATGTGCAGCGCGATCTGGGCCTGCGCGACGAAGGACTCGAAGATGTGCCGGGTCATCGTCGTGTCGTAGGAGCCGATCATCGGCGCCATGTTCTCGGGCTCGGTGTGCACGAGGTAGGGGCGGCCGGACAGGTCGACGGTGACCTGGGCGAGGGACTCGTCGAGCGGCACGGTGCAGTTGCCGAAGCGGTAGATGCCCACCTTGTCGCCGAGGGCCTGCCTGAAGGCGGCGCCGAGCGCGAGGGCGGTGTCCTCGATGGTGTGGTGGGAGTCGATGTGCAGGTCGCCTTCGGTCTTGACGGTGAGGTCGAAGAGGCCGTGGCGGCCGAGCTGGTCGAGCATGTGGTCGTAGAAGCCCACACCCGTCGAGACGTCGACCTGGCCGGTTCCGTCGAGGTTTATCTCGACGACGACGGAGGTCTCCTTGGTGGTCCGTTCGACCCGTCCGATGCGGCTCATGCGTGCTGCTCCTTCTTCAGTGCGCGAACCGCTTCCAGGAACGCGTCGTTCTCTGCCGGGGTGCCGGCGGTGACCCGCAGCCGGCCGGGTACGCCGTTGTCCCGGACCAGGACCCCGTGGTCGAGGATCTTCTGCCAGGCGGTGTGCGAGTCCTCGAACTTCCCGAACTGGATGAAGTTCGCGTCGGACTCGGTGACCTCGTAGCCGATGGCCCGCAGTTCGGTGACGAGGCGGTCCCGCTCGGACTTGAGCTGCTCGACGTAGCCGAGCAGGGTGTCGGTGTGCTCCAGGGCGGCCAGGGCGGTCGCCTGGGTGACGGCGGACAGGTGGTACGGCAGGCGCACCAGCTGCACGGCGTCGACGACGGCGGGGTGTGCGGCCAGGTAGCCCAGGCGCAGGCCGGCAGCGCCGAAGGCCTTGGACATGGTCCGGGAGACCACCATGTTGGGGCGGCCCTCGATGAGGGGCAGCAGTGAGTCCCGGTGGCTGAACTCCACGTAGGCCTCGTCGACGATGACGAGGGAGGGCTTGGCGGCCTGGGCCGCCTCGTAGAGGGCCAGGACGGTCTCCGCCTCGACGGCGGTGCCCGTGGGGTTGTTGGGCGAGGTGATGAAGACGACGTCGGGGGCGTGTCGGGCGATCGCCTGCTGCGCCGCCTCCACGTCGATGGTGAAGTCCTCGCGGCGCGGGCCGGAGATCCACCCCGTGCCGGTGCCGCGGGAGATCAGCGCGTGCATGGAGTAGGAGGGCTCGAAGCCGATCGCGGTGCGGCCGGGCCCGCCGAAGGTCTGCAGCAGCTGCTGGATGACCTCGTTGGAGCCGTTGGCGGCCCATACGTTCTCCCGCGCGACCGGGTGCTTGCCGGTACGGGTGAGGTAGGCGGCAAGTTCGGTGCGCAGCTCGACCGCGTCCCGGTCCGGGTAGCGGTTGAGGGTGCGGGCGGCGTCGGCGACGCGCTCGGCGATGCGCGCGACGAGCTCCGGGGGCAGCTCGTAGGGGTTCTCGTTGGTGTTCAGCTGGACGGGCACGTCGAGCTGCGGGGCGCCGTACGGGCTCTTGCCGCGCAGTTCGTCCCGGATGGGGAGGTCGTCGATTCCGATGCTCACTGGTTGGGGACCTTCCATCCGAAGCGTGCCTTGAGGGCGGCGCCGTGGGCGGGCAGGTCCTCGGCCTCGGCCAGGGTGACCACGTGGTGGGTGACCTCGGCGAGGGCGTCGCGGGTGTAGTCGACGATGTGGATGCCGCGCAGGAAGGACTGCACGGACAGGCCCGAGGAGTGGCAGGCGCAGCCGCCGGTGGGCAGCACGTGGTTGGAGCCGGCGCAGTAGTCGCCCAGGGAGACCGGGGCCCACGGGCCGACGAAGATCGCGCCGGCGTTGCGGACGCGGGCGGCCCAGTCGGCGGCGTCGGCGGTCTGGATCTCCAGGTGCTCTGCGCCGTAGGCGTCGACGACCTTGAGGCCGTCCTCCAGGCTGTCGACGAGGACGATCGCGGACTGCTTGCCGGCGAGGGCGGGCTTGATCCGGTCCTCGACGTGCTTGGTCGCGGCGACCTGCGGCTCCAGCTCCTTCTCGACGGCGTCCGCGAGCTCGGCGGAGTCCGTGACGAGGACGGCCGCCGCCAGCGGGTCGTGCTCGGCCTGGCTGATCAGGTCGGCGGCGACGTGCACCGGGTCGGCCGTGGAGTCGGCGAGGACGGCGATCTCGGTCGGGCCGGCCTCGGTGTCGATGCCGATGCGGCCGGTGAAGTAGCGCTTGGCGGCGGCGACCCAGATGTTGCCGGGGCCGGTGACCATGTTGGCGGGAAGGCAGTCCTCGGTGCCGTACGCGAACATCGCGACAGCCTGGGCTCCGCCGACCGCGTACACCTCGTCCACGCCGAGCAGGGCGCAGGCGGCGAGGATCGTCGGGTGCGGCAGGCCGCCGAACTCCTTCTGCGGCGGGGACGCGAGCGCGATCGATTCGACGCCCGCCTCCTGGGCCGGCACCACGTTCATGACGACGGAGGACGGGTACACCGAGCGGCCGCCCGGGGCGTACAGCCCCACGCGCTCCACGGGAACCCACTTCTCGGTCACGGTGCCGCCGGGGACCACCTGGGTGGTGTGCTCGGTGCGGCGCTGTTCGCGGTGCACGATCCGGGCGCGCCGGATCGACTCCTCGAGGGCTGCGCGGACGGCCGGGTCGAGCTCGTCGAGGGCGGTCTTGAGGGCCTCGGCAGGCACCCTGACCTGCTCCAGCGTCACCCCGTCGAACTTCTGCGCGTACTCGATCAGCGCCGCCGTGCCGCGATGATGGACGTCCTCGCAGATGGGCCGCACCTTCTCCAGGGCAGCTTCTACGTCGAACTCGGCACGGGGCAGCAGGTCGCGCAGGGCGCCGCCCTCGGGGAGGGCGTCACCGCGCAGGTCGATACGAGAGATCACCTCCCAATTCTCTCAGACCGCCTCGCGCCACCGTCCGCCCGTATCACTGGCTGATACACGTCCCGGACGTCACGGGCGCCCGTTAGCGTTCGCCTACACGTACATGACGGCGGAGGGGGACCGCGGTGACCGAGGCGAGCCCGGACGGGGAACCGGCGGATCTCAGCGCTTCCGAGCGCCGGATGTGGGACGCCTTCCGCACGGGCAGCGTCTGCGATCTCAGTGCCCGCGCCGCCGACCGGGACGATCCGCACGCCGACCACGTCTGGGGTGCCGGGCGCAGTGTCCGCGCCGCGGTGGTGGCGCTGCTGCTGCTCCACGGGCCGCCGCCGGTGCCGGGCCGGGTGGCGTCCCTCAAGCTGCGGGGCGTACGGATCACCGGGCGGCTGGATCTTTCCGGTGGCACGGTTGCTCCGTACGTGGAGCTCCAGTCGTGCCGCTTCGACAGCGAGATCCAGCTGTCCGAGGCCCGCTTCGGCACGTTGCGCCTGGTCAACTGCGCGATCCCGCGGCTGGAGGCGTCCCGGCTGCACACCGAGGGCGATCTGCACCTGCCGCGCTGCCGGGTGGCGCGCGGGATCCGGCTGACCGACGCGCAGATCGGCACCGACCTGCTGGTGAGCCAGGCGGTGGTGCAGCGGGACAACAAGGGGCGGGCGATCGCCGCCGACGGGATGTCGGTCGCGCAGGACTTCCAGGGCGAGCTGCTGGAGACGTACGGGGAGGTGAGCCTGCGCGGCGCGAAGGTCGGCGTGTCGATGAACCTGCGCGGGGCCCGGCTGCGCAATCCGTCCGGGCGGCACGCCCTGAACGCCCCGCAGCTGACCGTGGAGCGGACCCTGTACCTGACCTCGATCGCCATGGGCTACGGCCGCGGCGACTCGGGCTCCTCCACTCCCCCGTACGGGCTGGGGCAGACGCCGACGCGGGGGCAGCGGGCGCAGCCGTTCGAGTGCCGGGGCGGGCTGAGGCTGGACGACGGCCGGTTCGGGGACGCCATCGACTTCTACGGGGCGCGGTTCCTGCTCACGGACGAGCAGGAGATATCCCTGCGCCGGATCCAGACCCCGGAGTTCCGCTTCGTCGGGGAGGGGCCGGAGCGCGGGCGGGTGGTGGTGTCCGGGGCCAAGGTGGTCAAGCTCGTCGACACCTCCACGAGCTGGCCGGGCCCGGGCGGGGTGTCCATCGAGGGGTTCGAGTACGAGAACCTCGCGCCCCGCGGCCACTTCCCCCTCTCCCGCCGGCTGGCCTGGCTGGAGGCGGCCACCCCCGAGTACTCGCCGGGCCCGTACGAGCGGCTGGCGGCCGTGCTGCGGGCCAGCGGCGAGGACGCGGAGGCGCGCGAGGTGCTGCTGGCCAAGCAGCGGCGGCGCCGGGCCACGCTGCCGCCGGGCCCGAAGGCGTGGGGGTACCTGCAGGACTGGACGGTGGTCTACGGGTACCGGCCGGGCCGGGCCGCGCTGTGGATGGCCGTGCTCTGGGCGGCCGGGGCGCTGCTCTTCTCCCAGCTCGACCCGCCGGCGATCAAGCAGGACGAGCATCCGCAGTGGAGCGCCCCCCTGTACGCGCTGGACCTGCTGCTCCCGGTGATCGACCTCGGCCAGCAGGGGCAGTGGAAACTGGCGGGCGGCTGGCAGTGGGGGGCGGCGGGCCTCGTCATCATGGGCTGGATCCTGGCCACGACGGTGGCGGCGGGGGCCTCCCGGCTGCTGCGGCGGGGGTGACGGGGCGCGTCCGCGGACGATTACGCTGTGCGTCGTGACCACCGTTCGCCTGCCCCTCTTCCCGCTGAACTCGGTGCTGTTCCCGGGACTCGTCCTCCCGCTGAACGTCTTCGAGGAGCGTTATCGCGCCATGATGCGCGAGCTGCTGAAGTCGGGCGAGGACGAGCCGCGCCGTTTCGCGGTCGTCGCGATCCGCGACGGCCGGGAGGTCGCCCCGACCGCGCCCGGCCTGCCGGACCCGACGTCCCTGCCCGAGCGGGGCCCGGCCGCGGGCTTCGGCGCGGACCCGATCCAGGCGTTCCACCGGGTGGGCTGCGTGGCGGAGGCGGCGACGATCCGGGAGCGGGAGGACGGCAGCTTCGAGGTCTTGGCGACCGGTACGACGCGGGTCCGCCTGCTGTCGGTCGACTCCTCGGGCCCCTTCCTGACGGCGGAGCTGGAGGAGCTCCCGGAGGACGCGGGCGACGGCGCCGGGGTCCTCGCGGAGGGCGTGCTGCGGGCCTTCCGCAACTACCAGAAGCGGCTGGCCGGGGCCCGCGAGCGGTCCCTGACGGGCGCGGAGCTCCCCGACGAGCCGTCGGTGGTGTCGTACCTGGTGGCCGCGGCGGCGGTGCTGGACATCCCGTCGAAGCAGCGGCTGCTCCAGGCCCCGGACACGGCGACGCGGCTGGCGGAGGAACTGAAACTGCTGCGCACGGAGACGGCCGTGATCCGGCACCTGCCGTCGCTGCCGGCGGTGGAGCTGACCCGCGCTCCGACGAGCCCCAACTGACCCGACCGACGGGGGACCGATGGCGAAGAAGACCAAGCAGGCGGCCGGCACTCCGGCGATCGTGGCCCTGACGGCGGCCGGGGTCGCCTTCACCACCCACGCGTACGAGCACGACCCGGCGCATCCCTCGTACGGCGAGGAGGCGGCCGAGGCCATGGGCGTCTCGCCGACGCAGGTCTTCAAGACCCTGGTGGCGGACGTGGACGGCGTCCTGACGGTGGCGGTGGTCCCGGTGTCGGGGTCGCTGGACCTGAAGGCGCTGGCGGCGGCGGTGGGCGGCAAGCGGGCGGCGATGGCGGACCCGGCGCTCGCGGAACGCACCACGGGCTACGTCCGCGGCGGCATCTCCCCGCTGGGGCAGCGCAAGCGGCTGCGCACGGTGATCGACGAGTCCGCGACGGCGCACCCCACGATCTGCTGCTCGGCGGGCCGCCGCGGCCTGGAGATCGAACTCTCCCCGTCGGACCTGGCCGCCCTCACCGGAGCCGTCCTGGCCCCGATCGCCCGGGCCTAGCCTCGGCCCGCCGCCCCCGGGGTCAGGGTCGCGGGGCTTCCGACGCGGTCGGACCGGCGTCGGCGGGCGGCAGCGTCGCCTCGGCCGGCGGCGGCGCCGGCTGGTAGTAACCGCTCCACCCGTACAGCGGGTCCGGCTCCGGATCCCGCGGCGTCCACAGCGCGGTGAACCCCAGGTGCAGCAGCACGGCGGTCATCGGCCAGGCCAGCAGCGCCCCGTACGCCAGCAGCTCCAGCGGCGCGTCGAACGGCACCCCCTTGCCGGCCGCGGCCGCGGCAGCGGCCAGGTCCGTCGAGGACGAGCCGAGCCACAGCCCGAACCGCCATCCCGCCAGCGCGGCGAAGCAGGACCCGACGGCGAGCCCGATCACCAGCGGCACGCCGCCGGCCCGGCGCCACAGGAACGTGCCGACGGCGCTCAGCACGCCCAGCCCCAGCGCCAGCAGGAAGAAGGTCCCGTCGGCGGCGATCCGCGCTTCGCTCTCGCTGTTGCGCAGGAACACCGCCTCCCCGTTGGAGACGTACTGCACCCGGGGCGCCAGCCACCACCACAGCACTCCGAGGAGCAGCCCGGCCACTGCGACCGCCAGGGCCACGACGGCCCCGTCGCGGATGTCCTCCGGGCGGATGGCCGCGGCGGAGCCACCCGGCTTCTCGGGCGGCGACGGCGGCGGGTCGAACGGGGAGTGCGGGGTCACGGCTTCGGTCACCCCCACATCGTGCCAGGTGTGTCCGGCAGCGGTGTCAGCGGACGGCCGCCCGGCGGTACGCCCAGGTCGCGACGGTCAGCGAGAGGACCCCCACGGCCGCGCAGACGCCGAGGTCGAAGAGGACGGCGGCCCAGTCCGGCGATGCCTCGAAGGTCCGGGCGAACGCCTCCACCCCGTACGTGGACGGCAGCAGGTCCCGCGCCCAGACGATCACGGCCGGCATCCGCTCGGGCGGCAGCACCCCGAGCAGCAGCGCGGCCGACATGCCGAGCTGTCCGGCGAGGGTGGCGAGCTCCTGCCGGGGTGCCAGCAGCCCCAGCGCCGCGCCGAGCCCGGCCAGTGCGGCCCCGGCGAGCGGCACCACGGCGGCCAGGATCCACAGCCCGCTCATCGGCAGCCCGAAGAGCAGGCACCCGAAGACGGCGGTGACCAGTGTCCCCGGCAGCGTGAAGGAGGCGTACGCGGCGGCCGCACCCAGCACCACCGAGGCCGGCGGCACCGGCAGGGTGGCGTAGTGGTCGAGTCCGCCGCCGGCCCGCAGCTGCCCGAAGTACTGCGCGAGCAGGTTCAGCGCGACGAAGGCGACGACGAGCACCGAGGAGCCGGCCACGACGGCCCGGGCCTCCGAGCCCCCGTCGACGACGCCGCGCATCAGGATCATGATCCCGACGGACTGGAAGGTGGCCACGAACAGCAGCGGTATCCGCGCCACCCGCGCACGGGACAGCTGCGCCCGGTAGACGGCGGCCAGCGAGGGGAAGAACCGCGCGCCGGGCGCCAGCGGCGCGGGCTGTGCGCAGCCCGGGGTGTCGGCGGCCGGCGCGGCTCCGGTCGCGGATGCCGTTGGGGCGTCGGGCGCGAGCGCGGCCCGGACGGCCCCCGTCGAGCGGTCGCTCACGACTTCACCAGCCCTTTCGTCTTGCCGCCGAGGGCCAGGTACACGTCTTCCAGGCTGGGGGTGGCCAGGGTGAAGTCGTCGAGCGCGGCGAAGGCCGGGCCCCCGGTGACCGAGGCCACCGCCGCCCTGGCCTCGTCCGGCGCCAGCCGGAGCACCCAGCGGCGCCCCGACTCGACGGCCCGGTCGCGCAGCCGGGCGACCTCCGGCACCGCCAGCGGGGCGCCTTCGCGCCACACCAGTTCCAGCCGGACCTCGCCCGAGACGTGCGCCTTCAGCGCGGCGGGCGTGTCGCAGGCGATGACCTTGCCCTGGTCGATGACGGCGACCCGGTCGAGGACGGTCTCGGCCTCGATGACGTTGTGGGTGACGAGCAGCACGGTCGCGCCGTGCTGGGCGCGGCGCCGGTCCACGGCCGCCCAGACGGCCCGCCGGGCCACGGGGTCCATGCCGGTGGTGGGCTCGTCGAGGACCAGTACGGGCCGCTCGCCGACCAGGGCGGTGGCGAAGCAGGCGAGGCGCCGCTGGCCGCCGGAGAGCTTCTTCAGGGGCCGTCCGGCGATCCCGGTCAGCCCGAGTTCCTCCAGTACGGCGTCGCGCGCGGCGCGTGCCGACCGTACGTCGAGTCCGCGCAGCCGTCCGGTGGTCTCGGCGGCCAGGGCCACCGTGAGCTCGTCCAGGGCGGTGGACTCCTGGCCGAGGTAGGCGAGCAGCCTGGAGGCCCGTCCGGGGTGGCGCACGAGGTCGTGGCCGAGGAGGGTCACGGTTCCCGAGTCGGGCCGCATCAGGCCGGTGAGCTGGCGGACCAGGGTGGACTTGCCGGCGCCGTTGGGGCCGAGCAGGCCGAAGACCTCGCCGCGCCGGACGTCGAGGCTGATTCCGTCGTTGGCGCGGGTCTCGGGCAGGGCGGGGGCGCCGCGCCGTCCGCGTACCGCGGGATACGTCTTGACCAGGTCACGCACCGCGCAGACCACGTCCGGCGCCGCTCCCGCGGCCGCTGCCGTGCCGTTCTGCGCCTGTGCTGTGCCCGTACTCACGAGGGAGCAGCCTACGGGGTTCCCGCCCCTACTCGGCCGCCGGGGTCAGCGGGGCGGCGAGGTCGGCGGGTCCGGTTCCGGGTGCGGCGGCCGGTACCGCGGCGACGTGCTCGGCGGCGGCGCGGACGTCGATCTCCCTCCAGAACCCGGCGCGGATGGCGTAGCGGTCGTGCTCGTCGATCTGGTCGTCCTTGTGCGCGAGCAGGCCGAACCGGGCGGCGTAGCGCAGCAGCTCGCCGTCGATCCGGTGCGGGATGCGCGGGTACATGGTGGCCAGTTTCTGCAGGTGCACGGTCTCCGGGAGGCGTTCCATCCAGCGTCGGGCGAACACCTGTCCCACCTCGAACGGGTCGCCGCCGACGGTGGTGATGTCCTCCTCCCGGTCGGCCCAGCGCTGTTCGGCGCTGGTGAGCTGGGCGAGGGTGGGCAGCGAGGCCGTCTCGGCGGGTTCGCCGAGCGGTCCGGCGCGGTCGATCCAGCCCTTGTCGGAGGACCAGCGCAGGGCGCTGGCGGGGGACGGCGTGGTGCTCGGCGAGGTCTGCTGGCCCCCGTGCGGTCCGGGGGCGGCGCGCAGGGCTCCGGCGAGGTCCTTGGGGGTGGGGACGCTCTTTCCGCCGGGGGTGGTGGGCGCCGGTACGGGGACTCCCTCCCGGTCGTCGTCCGCGGGGGCGGCGGCGCCGTTGCGGGCGGCCTCGGCGAGCGCGGCCTCGGGGAGCGGCGCCGAGAGGATGGCGGCGATGTCGGGCCGGGGCACGGGCGGCGGGGAGCACAGTCCGGCGAGGTCCTTGGCGCGGACGGCGCGGGTGATCCAGGCCCGGTCGAGGACGCGGCGTTCGTCGGCCTCGGCGACGAGGTCCTCGGACTGGTTGTAGTCGCCGTCGGCGGCCTGGACGGCCCACAGGTGGACGGCGACGCCGTGTTCCTTGGCGGACATCAGGCCGGGCAGCAGGTCGCCGTCGCCGGTCACGAGGACCACGTCGGAGCAGGCGCGGTTGCGGGCGAGCTCGGTGAGCTCGGCGTGCATGGCGGCGTCGACGCCCTTCTGGGCCCAGCGGCCGTCGCTGCGGGTCAGGGCGCCGAGGCGGACGGTGACGCGGGGCATGACGCGCAGCCTGCGGTGTTCGGGCTGCGGCACCCGGTCGGGTGCGCCGTCGAACCAGTAGATGCGCAGCAGGGGCTGCTCGGTGTCGGCCTCGGCCCGCTCGCGCAGGCCCTGGATGAGGGCGGCATGGTCGACGGTGATCCGGGAGCGGGAGGGCTCCCCGGCGAGAAGGCTGGCGGCGGCGCCCAGCAGGTAGCCGGCGTCCACCAGGACGACGCAGCGGTCCACGCGTTCCACCCTCTTCCCTGGGGGTCCCCATGTGTTTTTCACGGGTTCCCCGAGTCTGCCCGACCTCACGGGTGTTGAAGGCCGGAACTCGATCATCGGCGTGGCGGATCTCACGTGGGGGCGGGCCGCGGCTCTCGGCTACGCGCAGTAATGATCCAAAATGCGCGGTTTCTGGGGCTGTGTGAGTGTGAAGGCGGTCCTGGCCCCTAGACCCTCACGGAGGCTCCACCATGGCCAAGAACAAGAATCAGAAGCAGCCGGCGAAGCAGCAGACCCGCTCGTCCGGGCCGGACGCGTCGCGCTCGTCGGATTCCTCCCCCGAGCAGTCGTCCCAGGCGCCGAGTCCGATGGACCTGGCCCACAAGAGCAAGCAGAAGAAGTTCGGCCACAACTGACGCCCTTCGCGTCGGTCTGTGACGACCGGAACCGGAAGGGCCTGCCCGGCGACGCCGGGCAGGCCCTTCCGTGCGGGTGGCGGCCGCTGCTATCCGGCCAGGCAGGACGGTCCGAGCAGGACCTTGAGGTCGCCGAAGAGGGCCGGGTCGGGCTGCACCCGGTGCCGGTCGAGGCGGAGCACGGTGGTGGTCCGCGGTCCCTGGAGCTTGATCCGCACCTCGGTGTTGCCCTTGTGGTGGCGCAGGATCTCCCCCAGACGGGTCACCATCGGGGGCGTCACCTTGACCGTGGGGATGGTGAGGACCACGGGGGCGTTGGTGCCGGCCGAGGAGAGGTCGGGGACCATCATCTCCATGGCCACCAGGCGGGGGACGTCCTCGCGCTTGTCGAGGCGGCCCTTGACGAAGACGACGGTGTCCTCGACCAGCTGGGTGGAGACGAGCTGGTAGGTCGCGGGGAAGAACATGCACTCGATGGAGCCGGCCAGGTCCTCGACGGTGGCGATGGCCCACGCGTTGCCCTGCTTGGTCATCTTGCGCTGCAGGCCGGAGATGATGCCGCCGATGGTGACGACGGCGCCGTCGGAGTGCTCGCCGCCGGTCAGCTGGGAGATGCCGGCGTCCGTCTTGTCGGAGAGCACGTGCTCCAGGCCGAAGAGCGGGTGGTCGGAGACGTAGAGGCCGAGCATCTCGCGCTCCTGGGCGAGCAGGTAGGACTTCTCCCACTCGACGTCGGAGAACTCCACGTCGAGGCCGAAGCCGGGCTCGTCGCCGGCGTCGTCGTCACCCATTCCGCCGAAGAGGTCGAACTGTCCCTCGGCCTCCTTGCGCTTGACGGCGACCACGTTGTCGATCATCGGCTCGTGGTGGGCGACCAGGCCCTTGCGGGTGTGGCCCATCTCGTCGTAGGCGCCGGCCTTGATCAGCGACTCGATGGTGCGCTTGTTGCAGACGACGGCCTCGACCTTGTCCAGGAAGTCGGGGAAGGAGGAGTACTTCCCCTTGGCCTTCCTGGTCTTGATGATCGAGTCGACGACGTTCTGGCCGACGTTGCGGACGGCGGTGAGGCCGAAGAGGATCACGTCGTCGCCCTGGGCGGCGAAGTTCGACTCGGACTCGTTGACGTTCGGCGGGAGCACCTTGATGCCCATGCGGCGGCACTCGTTCAGGTAGATCGCGGACTTGTCCTTGTCGTCCTTGACCGAGGTGAGCAGGCCGGCCATGTACTCGGCCGGGTAGTTCGCCTTGAGGTAAGCGGTCCAGTAGGAGACCAGGCCGTAGGCGGCCGAGTGGGCCTTGTTGAAGGCGTAGCCGGCGAAGGGGACCAGGACGTCCCAGAGCTTCTGGATGGCCTCGTCGCTGTAGCCGTTCTTGCGGGCGCCTTCCTGGAAGATCGTGAAGTTCTTCGCCAGCTCCTCGGGCTTCTTCTTGCCCATGACGCGGCGCAGGATGTCGGCCTCGCCGAGCGAGTAGCCGGCGATGATCTGGGCGGCCTTCTGCACCTGCTCCTGGTAGACGATCAGGCCGTAGGTGACCGCGAGCACCTCTTCGAGCGGCTTCTCCAGCTCGGGGTGGATCGGGGTGATCTCCTGCTGCTTGTTCTTGCGCAGGGCGTAGTTCGTGTGCGAGTTCATGCCCATCGGGCCCGGGCGGTACAGGGCCGACACGGCGGAGATGTCTTCGAAGTTGTCGGGCTTCATCAGGCGCAGCAGGGAGCGCATGGGCCCGCCGTCGAACTGGAAGACGCCGAGGGTGTCGCCGCGGCCGAGCAGTTCGAAGGTCTTGGGGTCGTCGAGCGGGAGGCCCAGGAGGTCGATGTCGATCCCCTTGTTGGCCTTCACCATCTTGACGGCGTCGTCCATGATCGTGAGGTTGCGCAGGCCGAGGAAGTCCATCTTCAGCAGGCCGAGCGACTCGCAGCTCGGGTAGTCCCACTGGGTGATGGTGACGCCGTCGGTGTGCCGCACCCAGACGGGCACGTGGTCGGTGATCGTCTCGCTGGACATGATCACGCCGGCCGCGTGCACGCCCATCTGGCGGACGAGGCCCTCCACACCGCGGGCGGTGTCGATGACCTTCTTCACGTCGGGCTCGTTCTCGTACATGCTGCGGATCTCGCCGGCCTCGCTGTAGCGGGGGTGCGAGGGGTCGAGGATGCCGGAGAGCGGGATGCCCTTGCCGAGGACGTCGGCGGGCATGGCCTTGGTGAGGCGGTCGCCCATGGCGTACGGGTAGCCCAGGACGCGCGCCGAGTCCTTGATCGCGTTCTTGGCCTTGATGGTGCCGTAGGTGCCGATCATGGCGACCTTGTCCTGGCCGTACTTCTCCGTGACGTACCGGATCACCTCGACGCGCCTGCGCTCGTCGAAGTCGATGTCGACATCGGGCATGGAGACGCGCTCGGGGTTCAGGAAGCGCTCGAAGATCAGGCCGTGCGGGATCGGGTCGAGGTCGGTGATGCCCATGGCGTAGGCGACGATCGAGCCGGCCGCGGAGCCTCGGCCGGGGCCGACCGCGATGCCCTGGTTCTTGGCCCACATGATGAAGTCGGCGACCACGAGGAAGTAGCCGGGAAAGCCCATCGAGATGATCGTGTCCATCTCGTACTCGACCTGCTTCATGCGGTCCTCGGGGATGCCCCCGGGGAAGCGGCGGTGCATGCCGCGCATGGTCTCCTCGCGGAACCAGGTCACCTCGGTGTAGCCGTCCGGGATGTCGAACTTCGGCATCAGGTTCCGGAACTTGAACATGCCCTCGGTGTCGATCTGGTCCGCGACCAGCTTGGTGTTGGCGCAGCCCTCCTGCCAGGCGTCCGAGGAGTCGATGGCGTACATCTCGTCGGTCGACTTCAGGTAGTAGCCGGAGCCGTCGAAGCGGAAGCGGTCGGGGTCCGAGAGGTTCTTGCCGGTCTGGATGCACAGCAGGGCGTCGTGGGCGGCCGCCTCGCTGGCGTAGGTGTAGTGCGAGTCGTTCGTCACCAGCGGCGGGATGCCGAGCTTCTTGCCGATCTCCAGCAGTCCGTCGCGGACCCGGCGCTCGATCTCGATGCCGTGGTCCATCAGCTCCAGGAAGTAGCGGTCCTTGCCGAAGATGTCCTGGTACTCGGAGGCCGACTTCAGGGCCTCGTCGAACTGGCCGAGGCGCAGGCGGGTCTGCAGCTCGCCGGAGGGGCAGCCGGTGGAGGCGATCAGCCCCTCGGACCACTTGCTGATGGTCTCCTTGTCCATGCGCGGCCACTTCGTGAGCCAGCCCTCGGCGTACGCGTCGGAGGACAGCCGGAAGAGGTTGTGCAGGCCGGTGGCGTTCGCCGCCCAGATCGTCTTGTGGGTGTAACCGCCCGAACCGGAGACGTCGTCGCGCTTCTGGTGGGGCTGGCCCCACTGGATGCGCCGCTTGTTGCGCCGGGACTCGGGGGCGACGTACGCCTCGATGCCGATGATCGGCGTGATCCCGGACTTCTGGGCGGTGTGGAAGAAGTCGTAGGCCCCGTGCAGGTTGCCGTGGTCGGACATGGCGATGTGCGTCATGCCCATCTCGTTGCACGCGTTGAACATGTCCTTCAGCCGTGCGGCACCGTCCAGCAGCGAGTACTGGGTGTGGACGTGCAGGTGCGTGAACGGCGTCTTGGTCACGGCGCTGGTCTCCTGGCGGCGGGGGGAGGGGGGCAGCTTTGAATCCTACGTCCCACGGGTGACAGATCACGGGCACTGAACGGTACGGTCGGGCGTTGCAGAACCAGGGGCACCGGTCCGGCGTCCAGTCCGGCAGAGCCCGTACCACCCCGTGCACCAGGAGGAACCCGCCATGGCGGTCCCCGAGACGACCGACGAGCAGCGCGCCGAGGAGATCCTCGACGTGTTCGACACCGCATTCGGTGAACTGCTCGCCGCCGACCCCGCTGCCTTCCAGGTCAAGTTCCGCAAGATGGCGGCCTCGGCCTTCGCCTTCTACCGCGGCACGGCCTGCCTCTTCTACTCCGACCTGGAGCGGGACCGGCACGGCGGCCCGTACCTGGACGAGCGGACGGGCCGGGTGTGGATCCACGGCGATCTCCACGCCGAGAACTTCGGCACGTACATGGATTCCAACGGCCGGCTGATCTTCAACGTCAACGACTTCGACGAGGCCTATGTCGGCCCCTTCACCTGGGACCTCAAGCGCTTCGCGGCCTCCGTCGCGCTGATCGGCTACACCAAGGCGCTCAGCGACGACCAGATAAGCGAGCTGGTGCGGATCTACGCCGGCGCGTACCGGGAGCGGATCCACCGGCTGGCCGCGGGTGCGAAGAACGAGGAGGTGCCCTCCTTCACCCTGGACACCGCCGAGGGCCCGCTGCTGGACGCGCTGCGCTCGGCCCGCTCCCGCACGCGCTTCTCCCTGCTGGACTCGATGACGGAGATACGGGACTACGAGCGCCGCTTCACCTCCGGCGGCGGTTCCATCGAGCTGGACGCCGCGACCCGCTACAAGGTGCTGGCCGCCTTCGACGGGTACCTGGAGACGCTTCCCGAGGAGTCCCTCGTGCGCCCCGACTCCTACCGGGTCAAGGACGTGGTCGGCCGCCGGGGCGTCGGCATCGGCTCGGCCGGCCTGCCCTCCTACAACATCCTCCTGGAAGGGCACAGCGACGCCCTGGAGAACGACGTCGTGATCTACCTCAAGCAGGCGCAGACCCCGGCGGTCTCCCGGCACATCACGGACCGGGCGGTACGGGAGTACTTCCTGCACGAGGGGCACCGCACGGTGATCTCGCAGCGGGCCCTCCAGGCGCACGCCGACCCGTGGCTGGGCTGGACGGAGCTGGACGGCGCGGGGCAGCTGGTGGCGGAGGTCTCGCCGTACGCGGTGGACCTGGACTGGTCGGACCTGGACGACCCGGAGGAGATCGCGGCCGTGGTCGCCGACCTCGGCCGGGCCACGGCGACCATGCACGCGTCGGCCGACGAGGCGGAGAGCGGGCAGTCCCTGGTGCCGTTCTCCACCGAGCGGGCCATCGACGCGGCGATCGCGGCGGACGAGGAGGGCTTCGCGGAGCTGCTGGTGGACTTCGCGCACGCGTACGGGGCCCGGGCGCGCGCCGACCACCAGATCTTCGTGGACCTGTTCCGCAACGGGCGTCTCACCCCCTGAACCGGCTCCCACAGGAACACGTGGCACACTCGCCGGGATGGACTTTTCCGGGACGGGACTCAGAGGGCTGCGGGCCGCGCTGTTCAGCGCTGTCGTCGTGCTGCTCTCGTCCGGGTCGCACGTCCTGATGTCCCGGGTCCCGCTGCCGCCCATGCTGGTGGGCGGGGCCTTCGCGGGTGTGTTCGCCATCGCCTACGCGCTCGCGGGCCGCGAGCGCGGCTTCGGCCCCATCGCGGGGCTGCTCGTACCGCTGGAGCTGGCCGCCGACACCGTCTTCACCGCGGGCCAGCACCTCTGCTACGGCCCGGCCGGCGGCCCCGTCTCGGGTCCGCTGCGCGCCATGGGCCTGGAGGAGCTGTGCGGGGGCACGCCGGTGGGCGGGCCGCTGATCGAGGTGACCGGGCCCGCCGCCGACGCGGCCGCGCTGCTGGCCTCGCCCGGTCCGTACACGCCGTGGCTGCTGCTCGGCGCGCACGTCTCGGTGGGGATGCTCGCGGCCGCCTGGCTGCGCCACGGCGAGCGGGCGCTGGGACGGCTGCTGCGGGCGGTGGCGGCCTTCGCGTTCCGGCCGCTGCTGCTGGCGGCTGCCGCGGTGGCGGGGGCCTGCGAGCCGGCGCGGCGGGCGCTGCGGCCGGCCGCGGCGGGAGCCGGGGCCCGTACGCGCTTCCCCGCACACTCCGTGGGACGGCGGGGACCCCCCGTGCTCGGTGCGCTCGCGCGCGCCTGACGCACGTAAGGCAGTCCCTTCCCCACATCACACACCACGGAGATCACGATGAGTTCACGCAACAGCCAGGCGAACAAGGCGGCGGCCCGCGAGCGGCTGCGGGCCGAGCGCGAGGCGCAGGCCAAGAAGGACAGGATCCGCAGGCAGGTCATAGTCGGCGTCGGTGTCGTGGCCGCGCTGGGTCTGGCCGGCGGTATCGCCTACGGCGTCATGAAGGCCAACGAGCCCGACTACTGGGAGAAGGCCGCCAAGGCCGAGCTGGTCAAGCCGAAGAACACCACGGGCGACGACGGCACCACGGTCGTCGTCGGCAAGGCCGACGCGAAGAAGACCCTGGAGCTGTACGAGGACTCGCGCTGCCCGGCGTGCGCCTCCTTCGAGCAGGCTTCGGGCGAGCAGATCAAGAAGGACGTCGAGGCGGGCAAGTACAAGCTCCAGTACTTCGGCGCCACCTTCATCGACAACGCGGTCAAGGGCGAGGGCTCGAAGAACGCGCTGAGCGCGCTGGGCGCGGCGCTGAACGTCAGCCCGGAGGCCTTCCTGGAGTACAAGGGGGCGCTGTACTCCAAGGAGCAGCACCCCGAGGAGACCGTCGACAGCTTCGCCAAGGACGACTACCTGCTGAAGGTCGCGGACACCGTTCCGGCGCTCAAGGGCAACGCCGAGTTCAAGAAGGCCGTCGAGGACGGCACGTACGACCGGTGGGCGCTGGAGATGTCGAAGCTCTTCGACAAGTCCGGGGTGAAGGGCACGCCGACCCTGAAGATGGACGGCAAGAAGATCGACACCCCGCAGACGCCGGAGGCGTTCACGGCCGCGATCGACAAGGCCCTGCAGGGCTGATCCCGGGCATACCGGGAGAGAGCCTTCCGGACCGGCCGTACCGACGAGCGGGCGAACTCCCAGAGTTCGCCCGCTCGTTGCGTTCCGACGTCTGTTCCCAGGGGTGTACCCGTCGGTAATATGACCATCCGTGACCAGTCATCTCACCCCTCTCCCGGCCGCGGCAACCCCCCGCCGCCGCACGGTCGTTCTCGCCGCGGCGGCCACGGCCACGCTGGCCCCCCTCGCCACGCTGGGCGCCGGAACCGCCCATGCGGCGGGCACCGCGCCCGCCTTCCTCCACGGCGTCGCCTCCGGCGATCCGCTGCCCGACGGCGTCCTGCTGTGGACGCGCGTCACCCCGACCCCCGAGGCCGTCCCCGGCTCCGGACTCGGCGCCGCCGTCCAGGTGGGTTGGGAGGTGGCCTCCGACCAGGCCTTCTCCCGCGTCGTCGCCGGGGGAACCGTCACGGCGAGCGCCGCCACCGACCACACGGTCAAGGTGGACGTGCGGGGGCTCCGGCCGCAGACGCCGTACTGGTACCGGTTCACCGCGGGCTCGGCCGTCTCCCCCGTGGGGCGCACGCTGACCACCCCCGGCCACGACGTGACGACCCCGGGAGTCCGCTTCGGCGTGGTCTCCTGCGCCAACTGGGAGTCCGGCTGGTTCTCGGCCTACCGCCACCTGGCCGCCCGCACGGACCTGCACGCGGTCCTGCACCTGGGCGACTACATCTACGAGTACCAGTCCGGGGGGTACCCGGAGGCCGAGTACACCGTGCGCCGGCACGAGCCGAAGCACGAGATCGTCTCGCTGGCCGATTACCGCACCCGGCACGGCAAGTACAAGACGGACGCGGACCTCCAGGCCCTGCACCACGCGCACCCGGTCATCGCCATCTGGGACGACCACGAGTTCGCGAACGACATGTGGGCCGGCGGCGCCGAGAACCACACCCCGGGGGCCGAGGGCGACTGGGCCGCCCGCGCCGAGGCCGCCAAGCAGGCCTACTTCGAGTGGATGCCGGTACGGACCTCCACCGCGGGCACCGTCTACCGCAGGCTGCGCTTCGGCACCCTCGCCGACCTCCACCTGCTGGACCTGCGCTCCTTCCGCTCACAGCAGGCCAAGGTGGGCAGCGGTTCGGTGGACGACCCGGAGCGCACCCTCACCGGGCGCGCCCAGCTGGACTGGCTCAAGTCGGGCCTCGCCGGATCGAACGCGACCTGGAAGCTGGTCGGCACCTCGGTGATGATCTCGCCGGTGGCCTTCGGCTCGCTGCCCGCGCACCTGCTGGGGCCGCTCGCCAAGCTGCTCGGCCTGCCCGAGGGCGGTATCGCGATCAACGTGGACCAGTGGGACGGGTACACGGACGACCGCAAGGAGCTGCTGGGCCACCTGAAGGAACGCAACGTCAAGAACACGGTGTTCCTGACCGGCGACATCCACATGGCCTGGGCGAACGAGGTTCCGGTGAACATGGCCACGTACCCGGGCTCGGGCACGGCGGCGACCGAGTTCGTCGTCACGTCGGTGACCTCCGACAACCTCGACGACATCCTGCACGTGCTGCCGGACACGGTCTCACTGGTGGCCGAAACCGCCATCAAGGCCGCCAACTGGCACGTGAAGTGGCTCGACATGGACGCACACGGCTACGGCGTCCTGGACGTGACGCCGGAGCGCTCGCAGATGGACTACTACGTCATATCCGACAAGCGCCGGCCCGACGCGACCTCCGCATGGTCCCGCTCCTACCGGACCCTGAACGGGACACAGAAGGTGGAGCGGTCCTACCAGCCCGTTCGCTGACCGCCTGATTGACCGTCAATTCTGCTGCCGCAAGGGGCGTCTGGTACATACCAGACGCCCCTTGTGCGTTCTCGGCAACAAATCTTTTACGTAAGGCTCTTGACCTGAATATGTCATGCACACATAAGCTTCGCGCCAGCTGAAGAAGATCCTTCAGGCCACCACCCCCCACCACCCCCCACTCGCGAGGAGCACACGTGCGCGCGCCTGCCCGCATATCCCCCCTTCTCCGCCGCCGCCTGATGAGCACGGCGGTCCTGGCCGGAACCCTGGCCTTCACCCCGCTTGCCGCCCCCACCACGCTCGCGGCCGCCAAGACCCCCGCCGAGGTGTGCGCCGACGAGGCCGCCGCCCCCGCCAACGCCCGCGCGACCCGTGCCCACGACGAGCACGCGGACGAGCCGAACGAGCTCACCGACGCGCAGGCCAAGGCCATGGACGCCGACCTCAAGTCGAAGCTGGACAAGGCCCTCAAGAACCAGCCGCAGCGCAGCCTCGCCGCGGCCGAGGCCGTCGTGAACATCCCCGTGTACTTCCACGTCATCCACTCCGGCACCACCGGCAAGCTCACGTCCACGGACGTCGGCAAGCAGCTCGCGGTCCTCAACGCGGCCTACGGCGGCCAGGGCACCGGCAACGTCAACACGAACTTCCAGTTCACCCTGGCGTCGACCGACTACACGGACAACGCTTCCTGGTACAACCTGGCCTCCGGCTCCCAGGCCGAGAAGGACATGAAGAACACCCTGCGCAAGGGCGGCCCGGGCGCGCTCAACTTCTACACCGCCAAGCTCTCCGGAGGCCTGCTGGGCTGGGCGACCTTCCCGACCTCCTACGCCTCCAGCCCCAAGATGGACGGCGTGGTCGTGCTCGACAGCTCGCTGCCCGGCGGCTCCTCCGCCAACTACAACGAGGGCGACACCGCCACCCACGAGGTCGGCCACTGGCTCGGGCTGTACCACACCTTCCAGGGCGGCTGTAACGGCAACGGCGACTACGTCTCCGACACCCCGGCCGAGAAGAGCGCCGCGTACGAGTGCCCGACCGGGCGCGACAGCTGCGCCAGCAAGCCCGGCGCGGACCCCATCCGCAACTTCATGGACTACACGTACGACTCCTGCATGTACCAGTTCACCGCCGGCCAGGTGGCCCGCATGAGCAGCAGCTGGACCGCCTACCGGGCGGGCTGACGCCAGCAACGAAGAGGGCCCGGCCCGGCATCCGCCGGGCCGGGCCCTTCCGCTTGCACATGTCCCGCGCCGCTACAGGCTGTCGAGGAATCCGATCGCGGCCGTCCAGGCCTGCTCCGCGGCCTCGGCGTCGTAGTCGTCGAGGTCCGGATCGGTGAACAGGTGCCCGGCGCCCGGGTAGCTGTGCACCTCGACGTCCGCCCCGGCCCGCTGCATCCGCAGGTACCAGGCCGTCAGCCAGTCGTGCGGCTCGAAGGGGTCCGGGTCCGCGATGTGCAGCTGCACCGGGAGCCCGTCCACCGACGCGCTGTCCTCCAGGTCCGCCGTCCCGTGCAGGAGGAGCAGCCCGCGCGCCTTCTCGTCGGCCAGTGCCAGGTGCTGGGCGAGGGAACCGCCGAAGGAGAAGCCCGCGTAGACCAGGCCCCCGTCGGAGTGCGGGGCCGAGGCCAGCACCGCCCGCTTCAGCAGCTCGTCACGGCCGATCTCGTCCTGGTGGGCCATGCCCTCCTCGACGGTCTCGAAGGTGCGCCCCTCGAAGAGGTCCGGCACCTGGACCTGGTGACCGGCCGCGCGCAGCCGGTCGGCCGCCGCCTGCACCGCGGGCCGCAGCCCGTACGTCGAGTGGAAAAGCATGATGTTCATGCCTCCATCGTGCCAGCCGTCACCGGACCCGGTGCGCCGCGGCTTCCCGCTACGTTCATCCCCATGGAGACGGAGAACTTCCTGCGCCCCGTGACGGTCATCGGCGGCGCGCTGGTCGCCACCCTGATCGCGGGCTGGCTGCTCGACCTGCTGCTGCGCCGGGCCGACGCCCGGCATCCCGAGACCCCGCTGTGGGAACTGCTGCGCCGCTGCCGGCTCCCCTTCCAGGTGGTGCTGTGCACCTCCCTCCTGCGGGGCTCCTACCGCCGGGTGGGGATCCTGCCCGACCATCCCGTCGGTGTCGGCCGCTTCCTCACCCTGGTGCTCATCGCCTCGGCGGCCTGGCTGGCGGTGCGCATCGCGACGGCCGCCGTCGACTCCACGTACGCGCGCTACGCCGCGGCGACCGAGGACGAGGCCCGGGTCCGCCGGGTGCGCACCCAGATCACGCTGATCCAGCGGGTGGTCACGGCGGTGGTGGTCGTGGTCGCCGTCGCGGCGATGCTGCTGACCTTCCCCCCGATGCGTGCGGTCGGCGCCTCGGTGCTGGCCTCCGCGGGCGTCCTCGGCATCGTGGCGGGCATCGCCGCCCAGTCCTCGCTGAGCAACCTCTTCGCCGGGCTGCAGATCGCCTTCGGCGACACCGTCCGCATCGGCGACACGGTGGTCGTCGACAAGGAGTGGGGCCGGGTCGAGGAGATCACCCTGACCTTCCTGACCGTCCGCACCTGGGACGAACGCCGCATCACGATGCCTGTGTCGTATTTCACGAGCAAGCCGTACGAGAACTGGTCGCGCGGCGGCGCGCAGATGACCGGAACGGTCTTCTGGCACCTGGACCACAGCGCACCCCTGGACCTGATGCGGGAGCGCTTCCGGCAGATCCTCGCGGAGCTGCCCGAATGGGACGGCCGCGGCGGCGGCCTGGCCGTGACGGACACCACACCGCACACCGTCCAGGTCCGCGGCGTGGTCACGGCCAAGGACGCCGACGACCTCTGGACGCTGCGCTGCGCGGTCCGCGAAGCGCTGATCACCTGGCTGGCGGCCCACCACCCCTACGCCCTCCCCCGCATCGCGACGTCCCCGGCACCCCCGGCCCCGGACGCTTCGGAGGACTAGGCCGTCCCTTTCGGATCTTGTCGGCCCGGCAAGATCCGGAAGAGACGGCTCAGCGGGCGGCGAGCAGCGCGGCCGCGCACTCCTCGGCGAGGTCCTCGGCGTGCGGGGGCAGCGCCTCGCCGGCGCGCAGGTGCCGGCGGACGACCGAGAGCGGCAGGTCGATCAGGGCCAGGACGATCCGGTCCAGGCCCTGCGCGTCCGCGAACCCGAGGGACGCGGCGAGGCCGCCGATGGCGGCGTACACGCGCTCGTTGCCGGAGTCGGCGCGCCGGGTGTGCTCCTCGGACCAGTCGGCGCGCCCGAACTCCGCCGCGCCGTAGAGGAGGAGAGCGGCCTCCTCTGGCTGGGCGCGGCTCCAGGCGACGACGTGGCGGGCGGCCGTACGGGCGGCCGCGTGCGGGTCGGCCTGGCCGTGGAGGCCGGCGAGGTAGCCCTCCTGGAACCGCTCGACGGTCCGCAGCCACACCTCGGCGAGCAGGGCGGGGCGTCCGGTGAAGCGGTGGTACATGGAACCGCTCGGCGCGCCGATCGCCTGGGCGACGGCGGACATCGTCACGCCGCCCGGTCCGGCCGAGGCGGCCAGCCGCACGGCGGCGTCGAGGATCTGGTCGGTGTCGAAGCGGGGTGGTCTCGCCATGAATCAGAGAGTACCCTCCAGATTATTAGAGACCCATCTCTAATAATGTGAAGGGGAGGACCGATGGGCGTCTTCAACGTGCACGAACGCCTGCTGACGGCCGGGCCGGACCAGGTCGGCGCACTCATCGACACGCTGTCCGGCGGGGAGGACGACCGGCTGTGGCCGAGCCACCTGTGGGAGGAGATGGAGCTCGACCGACCCCTGGCCGTCGGGGCGGTGGGCGGCCACGGCCCCGTGCGGTACACCGTGGCCGCGTACGTGCCCGGGACCTGGGTGCGCTTCGCCTTCACCGGGCCCCGCGGGTTCCACGGCTTCCACGAGTTCACCGTGCTGCCCGTCGACGCGGAGCGGACCGTGCTGCGGCACACGCTCGCGATGACCGTCAGCGGCGTCAGCCGCGTCACCTGGCCGCTGGCCTACCGCGCGGCGCACGACGCCGTGCTGGAGGACAGCCTGGACCGCGCCGAACTGGCCTGCACGGGCACGATCGCCCACCGGGCCCGCTGGTCCCCGTACGTCCGCTTCCTCCGCGGCCTGGAACGCCTGGTCACGCGACCGGCGGCTTAGGGGGCGCGCAGGCTGCGTACGTCGAGGTGGCGCAGCACCCGGTCGACGACCTCCGGGTCGGATCCGGGTTCGCTGCGGGCGGCCAGTACCTCGTGGCGGGCGGCCGACATCATCTCCCGCTGGATCCGCTGGATGTCGTGGAGCCGCTGCACCCGCTGCGCGTACGCCTCGCGCCGTTCCTCGTCCACCATGTCCGGGCTGATCCTGGCCCCCACGTCGTACGCGCGCCGGGTCAGCTGCTCGATCAGGTCCTCCGGCAGCTCCTCGACCTCCTCGATCTCCTTCAGCCGCCGCTTCGCGGCCTTGGCGGCGCGGATCGCCAGCTGCCGCTCGGCCTCCCGCCGCGCGTCGGTGTCCTCCTCCACGCCGAGGCGCCGCACCAGCCACGGCAGGGTCAGCCCCTGGCACACCAGCGTCACCATGATCACCGCGAAGGCGATGAAGATGATCTCGTCGCGCGCCGGGAAGGGCTCGCCGGAGGCCGTCTCCAGGGGAATGGCCAGGGCCAGGGCGACCGAGGCCACCCCGCGCATCCCCGCCCACCACATCACCACGCTCTCCCGCCAGCTCAGCGGGATCTCCTCGTCGTAGTCGCGCCGCTGGTGCAGCTTCTTCGCGAGCCAGCCGGCCGGCAGCAGCCATGCCAGCCGTACGCCGACGACCACCGCGACGACGACCGCCGCCCATCCGGCCATCTCCCACTCGCGGTCCTGCGCCGTCCCGAAGACGTTGTGCAGCTCCAGCCCGATCAGCCCGAAGGCCACGCCGGTGACCAGCGTGTCCACGACCTCCCAGAAGGTGTGCCCGGCCAGCCGCCCCAGTACGTCGTCGGCGTCGGAGGCGTACTCGGCGAGGAACAGGGCCGTCGTCAGCACGGCCAGCACCCCGGACCCGTGGAGCTCCTCGGCGACCACGTACGAGACGAAGGGCACGAGCAGGGTCAGCCCGATCTGGAGGGTGGCGTCGCCGAGCCCGCCCATCAGCCGGTTGGTGGTCCAGCCGAGGACCAGGCCGACGACGACGGCGACGACGGCGGACAGCACGAACTCCCCGAGCGCGTCGGGCCAGGAGAAGCTGCCGCTGACGGCCGCGGCGATCGCCACGTGGTAGAGCACGATCGCGGTCACGTCGTTGAAGAGCCCCTCGCCCTCCAGGATCGAGACCATGCGGCGGGGCAGCCCGAGCGATCCGGCGACGGCGGTGGCGGCGACCGGGTCGGGCGGCGCCACGAGCGCGCCGAGCGCGACGGCGGCGGCGATCGGCAGCGCCGGCACCACGGAGTGGGCGACGGCGGCCACGGCGGCGGTCGTGACGAACACCAGGGCCACGGCCAGCAGCAGGATGGGCCGCACGTTGGCGGCGAACTGGCGCCACGAGGTCCGCTGCACGGAGGCGTACAGCAGCGGCGGCAGCACCAGCGGCAGGATGAACTCGGGCGGTACCTCGACCTCCGGCACGGCCGGCACCAGCGCGAGGACCACCCCGCCGAGGGTCATCAGGACCGGCGCGGGCAGCCCCAGCCGGTCCCCGAGGGGCACCATGACCACGGCCCCGAGCAGGAGCACGAACAGCAGAGCAAGCTGATCCACTCCCCCACCCTGCCAGGCCGCCGCGCCGGGCCTCGGCGCTCAGGGCCGCGGCCGCGTGTCGGGCTCGCGCGCCGGGGCCGCGGGCCGGAGCCGCTATTCGCTCTCGGCCCGGATCACGTCGAGGGCGTGCTGCAGGTCCGCCGGGTAGGTGCTCTCGAACTCCACCCACTGCCCGTCCGCGGGGTGCTCGAAGCCCAGCCGGACCGCGTGCAGCCACTGGCGGGTGAGCCCGAGCCGCTTCGCGACGGTCGGGTCGGCCCCGTAGGTGAGGTCGCCGACGCACGGGTGGCGGTGCGCGGACATGTGCACGCGGATCTGGTGCGTGCGCCCCGTCTCCAGCTTGATGTCCAGCAGCGAGGCGGCGCGGAAGGCCTCGATCAGGTCGTAGTGGGTGACGGAGGCCTTGCCGTCCTGGGTCACCGCCCACTTGTAGTCCGCGCTCGGGTGGCGGCCGATCGGCGCGTCGATCGTGCCGCTCATCGGGTCCGGGTGGCCCTGCACCAGCGCGTGGTAGCGCTTGTCCACGACCCGCTCGCGGAACTGGTTCTTCAGCGAGGTGTACGCGCGCTCCGACTTGGCGACGGCCATCAGGCCGGACGTGCCGACGTCGAGGCGGTGCACGATGCCCTGGCGCTCGGAGGCGCCGGAGGTGGAGATGCGGTAGCCGGCGGCGGCGAGGCCACCGATGACGGTGGTGCCGGTCCAGCCGGGGCTCGGGTGGGCGGCGACGCCCACCGGCTTCATGATGACGACGATGTCGTCGTCGTCGTGGACGATCTCCATGCCCGGGACCGGCTCGGCCACGACCTCGACCGGCCGCGGGGGCGCGGGCATCTCGACCTCGAGCCAGGCGCCACCGTGCACGCGCTCGGACTTCCCGACGACGCTGCCGTCGACCGACACCTTCCCCTCGGCCGCCAGCTCGGCCGCCTTGGTCCGGGAAAAACCGAACATACGGGCGATGGCGGCGTCGACGCGCTCGCCTTCGAGGCCATCGGGAACGGGCAGGGTGCGGATCTCGGGAATCGTACTCACCCGTCGAGTATGCAGGACGGGGCGGACGGGCCGTCCCGCGATCAGCGCTTCGATCAGTCCTTGTGGACGGTGCCGTCCGGGTCCAGGCCCTTGAACGACAGCAGCACGATGAGGATGCCGCCGCACACGATCGCCGAGTCGGCGATGTTGAAGACGGCGAAGTGGGCCGGCGCGATGAAGTCGACGACCGCCCCGCGGAAAACGCCCGGCGAACGGAAGATCCGGTCGGTCAGGTTGCCCAGCGCACCGCCGAGCAGCAGCCCCAGGGCGATCGCCCACGGCAGGCTGTAGAGCTTGCGCGCCAGCCGCACGATCACCACGATCACGGCCGCGGCGATGCCGGTGAAGATGATGGTGAAGGCCTCGCCGAACCCGAACGCGGCGCCCGGGTTGCGGACCGCCTCGAACTTCAGCAGGTCGCCGATGATCTCGATCGGCGGCTGGTGCTCCAGCTTCGCCACGACCAGCATCTTGGTGCCGAGGTCCAGCAGGTAGGCGAGCACCGCCACGACGAGCAAAGCCGCGATCCGCCGACGCCCCTTGGGCGCGGCCGACTCCGGCTGGGCGTCGTCCCCGACCTCCGGCGTACCGATGATGCGCTCCGCCTCTGCCACGTGAGTCCCTCGAACTAGCCGACCCAGGCTTCTCCTGGACCCTGACCAGACGAGGGTACGTCAGGGCCCCCGCACACCGCCCGCCCCGCCTGCCGCCTTTCCCGTCACCGACCGCCGCACCCCCCGGTGCCCCCTAGTGCCGCCGCTCCTGCTTCTGCTTGCAGTCCACGCACAGCGTGGCCCGCGGGAAGGCCTGCATCCTGGCCTTCCCGATGGGCTGCCCGCAGTTCTCGCAGAGCCCGTACGTGCCCGCCTCCAGCCGTTCCAGGGCCCGCTCGGTCTGCTCCAGCATGGAGCTGGCGTTGGCCGCGAGCGCGAGCTCCGACTCGCGCGTGATGTTCTTGGTGCCCGTGTCGGCCTGGTCGTCGCCGGCGCCGTCGCCCGAGTCCCGCATCAGGCCGGAGATGGCCACCTCGGAGGCGTCGAGCTCGGCGCGCAGCCGCAGCACCTCCGACACCAGCTCCGCGCGGGCCTCCTCGACCTCCTGGGGCGCCCAGGGGTCCTCCCCGGGCCGTACCGCTAGCTCACCGGGGGCGGCGGCGGCCGCCGCCGTGACCCGGGTCTTGGGGAGCCCGCTCGTGGCGGCCGCGGCCGTCTGCCGCGCCGCGCCGGTGCTCTTCTTGGCAACCACGTTCCGGACTCCAGTCTGCTTCGCGGCGTGCGCCGCCCCCTCGGCCGCGGCCTTCTTGGCCGTGGCCGTCCGCTTCTCGACGGCGGTCGTCTTCTTGACTGCGGTCGTCTTCTTCCCGGCCGCGGTCGCCTTCTCGGCCGGAGCCTTCTCGGCCACGGCCGACTTCTTCGCCGGTGCCTTCTTCGCCGATGCGTTCTTGGCGGCCGTCTTACGGGCCGCCGTCGCCTTCTCGGCGGGAGCCGGGTCCCCGGAGACCGCTGTCTTCTTCGCCACCATGGCCGCGGCCCCTTCACATACTGTGATATTGCTCGCGAATCGTGCCGGAACG